>CAZFIJ010000075.1:0-49971 GCA_964519515.1 uncultured Nitrososphaerota archaeon
GTATGATAGATGAGATAGCTAGGAGGATAGATGAGCTGAGGGACGCTATGGTATCCTCAATGATGGAGATGATCCCCCTTGGAGGTATAGGACCTGAGAATGGAGGGGATGGTGAGATAAGGAAAGCTGAGTTCATAGAGAAGCTAGCGAGGGACATGGGGCTCGATGTAGAGAGAGTGGATGCTCGAGATGAGAGAGTCCCTTCTGGGATCAGGCCTAACGTAATAGTGAGGTATGGGGGGAGGAGCAGGAGGAACATATGGATAGTCAGTCACATGGACGTAGTCCCCCCTGGGGAGGGTTGGAGCTCCGATCCCTTCAAGCCCGTCATTAAGGACGGGAGGATATATGGGAGAGGGACTGAAGACGATGGGCAAGCTATAATATCCTCTCTATACGCTGTGAAAACGTTAGCTGATCTCAAGATAAGATCTGACTATGGGCTGAACCTCGCTATAGTATCTGATGAGGAGACAGGGAGTAAATACGGGATATCGCATCTGATATCTGAGGGGGTATTCTCTGAGGACGATCTGATACTAGTTCCCGATGCCGGTAATAAGGACGGGACTATGATAGAAGTAGCTGAGAAAGGGATACTCTGGATCAGGGTAACTGTGAGGGGAAAGCAGGCCCATGCGAGCACTCCCGAGAAGGGATTGAATGCCCATAGGATAGGGATGAGGCTCGCTACAGCTATAGATGACGTCCTCCACTCTAAGTTCAATGAGGTAGATGGGCTCTTTGACCCTCCCGTCAGTACGTTCGAACCTACGAAGAGGGAAGGGGGCGTGGATAACGTGAACACGATCCCGGGGGTTGATATAATCTACTTCGATTGCAGGATCCTGCCAAGGTACGATATAGGTGAAGTCATAGAGACTGTTAAGAAAATTGCAGAGGCATTCGAGGCTTACGGAGTTGATATAACTGTGGAAGAAGTCGAGAGGAGCGAGCCCTCATTCACAGACCCGGACTCGGAGATAGTCAGGAGGATAAAGAGAGCAGTGAAGCTATTGAGGGGAAAGGAAGCTAAACCAATGGGAATAGGAGGAGGTACATGTGCTGCTTACCTTAGGAGAGCTGGCCTTCAAGCTGTTGTCTGGATGACGACTGAGGAAACAGCGCATCAACCCGATGAGTATTGCGTCATAGACAATATGGTGGAAGACGCGAAAGTAATGGCATCCCTAGCGTTAGACGAACTCTAATTATGGAACTAGCTTAGATCGATGGACTATAATTGATATCAGAAAGCTCCCTCGTGGGAGCTTCCTCATAGTGAGATCTCGAATGCTCAAATACTCTTTATTGAGGACTCTCTAAGTGACGGGATTAGCTATGTCTGAGGTGAAGCGTTCAAGAGCAAGGACTCCATGGGTTTTTGTTCGTAGCTTTCATGTTCCTCGGGTTGGGGATAGGGATCCTAATAGATCAAGTCGCCCCGGGGTTGTTCGTGGGCATGGGGCTCGGTTTCTTGAGCATGGCGATCTTAGATGCTATTATCAAGGAGCCCGCAGAGGAGGAATCTAAGTACGAGAGGGCTATAGAATCTTACGTGGGGAGAGGTGGTCTCATAGGGAATATTATCTTAGCCTTGCTCGGTATAGGTTTCATCTTAGGGGGATTATCCATTCTCACCGGCTTCGAGATAGAATGGAGACTCTTCGGCGGGGTCCTCATAATATTGCTCGGTATCTGGTTCATAATATCAGCTATGAGAGCTATCGCGAGTTCAAAGTCTCACTGATCTCCTCGTGAGCCCGCGAGCTACCATTAAACTATTTTTCCGATATGACCTTAAAGGATTTTAGATTCTGTCGGCGACATGCCTTTCATATCTCTATGATATCGAGGATCGCTGGAAGGCTTCAGATGATCGATGCACTGGATGAAGAGCCGATTACTTAATGAGAGCGAAATCGAGGGGATCTTAACATAAAAAATTTATCGAGAGCTAGGGGCCGAAACTTTATTATATTTCACCTCTTTAGTCCGTATGCCCATTGAGGATATAGTCAGTGGCAAGCTCCCGAGGGGCTCTCAAGTAGAGCTAGAGGGCACGGTAACTGAGCTCCTACCGATATTCCTGATGGGCGGGTCCTCTTATGAGAGGTTCTCACTGGATGACGGGACCGCTAAGATAACAGTGATCATGCCGTCAACGGATATCTACCTCCTCCCGGGCGATAGGGTCAGGGTAGTGGGGAGGGTCAGGCCCTGCCCTTACGCTCCAGCTGTGAATTGCGTCGAGACTGAGGGCGAGTACGTAGAAATAAAGAATTGGAAGTGGATAGAGCCGAGTAAGAGGAGGAGTGAGAACAGGAAAGGCCCCTTCAATATGAGTGTGCTTCTCCACATGACTAGGTTGGATGAGGAAGTGATAAGGGGGATAGTTGAGACAGATCTAGATCCTGTGAGGATCAGGGAGAGATTCGAAAGTTGTATAAATTCAGGAGAGAGTTACGATCACTTATTAGATATGCTCTCCGCTATGACGATGTACTCAATATTCCTGAGGGATCTAGATGCAGCGAGTTCCGTTAGAATGACTCTGAAGTTATTAGAAGCTCTACCGGTCGGGAGAATATTGAATTTACTATCGGATATGGTGGAGACTCTAGTGAGTAGGGAGGGCTTAGCCCCCTACTTATCCGGAGGGGGTAAGGGGATCGTCGAGAGGTATCCTGTAGCTGATGAGTCCAGCTTAGAGGAAGTCATCGAGCTCAAGGGCCTGGCTGATCGCCTCATAAATGATATAAATGAGGGCAAGAAGGAGTTCATCGTTCTAGAATTCTCGAAGGGCGAGGAACTGGAGAAGATAAGGAAGGTCGTTGAGATAGCCGCTGGGATAACTGGATCCAGATTGCTCTTATTATATGCATCCTCAGTAGCTGAGGAAACTCATAATGTCCTCTCTGAGATAAAGGAGACTTCTAAAAACTTGAGGGGGGATGAGAGAGTCATCCTATACTTAGAAGCCCCTGAGCTCTTATTCCCGAATGAGAAGATGCTCGGACTACTGAGGCTACCCACTGAAGCTCTTGAAGGAGCATCTATTCTCAAATCAGAGTTCTCTAGGGTATTCAGGGAGCTCTCTAATAAGATCTTGATAGTGGCCGCGACTGTCTCCAGCTCTATGATAGATGGGAATTCCATCGGGAGGACCGTGGTGATACCAGTGGAGACTGGTGTGGAGATCGCTAGCGATATGGAATATAGCATCTGAACCTTTACTTATCTTCCCAGGGCTCTGATAGATGACAACATATATCCCCCGATGGATCTAATATATTGTCACTAGATGCGCTCATCATATGCCTGAGCGTATCTTTAAGGTTGAGTTACCCCCCTAAGTTAGGGGAGTGACTAGATGTACTTCGACCCAGAGCCCAAGACCAAGAAGATCTCTTCGATATAGGGACCGAACTAAGGGAACTCTCGGATGGTCTCAAGCGGAGGAAGCTTGTCATAGTGACGGATCTGAGGAGATATGGGAAGACATCCCTTATATTGACATATCTGAATGAGGAGAAGCTCGATAACATCTTCCTCGACTGTAGACTCCTCCCTTCTGGGATGATAAGCATGAGCTCCTTCTCGATCTCTTTGAAGCTGAGCTCACCAGGAAGTCATGGGCTAGAAGGATATTGAGCAGAATTGAGGGCATAAGCATATCCGAGACAGGGATAAGGTTCAAGGAGAGAGATATTAACTCCCTCATAAGCGTCTTACATGCATTAGAGGGGAAGGTCTTAGTTACAGACGAAGCTCAGGAGCTGAGGAGATCGAGACATAGGTTCGATTCTATGATAGCTTATGCTTACGATCACCTCGACCTCAAGATCTTATCGGGCTCTCAAGTCGGCTTATTATACAGGTTCCTCAGAGTGGATGATCCGGAAGCCCCTCTATACGGTAGACCTTTCAAAGAAGTGAGGGAGGGAGCTGAGCGATGAGGAAGCTATGGATTTCCTGAGGAGGGGATTTGAGCAAGTCGGAATGAAAGTAGAGGATAGTTTGTTGGAGGAAGCGAGGGGGAGGTTCGATGGGATAATAGGGTGGCTCACTTACTTCGGCCTCTCAATGATCAACGGTAAGGAGCCTGTAGAGAGTATAGAGAAGAGGGCCTCTAAGCTCGCTGTGAGCGAGCTCGAGCATGCCCTGAGGATATACGGAGTGGCTGAGAGTAGGTATAGGGAAGCGTTGAAGATCATAGCTACTTTAGGGCATGCAAGGTGGACTCAGATAAAAAGGGGAATCGAGGCGAGGATCGGCAAGATATATAGTAGTCTGTCCTCTATCTTGAGCAACTTAGTGGATTCCGGGTTCTTGGAGAAGACCGAGGAGGGATACAAGATAGCTGATCCAGCTTTGAGGAGCGTAATTCTGAGATATTGGTGAATCTAGACTTCAAGCATCTATATGTACGCTTCGAGATGCCGCTTAGGGGTCCTCTGAAAAAAATTAAGTTGTACTGCTCCTCTTACTCATCCTCACGACGAGTAAGAGCACTGCTATCACTAGAGCGAGTGCCACGACTCCTAAGGCGAGTAAGATAGTTGATGTCCCCGTGGATTTGATGACAGTGACTGTTTGCGTCGTAACCGTTTGAATTATAGTTGGAGTCTCCTCCCTAACTGTGGGGCTCGTCGTCCGCTCCTCCGTCGTCTGAGTCACCGGGCTGGTTTCAGTAGTTGTCTGACCGGTTTCAGTAGTTGTCTGAGTTGGAGTAGTATACGTTGGAGTCTCGGGAGCCGGTAGCACCGTTATTAGCGGGCGATTCAGAGGATCGCTCTCTGAGAGCTTGTATTTCTTCTTCCATATCTCGAATGATAACTTGTAAGTTCCGGGCCTCATGTTCTTAGGTATATCTACGTAGAAGTTCGTCTCCCTGTTCGGGTATAAGCTGAGCTTTATCATCTGGATCTTCGTGGGAGGCTCGATGTCAGTGCTCAGGAACACTATCGCATCATATATAGAGTTAACGGCGTCTTTAGATGCTTTAATGCTGACGAGCAATCTCCCTCCAGCTGTTACAGTGCTATTGAAGGTCCTCACGAATATACTGAACTCGGGGAAGACTAATACGCTCAACTTAGGGAGCTCTATCACGGGAGCGTAAGCGTTTCCCACCATCTGGTAGATAACGACGTAGAATTGGAGGGTCTTATCCTCGTAATAGGAGGGGACCGATATCCTTATGCGAGCAGCCTTCGACTCGCCCGGGTTCAAGTAGACAGAGGTCTCAAAATCGTTCCCAGGATCGCCATCTAATGTAATCGCTTTAGCGATTAGATTGACCGGATATGAGCAATGATTAATTAAATTAATATCCACGAGACCGGATTCGCCAGGTCTGATCCTCTCAGTGTATGTATTGTAAGATGCCGTGATGCATGAACTCCACCCGAGGGAGGGGGTCAGTAGTATAGTTGATAGCACTAGGATAGCGATCCACCTGGAGTGGGGATTCATAGTATTTCTCCGGCAGTACGAAAATATAAGCTTTATCTTAAAAATAGACTAGCCCGATAAAAATTAAATATTTTTTACGATCCTCAGATCGGGCCCATCCCTCCGAATCGCGTGAACGCCTCCCCACCTGAGGGGGCCCCGGGACCTCGCATCAGATAATGGCTATGACCTCGCGATATCCCATATAGCATTTATTATATCATCCTCTGTTATCCCGACTAACTCAGCCCTCCTCAGCACCTCCCTAATCACTCCCTCATGCTCCCCCAAGGCCCTCCCTCTCAATTTCCTCTCCAGTTCCTCAATAGCATCACTCGGGAATACCATGAAATCACCTGAGATCTCTATCTCCTTTATCAAATTTCCATCAAGCTCCAATCTTATTTCAAGCGTTTTTCCTGCCTTAGACCTGAATACCTTCATAAGATCACCTCCTGAAGTTCCAAGAATCGCTCGAGTACTTCTCAACTAAAATATCGACGAGCTTCCACTCCTCCTCACTCAATCCACCCTCCTGAAACTCCCCTAAGAATGAGAAACCCTCTATTGCTGCATCTAGGACTTCATTGAAGCTCAGATTCCTATTTATCTCCCTAGAGATTGTAGTCACTCTCTCCAGGATGCTCTTCAGACCTTTATCCTCTAACTTCTCCCTGGGAGCCCATAAGAGGGAAGCTAGCCTCTCGAGATCTGTCGCATACATTATAGTCCCGTGTTGCAGTAAGCTTCCGCCCTCCCTAGCTTGAGCGCTCCCCGATACCTTCTTATTAGATATCAAGACATCGTTTATCCCCGAGAACTTAGCTTCAACGCCCAATATCCTTATAGTCCTCACTACCCCCTCGCATATGTACTTCATGCTCTCCAGGACTCCCCTCGGGAAGAGGTCCTCCCCCCCAGTTACTGAGTAAGTCAGCTCGCCGTTCTCATCGTGATACACTGAGCCCCCGCCAGTTATCCTCCTGATCACTCTCACATTAGCTTTCCTCACTTCCTCTAAGTTCACAGAGGAAGCGACCCTCTGGAAGTAGCCTATCGTTATCGCACTAGGGGAGAACTTGTAGAACCTGACAGTCGGCATTCCGAACCTCATTAGAGCTTCATCTATCGCCATATTCAGCACAGCATCTCCGCTCTCCAGTAAGAGCCTCCACCTCATGCTCTCACCTCCTCATCAAGTGCCACCCCATGTACTTTATCCTCCTCAACTCACCTCCTATAAGCCTCATGAAGAACTCGTGCTGGCTCATCCCTCTTATCGACTCCAGATCGCCCTCTGTTATGAGCTCCTCTATAGTAGGTGATGAAGCTAGTAATCCCAACATCAAGATTATAGCCTCCCCAGGTTCCAAAACGAATAACCTCCCCCAGATCCTCCCCCAGAGTCCAGATATTCCACCTTTCAGTCCAGCTAGCTCGAGCCACCTCTCCGAGAGGAGGTAACCGCTATCTGGGAACTCCCCCATGCCAGAGTAGTAAATTCCTTCCCTGAGTACGTTCTCAGCGACTATCAGATAGCCGTCCTTGACTCTCTCGATCGGCGTCACACCTCTCCTCCCTATTATCCCCTTCACCTCCTCATCTATCCCCCTCACTTCATCGTAACTCAGCGGGCTGTAAGAGGAATAAGCGTCGCTCAGCGTGGTGGCTGTCGCCATGACCCTCCCTATCGAGACTAATCTAGCTAACCCTCCCCTAGTGGGGGCTAAGATAGCTAATATAGATCCCCTCGGTACTTCAAAGACCCCAGCTCTCTTCAATCTCCTATCGCATGCCACTAGCTCGTCTGGATTCAATCCCAAGAGAGCTATGGACCCTAATATAAGGGGATCTAGTCTCTCCTTATCTCCCTCTCTCTGAGCCTCAGGAAGTAGTGAGCTCAATATGACCATCTGATCGATGATCCGACCTCCACCTATTGTCCCAAGGTAGTAATAAACCCTTTCCGTATATGTGAACGACATCCGTGTGCGAAAGTTTATATTCCTATAGTTTTATGTTTTCATGGTGTACACGTATGGTTATGGTTGGGAAAGCTAGTGAGAGGCTCAAGTCCCTGTTGAACCAAGCTATAGCTAGGGAGATACAGGTCTCGATTCAGTACATGTGGCAGCATGTCCAGACAGTAGGCCCGATACATGTACTCCTATCGGGAGAGCTGAAGAAGATAGCAATAGAGGAGATGAAGCACGCTGAGGAGATAGCTGAGAGGCTCTGGTATCTAGGGGGGACTCCCACCACAGTACCGGATCCGATAAAAGTCGGGAAGGACTTGAGGGAGATGATGGAGCAGGACGTTAAGGATGAGGAGAAGGCGATAGCTCTCTACAAGCAGATAATAGAAGTAGCGACTGAGGAAGGGGATATCACTACAGCTGAGATATTCAAAAAGATCCTGAAAGATGAGGAGGAGCATCATGACTTTTTCACGACAGTACTCGAGGGATTACCTTCTTGAGCCATTTAAGAGAGCTCTTTCCCCTCATAATGCGAAATGTTTTTCTATAAAGGGGGAGTGCATGCCTTATGATAGAGAGGGCCGTGAGAGTGCTCGATGAGAGAGATAGGAAGATCTTGGAGATGATATCCAGGGACGGTAGGGTCTCCTTCAGGAAGATAGCTGAGGAACTCAAGATAAGCGATGTAGCTGTCAGGAAGAGGATAAGGAGGCTGGAGAGGATGGGGATAATAGAGGGCTTCACCGCTAGGATAAATCCAGCCTCTCTAGGTTACTCTATAATATCGCTGACGGGCGTAGATGTGCTCCCGGGCGATATAGTGAGAGTAGCTAAGGAATTAGCCAAGAGGGATTACGCGAGATCCGTCTACATAACAGCAGGGGACCACTCGATAATGGTTGAGATATGGGCTAGGAACGAGGAGGAGTTCGGGAGGATATTGAAGGAGATAGAGGGAATGGGAGGAATTACGAAGATCTGCCCAGCTATCGTGACGCAGAGGGTCAAGTCATGAGGATATCTTGACCTCTACAGATTGATTGAGTGAGCTCAAGTCTATGTGATCCTCCATTTTGAGGCCCTGACTCCTGAAATGGGCCTCAACTAATTTTGCAACGTTCATACCCTTCTTAGTGAGTTTGTAAGCCACCCCCCTCTTGCTCTCGGGATCCCTCTCCTTCTGAAGTAGCCCTTCTCCCTCCAAGTACTTCCTTATGTGATAATCGAGGCTAACTACTTTAGATCTGACGTCCCTCCTCTCCCCCTTCTCCTTCAGCTTCACGTACCTCGCTAGAGAGTGGGGCGTCACTCTCTCACCCATAGCCTCTAACTTCATAGCCACATAGAGTATGGAGAGCGATACTTCATTCAACTTCCATGTAGGATAGCTCATCAACTCCCTGAAGCCGTCCTCAGTCAGCTCTATAGCTCTAGCATCTAGATAGAGGGAGAGGTGGAAGAGATCTATCTTGTAAGGACCTGAACATACTACGAGAGCTCTTAAACCTAACTCTCCACTTTTATACTCTCTTATCAAATTAGATAGCTCTGAGAACCTAGATATTATCTCTATTTGATCTATCCTCTCGAAGATCTCCTCTACTACATGATCCTTCCCGTATATGAATGCCAGCCTATCTCTGAACTCCCTGAATCCATCCCCCTCGCTGCCATCGTTCACGAAGATCGAGGAGACTATCATCCTCACTTCGCTCGACAGTATCCTCGATAATAAATGGAAATTGAGGGAGGTCGGGGCTATTAAGATGTACCAAGAGTCGGATAAGTCTAATACTTTCTCATATTGTGTTAGAGCTCTCTCTATTCCCTTGAGAGTTACCCCGACCCCCTTCGTCGACATCATCAAAATACATTTTGATTAGCTTATAATCTTTTTGATCAGCTTAATGACCTTTGATCCTCTGATACCTCTTTTGACATATGAAGGAATTTTTATTATCAAAATGGTTAATTACCCGACTTGAATATGACATCATCACCTTTTATTAAGCAATAATTGTGTAAGTATCGGGAAAGTTATGAAAAAGAGAGATGAGGGGGTGAACGAGGCCGATCTCGCTAAGCTCTCCCCCCACATACTACCATACAGTAAGTATAATGAGGTCTTAGATAGACTCTCCAAGGACTTATTTTCGAATATAATCGAACTGGTGGAGAGAGCTGAGCTCTACGTACCGAAGCTGAGGGGAATACTTCCCATAACTCCGCTGACGAATGAGCTCATAGGCTTGAGGGTCGCTGCTGTCGATGCTGGATCTAATGGGAAGGACCTGATAATAGGTTACCAACCGATAAGCATAGCTGTAGGAGCTGCCTTCAAGGACGGGGTCAAGATATGCGATCCCCTCTTAGCCACTCTCAAGCCCCCCTCATCCAGTTCAGATGATGAAGAAGGTGTGAAGCTCTCCTCTATGATAGGGTACTATTTGATGTACAATTTAGCGTCCTTGCTCTTAGATAGGAGCGATCTAATACTCATAGATGGGCCGCTCTTCCTCCCTAAATCTTATTACGCGCCTAGGGGCAGGAGTTACTCTAGCTCTTACTTAGAGGTATATGAAGCCACTCTACGCTCCCTCTCATCCCTGCTCAAAGAAGCTGAAGCATCTGGTAAATACGTCTTAGGTGTCGTCAAGAGGATAAGGAGTCATTACATCTCCCAATGGCTCGGGATAGATAGCCTCTCAGACTCCCTCATCTCATCGCTCTTGATAAGAGAGGGAGAAGCTCTAGGCCCTATCCCGATGAGCGGGGGATGGGAGGAAGTCGCTAGTTATCTAGGAGATGCTAGGAGCTTCAGGCCCTGGGCGATCTTCTTGAGGAGGGGAAGAGCCCCTATAAGGCTCGATCTCCCAGAATATTCGATAGATAAGGCTTATGCTCTAGCTTCTTACATCTACTCGATATCTGAGCCGAGCACCGGGCTTCCGATGCCTATATTAGCTGTCGATAGGCTCTCTAAAGTCACTGATAAGCAGAGCTCTCTCATATACAGGATGATCCTGAGGGAAGCGAGGAGGAGAGGGATTAGCTCTGAGAAATTAGCTTTATTCTCAATCCAGAGGGGTGAAAATGATTGAGGGAGATCGTGGGGCATGTCATATCTAGGTCCACCCCTAAGAGGATACTATTCGTAGTGCTGAAAAACGCTAAAGTATCCCTAGGAGATTTCTACGTCATAGATCACCCTTGGGAGGGTGTCCCAGTCTTCATAAGAGTTAGGGATATCCAAACTATAAATGAGGAAGTTGATCTCGGGAAAGCCGGTCTCCTCGCGAGTAGCTCAGGCTTGATCTCAGACTACAGTAGCGATCTCGAGTACATGATAGCTGAATGTGAGGTATTGGGTTATAGGTCTGAGTCCGGGATAAGGGGGTTGGAAGCCCCCCCTTCGACTCTCTCCCCGGTCATGAGGCCGGACCCTAGGGAATTGAGCTCCTTCCTGACCCCCAGGTTCTCTCAAGGGCTCCCCCTCACGATAGGTAGGATAAAGGGGACTAGGGTCCCTTTCTCCATAGATGTAGCTGCGATAGCGAGAGGCCATATGTTCGTCACTGGGATGACTAGGAGCGGGAAGAGCGTCACAGGGGACACGATAATACTCATCTACGATTCTATGAAGAGGAGATATTTCATAGGCCCTATAGAGAAGTTCTTCAATAGCCTACTACCGAGAGAGGCTCCAGATGAGGTCCTCTTGGATCTGAGGGAGTTAGGATATGAGACGCTATCCCTGAGGCCCGATTTCCTTCCGAAGTGGTCTAAAGTAGCTGGGATATACAGGCATAAGCTGGATAGAGAGATTTACGAAGTGGAGACATCGACTGGGAGGAAGGTGAGGGTGACTGAGGACCACAGCCTCTTAATCTCAGACGGAACTAATTTACTCAAGGTCACGCCCAAGAAACTAGCTGGAATGAGTGAGAGCTATTTGATAGTCCCTAGAGGAGCTCCCTTGAGGCCAACTAGCTATCCAGCGCACCTAGATAGGCTCCTCGGCATTAGCTTAGCTTCTGGAGTCGCTCTAAAGGATGGAGTCCTGATAATGGATCCTGATGTCGCTGAAGTGAAGTTAGCGTGCCTAGAGGCCGGAGTAGACTTCATAACATTGAAGAACAGAGGTATATTCGTCAGATCACCTGAGCTAGCTAAGATCGTTTCCTCTGGCCTCGTTTCCCTCCTGAATCTCCCTGAGGAAGTTGAAGAACTCGGTGTCAGGTTCTATCCTCTAGCCAGGGCCCTCAGGGAGCTCTTACTCAGGACATCTATCCACGAGGCTAGGGGCAACTCATCCCTCCTCATGCTAGAGGAAGGGAGGGCCCTCATCCTATCTATGATACTATCTATACTGGGCGTATCCACGGTCAGATTCTGCCCCAAGGGCTTCTTAGTGGATTCCATCTCATTCAAGATGCTCATGGACCGATTGGAGAATTGGAATGGGAGGTTGGGGATGGATGGCGGCGCACTACTAAAGGAAGTTAAGAAAGTGGAGGGGCTCATCTATAGGGCATCTGTCAACTTAGAGAGAGTGGTGAGCGTTAAGAAATTATATACGAACGCGAAATATGTTTACGATTTGGACGTGCCAGAAAATCAGAACTTCTTAGCTAACGGTGCCTTCGTCCACAACAGCAGCTTCGTCTCGAGCTTAATAGCGAAGTCCTCCGATCTGAGGCCCAGGCCCAGGTTCCTCGTCCTCGATAGGAGAGGTGAGTATGAGAGGCTCTCGAGTAGAGGAGGAGTGATATACGATTACTCAGCTTTCCTACCCAAGGGCATGAGCCCAGGGGCTCTGGCCAAGAGGTTGGGGTATAAGCCAGGGACCCTCTCTCATCAACTGATCCTCTTAGCGTTGAGGGACGCTGATGGCGATGCTGCAGAAGCCTTGAGGAAGCTCAGGCAAGTAGCTAGGGAGATGAGAGTGAGGCCCTCGCTAGTCGGGGAGATAGAATCGAGGTTGAGGAGGGAGATACCTAAGTTGGGAGATGGGGAGGGGCTCAGCATAGTGGAGGAAGTGAGGAAGAGCCCTATAGTCATAGTGGATCTCTCATCAGATAGGAGATACGAGGATCAGTTCCTCGCTATAAAGAGCATGATTGAGGAACTATCGAATTACGCTGTATCTAGGAGGAGGGAGGGGGACTTCGCTCTTATAGTCGTAATTGAGGAAGCTCAGTACGTCGTCCCCGAGAGGGGCTTCTCAATAGTCGGAGACCCTTACGATTCGGGAGTAGCTCAATCATTGATAGAAGCGATAAGCCAAGCGGGGGGCTACAACTTAGGCTTCGTGATCGTGACGCAGAGACCAGCTTACGTGAGCAAGAGTGTCATAAGCCAAGCTAATACTGTCGTGGCCTTCAGGCTCAGGAATGGGAACGATCAAGAGGCCATCTCTAAGTACACAGAGGTCGAGGATATCTCATCCTACCTCCCGATGCTCTCAGATCACGAAGCTCTCATATGGGGGATGGGGAGTTGCGTCCCCTTCCCAGTCCAAGTCGAGGTTGAAGTAGTCTCCCTACCGTCTAAGTCATCTAGCTCACCTGAGAGAGCTTGGGAGAAGATGTTATAAGCTCAGTGAGCAACTGTCCGTATGATGAGGATATTCGATTCGACCCTCACCCTGGGTGAGATGGTACCGGGCGTCTCCTTCGGCTTGGAGGGGAAGCTCGAGATAGCTTCCCATCTCGATACCTTGGGGGTAGACGTAATTGAAGCCGGCTTCCCAGCGTCCTCTGAGGGGGAGAAGAGAGTAGTTAAGGAAGTAGTTAGGGCTGTGAAGAGGTTATCCAGATCGGCCTCCTCCCCTGAGATATGCGCATTAGCTAGAGCTATTAAGGAAGATGTCAAAGCAGCTATAGAGACTGGAGTTGATAGCGTCAATATATTCATACCAGCTAGTAGGTTGTTGCTCGAGAGAGCTCACGGGATGAGTGAAGAGGAAGCGAGGGAGAGAGTCCGGGAGGCGATAAGCTTAGCTAAATCTCACGATCTCATCGTCGAGTTCACATTTGAGGACGCTGGAAGATCTGATGAGCTCCTCTGGGATCTCTGCAAAATAGCTGAGGAGTCTGGAGCAGATAGGATAAATTTGAGCGATCCTGTCGGAGCGATGCTCCCTGATGATGCTAAGAGAATCGTTTTAGAGGCGAAGAAGAGGATAAGGAAGCCGGTAAGCGTCACATTCTCCAATGACTTGGGGATGGCGACCGCTAACTCTATATCAGCCGCTATAGCTGGAGCCGATCAGATACACGTATCTGTCAACGGCCTCGGCCCTAAGGCCGGTATAGCGCCCCTGGAACAAGTAGTAGTCGGGTTGAAGAAGCTCGCTGGCATAGGAACTAACATCAAGATGGAGCTCTTATCCAGCGTGAGCGAAGCTGTTGAGAGGATAAGCGGCATCCCACTCAATGAGATATCGCCCGTAGTCGGCCCCTTAGTCTTCACGTATGAGGCGGGTGTGCACGTCAGCGCTATATCTAATGAGCCCTCTAGCTACGAGATAGTGAGCCCTGAGGAAGTGGGAAGGGTCAGGAGGTTCTGGGTCGGGATTCACTCAGGGAGGAAGGCCGTTAAAGAGGTACTCAAGGAGATGGGATACTTCGCGAGTGATTCTGATGTCGAGAGGATACTGGCCAAAGTGAAGGAACTCTCTCAAGAGGGAGTCAGGATAACTGAAGCTATATTCAGGTCCGCAGTCGAGGAAGTCCTGGGGGAGAGGCCGAGGCTCTTCAAGGTGAAGGAGTGGGTAGCTGTAACCGGGAGCGGGATAACTCCGACAGCTACTATAAGGGCATCAGTCGGTGGGAGGGAGGTCATATCCTCCTCCACTGGCGTCGGCCCTGTCGATGCGATAACGAGAGCTATAAGATCGATCCAAGGTATACCCAGCTTCAACTTGAGGAGGTTCAGGTTGATAGCTGTCTCATCCGGATCTGAAGCGATAGCTGAACTCAAGATAAGGGTCATAGGCCCGAGGGAAGAGGTCGAAGCCGCGGGGACCAGCAGGGATATAATAGATGCTTCAGTTAAGGCTATTGAGGAAGCTGTAAATAAGATCATTCCCAGGGGAAGTTGATCCCGAGTTCCCCAGCTATAGTCCTCATCTCCTCGAATACCTTCTTGTATATCGGTACTCCCTCCCTCCTCCTCTTCACAGATGTGAGGTAACTCTTCTCACCGTGCACCCATATCCTATCGAACTGAGGGTGGAGAGGCGCGTTCTTCAACTCAGCTCTCAACTTCTCCATCCTATCCTTGAACTCATCTATCGGCATGAACCTCGCTACATCTACGGCCATGAAGAAGTGACCCACGTTAGCTGGCTTAGGGGCCTCAGTCTGACCCACTTCCCTCAGCATAGCGGCTCCGCTCAACACACTAGTGAAGAGCTCGACGAGTAAAGCTAGACCGTATCCCTTATGCCCGCCCATCAGTTCACCCAATCCTCCCAGTGGAAGAAGAGCACCTTCCTTCATTATCTTATCGGGATCATCGCATAGATTCCCTTCTGAATCTATCCCCCAACCTAGGGGAGCTCTCTTCCCGAGCCTGGAGTACTCCTCCATCTTGCCTATGGGCGCGACACTCGTAGCCATATCTATTACTAAAGGCGGAGGGGCTCTCGTTGGAGCAGCTAGAGCTATGGGATTCGTGCCGAGCCACTTCCCGAGAGCTCCAGTATGAGCGACTAGGGGCCTCGAGTTCGTCATTGAGACGCCTATCATATCACGCTCTAACGCCATCATAGCGTAGTAACCGGCTATCCCGTAGTGGTTGCTCATCCTAGTCGTGACGAGACCTATTCCACTTTCTTCAGCTTTCTTTATCGCTAATCTCATCGAGAAGCTCCCCACCACTTGCCCGAGCCCTGAGTCACCGTCCACTAGAGCGAAAGATGGTCCTTCGCTCACTACCCTTATGTTGGGCTTCGCCTTCACGGCCCCCTTCCTCAACCCATCTACATACCTCCTCAACCTCGCGACGCCGTGCGACTCTATACCTCTCAAGTCAGCTGTGACTAAGTTATCCGCGACTATGAATGCATCTTCCTCAGGCACTCCCAACTTAACGAAGACAGACTTGACGAATGATAAGAGCTCCTCGTATCTCAAGATCCTGAAATCCTCAGGTGGCTGCGGTGGGGACTTATCGTAGAGCATGAGATAGCTCGATTCCATAGATTTTAAGCTTTACCATCCGCCACTATTGCATTATTTTAATGAGCCCCCTCAGGTTAATCTTATGAGAGTCGATGGGACGGGCTTCGGCTATATAATAGTGGATGGTGTCAGGTACGATCACGATATAGTCATAACGGATCGAGTCATGAGGAGGAAGAAGGAGATCTCAGCTGTAGAGCGTGGACATACTCCTCTCACGGGGGAGGAGATCATGCATTACTTCTCGGAGAGGCCCCCTGAACTATTAGTCGTGGGCACTGGGCAGAGCGGCCTCATGCCCCTATCAGGCGTGAGGGAAGCTTGCGAGAAGTTGAATATAGAGCTGATAGTCGAGAGGACCCCCGATGCGATAAAAACTTTCAATAAATTGCGGGAGAGTGGTAGAAAAGTTAACGCAATATTTCACGTCACTTGCTGAGCGCTGTGGAACTTCCTAGCCAGCAAGTATGAGAGGGAGTAGAGAATTAAGAACGGTACTGAGAGAGCTATCATAGAGACGGGAGTTGGATCTGGAGTCACGATAGCTAGGAGGATGAGCACTATGAAGAAAACGTAACTGAACTTCTCCCTCAGAGTCTCAGGGCTCAACAGATCTAAGTAAGATAGTATGGCTACGATCAATGGGAAAGTGAAGAAGAGCCCCACGATGACCAATCCCACTATTATGAATGAGAAGAATTGTTCAATCGAGAATATCAGTTTTATACCACTCGCTAGATATATCAATGAGAGGAAGAATATCGTCAGAGGCATGACGACAAAATAAGCGTAAATAACACCTGATAAGAATAGAATGGAAAAGCCCAGGACGAATGGAACTATCGTCCTCTTCTCTCTCTCCTCTAACGCTGGCTCAACGAAATCGTAGATCTGCTTCGCTACGTAAGGAGAGGATATGATTAAGCCGAAGAGGAGGGAGAGCATCAAGATCACTTCTATGGAATCTATCCAGCTGTAAGCTATCAGATCTATATTTATCTCCTTTATCCCGAAGATATTAGCTAGGGGCCTCAGGATCGGGTTATTCAAGTCAGTCATGTCCCTCCTCACTCTGTCCATGATTGAGAAGATGAGGGGTCTGTAGCTAGAGGAGGAGGGATCAGGGAAAACGGAGACAGCTATAGATGATATTATGACAGAGATCAATGCCCTCCTTAGCCTCTCCAGGAGCTCTATTATGTGATCTTGAACCGGTAGCTCTCTGTCCTTACTCGCGTTCATGCATCAACTCCCCCACGGCGAAGCTCTAACGATCGCTATCTCATCCCCTGGGAAGGGGGAGAGCTCGTATCCCGGACGGATCTCGCGTGAGGAGAGGCTATAGCTCCTCAATATATATTTTATCCCCCTAGGAGTGAGTAGCTTCGGCCTCATCTCATGATCAAACGGATCCACGCTTCCCTCGGATAGATCGATTATAGACCAATGTGTATCGAGATCGGCGATCCCTTCCATGAGATCTACTGTCCGCGGGCTCCCCTTCATAGTCAGAGAGCCCCCCGATCTCCCGAGCTCGGGGACCGGTACCTCATAGTAGACCCCCTCTATGACTCCGGAGGCATCTCGGGTGCTTGATGCGATGAGCCCTCTATCCATTGAGCTGCATTTCATAGCTCCCGGGGACTTCGTGAGCTGATCATCCGTGGAACTGACTGAACCGTGCGTAGCTATCGCCATGAGCCCCCTCAATTCTATGCCCGAGGTACCCCCGGCTGAGGATCTCGCGTCCCCCATTCCCTCAGCTTTCTCCCTCGCTCTATCGACTATATCCTCAGATACGCTTATGCCGACTACTCCATAGCCCCTCCTCTGCTCTACGCTTTGCATCCTCGCTCCGCGTCCCACATCGAGAGCCCTCTTCACCCCTCTATCATAAAATTTTTCAATAATTCCCTCTGAGGAGTCAGCTTCACCCCTCATATCTCCATCCTCATGAATTAGATCGTGATATCGAGCATATTGGTGCATTCGAGGTCCCGAACTCCCGGAATCCATCCTTAAAAACTTGATACGTCAGCTCAACCTACCATCATGTCCGCGAGGGGATCGTCTGCCCTCAGCATCGTCCTCACTATATCGATGAAGTCCTCGCTCAGATCGATGTTATCCTCCTTGAGCACATCTACTATAGTGGAAGCCACGAGGAGAAGGGCTAGCATTATCCTATGGAGGGGTTGCGCCTTCAGGAGATCGTCTCCCTTTATCAACTCGACTATCCTCTTAGCGACATCCCCTACGGAGGCCTCTTCCAATGGATCACCTCGACTGATAGCGGCTTCAATACTTAAAATTTTTCCATAAGAGGCCCCTGCTGAAGTTATGGAACATTTATATTATTCCACTGTCATTTAGGTTATGCTGAGCAAGAACCCCATCGAGCTCCCGGAGGGGAGGAAGTTCTCCAGGGATGAGGTAGCTCAAGCCCTCAGGCTGGGCATAATAGCTGAGCTAGATGCCATAAATCTGTACCTCCAGTTAGCTAAGAGCATAGATGATGAGGCCGTTAAGAAGGTCTTCGAGGATATAGCTAAGGAGGAGAAGACTCACGTCGGGGAGTTCCTGGCTTTACTGAAGAGTTTGGATGAGGAGCAAGCCTTAGAGTTAGTTAGAGGTGCTGAGGAAGTTTCAGAGCTCACTGGAATGAGGGGAGAGGATCGCTCAGGCTCTAGGGAGGATCCCCCAGATCTCGAGGGATGGGAGGAGCTCCGCGATTCAATTAAGGGATATGCTAATTCAATCAGGAGGCTGAGGTCCCACCTCCCAGTCGCTCTAGTGGGCAGGGGAGTAGATGCCGTGCCAGTGGAGGAGATCTCCTTCGATGGGAGTGTGAAATCGAGGAGGTACGTAATACAATTGAGGGAGATATCTCAAATGTTTGAGGTAACGCAAGCCTCCCTCGATTACTCGAAGTCCATAGGGAAACTGGAAGTACCTCAAGCGCTTACTGCAGTGAGTAGACTCGTTTTCGAGGAGGAGAAGGTCATCTTAGATGGGATAAAGGAGAAAGCTGGGCTTAAGGTGGGAATATCATCATGGGATGAACCTGGATCCGCTGTCAATGAAGTCGCATCAGCCCTATCTAAGTTACTCTCTGATGGATTCCCTGGACCATTCTTACTGTTCCTCAGCCCCTCTAGGTTCGCGAAACTCATATCAGTGCATGAGAGGACTGGTGTGATGGAGTTACAGAGGCTCAAAGCATTGATCAAGGATGTAGTAGCCTCTCCAGCGATCAGCGATGAGGAAGCGATCCTCCTCTCATCCAATCAGCAGGTGCTAGATGTAGTCATAGGCGCTGATACCGTCCTAGATTACATAGGACCCATAGACGGGTCTCACGCTTTCAGGCTCTGGGAGACACTCGCAGTGAGAGTGAAGGATCCAAGAGGCATCATCTTACTGAAGCAGTGAGGGGAGTGGGGGCCATAGTCCGCCTTCTGTACTAGGGGGATTTGGCTTAGCGCCTACCTCCCGCTCGCCCCAGCTCCTCATCGCGGGAATTGGCTTGCACGCCGCCGGGGCCCCGTTTCACCGCTCCCCCAAGGATTCTCAGCCTCACCGGCATCATCGTCATCCCCCTGAGGACGTGTCGTTTCTGTGGGCCTTCCCCCCCCTCTCAGGGTGCCTCCTTGCGGAGGGGCGGCGCTGGGGGCGTGGGCGGACCTTCCCCAGCTTCAAGCCGTAACCCCCGGCCCCCTCTCCCGGTTTAGAAGCAATTGTTCATATTAAAAATTTCCCTTGAATATCTCGGGGCACAAATTACAGCTATCGATCCCATCGATCGAGTGATGGAACTCGCAAATGAGTTTTCTCGCTAGCAGCTCCGATGCTATCTTATAAATACTGAAAGCTAAGTTCACTCTCTTTCCCGCTATTATGGATCCAGCTAATTCATCAGTGAACCTCAATGCTTCTTCTAAATTCTCAAGCCTCAATATAGCTCCTCTCTTCATTCTCAAGTATCTGGAGACATTTGATACTGAAATCCCTAAAATTCTCGCTATCTCAACCTCTAGAAGACCTCTCCCCCTTAAGTTCATGGCTAAGAGCCTGTAGAGACCTGGAATTATGTACCTATCCGCTAGGAAGAAAGGGCTCTTCATTCAGAGCACCATTATACTCTTCCTAATTTCCTCAGGATTCTCCAATATTTCCGTAAGATCCTCGACTATCTCTAGAGTACCTAGATATCTTCCTTCATCATCTCTGATGCCAGCGATTATGACCCTCATCACCCTATCCCCGACCTTAGTCCAGAACTCCCTGTATGGGAACTCCCCTTCCTTTATCCTCTTGACGTTGAGCATCACGTAGCTCTCTATCCTCGGCGGGTGACAGAAGTTCAGCCTCCTCCCTATTATAGTCTTCGTCCTTATGAAACCAGTTCTCATAGAGGATTCAGTGTAGAATCTGATCCTATCATTCTCATCAGCGAATGTGAGCTCGATGGGTAAGTTCCTGAGGATCTTCTCTAATTCATTAACGCTCAAGAAACCAGTGCTCATCTCTATATCCCCTTCCCTCCTTATCTCATAATCATCTGGAGTCGCTGATGAAGCTAGAGACCTGAACTCCATAGGCAGCATAGATACGTCTTTAGCCTCCGGTATCAATTGATAGGGATATATGGGCTCAGCCTTAGGTGACCATTCCCCCCGCTCTACTCCCATATCCTCTAGGACCTCATGTATTGCTGCCCACTCTCCCTCTGAGAAGAGGGTCCAGCAAGCTGGATACAATATCTTATTCTCCCTGAACACCAGATCGATAATCTCCCTGGATAATTCCTCTGAGAGAGAGGCTATCTTCTCCTTAGCATCCTCCTTCCCGCTCTTGAACTCCCCTATAGCTTCCCTCAATTCCCTAATCTTCACTATGACTTGATCCTCCCTGCCCCACATGACCCTGGGAACAGCTATTATCCCTCTCCTCTCGAGGTAAGGGAATATCAACATCTGATTCTTCCTGTAGTGTGATCTTAACTTTCTCAATTCACCGAGGAGCTCCTCTATGAGATTAGCAGCATCTGACTTCCCCTCCTTCAGAGCTCTAGCATAGAGCCCCAGAGCCTCAGCGTCCCTAAGAATCTCCTCGTTCTCCCTTATGAGTATTTCGAGTGGGTGACCCTCGGGGACCCCTTTAAGCTCTCTTTTAGCTAAGGAATCCCTGAAAAGCGCTACATGTAGGTCGCAGAGGCTCAGGATCTCCCTTACACTTATCCCCTCCTTAACGAGCTCTTGTTCGATCAGAGGGATCTCAAATGGTGATATGCTAGATAGTAAATCACCGTACTTCTCCTTAAGCTCCTCAACACTAGATCCACTGTGTAGGAGCTTTATCACATTCTTCAAGATCTCCTTCCTCTCATCGAAACTACTCATCATATCACCATAGTTATGACAACTTCGCACCTTATAAATTTGTCGCGTGGCAAACCAGTTATTTAATGAAGGAGTTATACGATATCAATAATAATATTTAGAATTTAACAAAAACTTATTTATATTGATTATTATATTGACATCATGAGAGCATATTTAGATCAATTGGGCACGACAACGATAAACTTTTTCAGTTATTGTCGCAGCTAGAGAGGATGCCGGGAAGTAACATCTACCCTCTGCCCCTCAAGAACCTCTACAAGCTCGCGACATCCATGAGGAATCCAGATGTAAATGGGATAATGTCCCTCCTGAAGGTTAGTAAGAGGAAAGCCGAGCAATATGAGAGGACCTTGAATTGGATTTTAGGAAGAGTCAGAGATGCTAAATCTATGGATGAGTTCTTTGAGAGAGTAGCTGAGGCTCTCTTGAGGGAGTATAAGTTAGATGATGCCTTCGCTCTCCTCACGGATAGGGGCATCCCCCTCTCCCCATCCAGCCTCTCATCAGTAGTGAAAGGGAGCGGTATCGATATCAATGATACTGAAGCTAAAGCCATAATTTCATGGCTTAAAGAGGGTGGATTCCTCAAGGAGAGGAGGGTCCCGATCTTAGCTCTCTCCCTAGAGGAGAGGGTCCTCGAGGACATAAGGGATAGGGGCTGCTTGACTTACTCAAGCCTCAGGAAGGTCTACGGTGATACTGCGAGGAGGATCGTATTTTCTCTATGGAAGAAGGGGCTTATAAATGTCCCTTCCTTCGAGAAGTACAGGGATCTGCTTGAGAGCGTCGAGGATATCGATAGGATACCTGGAAACGTTTCCGGGAAGATATTCTCGACTTGGCAAGATAGGATCAGTGGGAAGGTCTACAACGAGCTCGTGATACCGCTTAGGGAGAGGATATCGGCAAGGTGGCATTGATGAGCTTCGATCACTGGGAGGAGATAAGGCCTCTCTATGAGAGCTTCAGGAAGCTTGAGAACTCGACTATAAGATCGATATTAGAATTTTGGTCGGATAGGAGGCCCTTAGAACTCAAGCTGAACATAATGCAGGAGATATTAGTGGACTCAAAGCGTCTGAAGGAGACTATGGAGAGTATAATCAAGTACTTGAGCGAGAGAGATTGGAGGGGCGCGATAATCAGCGTAGTCGGGGAATATGGATCTGGGAAAACGCAATTCGGCCATATCCTCTTGAGGAGACTGAGGGAAGAGGGAGTATTCTCAAAGATAGTGACGATAAGCCCCCTGAGAGATATGAGGGAGCTCCTACTCGAGGACCTCAGTTATGAACCTATCGTCCTCATAATAGATGAGATAGATCAACTCTTAGATGAGTTTGAGAGAGGAGAGAGGAGAGATATCGAGCGTTTAGCTGATTTGATCAGGGGCATGACTGAGGGAAGTTATGGGAACCCTCCCAAGGGATCTGTGATCATGCTGCTATCTAAGAGAGCTAGCGATACTATGAAGAGGGATAGGGCCCTGGGGAGCAGGCTGATGGACAGATCTAGGGAGTTCAGTCTCTCCATGAGCGATGATGAGAGGGAAATAGCTAGCAAAGAGGCATTAAGGAGGATAATTGCCCTCTGGATGGCTTATTACGAGCAAGATGATGATATGAGGTACGCTATAAAGAGGTCACTCGATAAGATATATCCGTTCATGGAGAGGTTCGCTTCTGAGCTCTCTAGGACTAGAGAGATAGGTGGGGTAGTTAAGAGCCTCACAGATCTCTCATCAGAGATAATCAAGAATTTGGGGAGATTCGAAAGTATGGGGAGGATAGAAGAGGGGAAATTCGCTGAGGACCTTCTGAAGAAGTTCTTACTGAGCGAAGCGAGGAACATAAAGCTAGAGGTGAGGATAGGGGATGTAACGAAGGATTACATAGCTATATTCTCTGATGAGCCCCTGAGCGTTCCGGGAGCGAGGACTGATGCTCATTTCGATGTGTGGACTTTCGATCCCAAGGTAGGCATGAGGGGAGAGGCGCTCGTATCTAGAGTCGGGATCGAGATAAAATATGGTGAATACTGGAAGGAGAAGTGCGATCAACTCCTCAAGATCATGGAGAAGTATCCCCTCCTCCTGATATCGGTAGCTAAAATCGATCCTGATGATATAACGGAGATAAGGATTAAGATGGGAATGGGGTTTGATATCGTGAATTTGAGGCCTGATCTCTTCAGAGCCCTTGAAGTGCTCAAGGAAGAAGCTGTTATGAGTTTCCTGAGGAAGTACTCTACTCTCAGGAGGGACTTAGAGGAAGCCCTGGAGAACCTCATGAGGACCTCGGTTAAGGTCAAGGAAGAAGTCAGTGAGCAGGATATCCTATTGGAAGCCTCTGTTAACGTCTTAAGCTCCGTTTTAAGGGAGTTGAGGAGAGCTAAAAGCTCTAAGAGATACGGTACTCTCTCAAGCCTCATAGTTAAGGCTATAGAGGATACCTTCAGGAAGTACGGAGCTAGCCCACCTTCCCTCTCGAGTAACGTGATCCTCGGGATAGTTAAAGTCCTCGAGAGAGAGGGTATGGGGAGGATAAGCCAGAGTGGGAAGAGCTTCAGCATAGATAAAGATTGCAGGCTCAGGATCGAGGAGATAGAGCAGGATGTAGAGAGAAAGAGGAGGATAGAGAGAGTGATATTCGATACTATATCTAGGCCTCTAGGTGTTACTCTTGAGCTCTGAGAAACTGGAAGAGCTGAGATCGAGGATCCTAATTTCCTGCGCAATAGCTTCCTTCCTAACGCCCTTTTCATCGTCCTCAATAGCCTTCCTCCTCCCTGAGATCTCCTCTGGATTCGGAGTAGGGTTAGCTATATCTAACTGGTCAGCTACAGCTTATCTAGTGGCCTTAGCGTCTTCAATGGTCCCCTTCGGGAGGATTGCTGACTGGAAAGGCAGAGCTAAGGTCTTCCAAGCCGGCCTCGTTATATTCGCGATATCCTCTATCGCGACTACCTTAGTGAGGGATTTCCCTTCCTTCATAGCCCTCAGGGTCCTACAGGGAGTGGGCTCCTCTATGATATCAGCGACGAGTGTAGCTCTGATCTCCTCTATCTTCAGGGAAGGAAGGGGAAAAGCCATTGGGATAAATACAGCAGCAGTTTACATAGGGCTGAGCTTAGGGCCTCTTCTAGCTGGCTTACTATCTGACCTCATATCTTGGATCTCGATATTCCCGCTCATAGGCATATTATCCGGGATCTCACTGCTCCTCTCTCTGAACCTCCCTGAGCTAGGGGAGGCAGGGTCGAAGCCCAGTTACTCCTCTTCCTTCCTCTTCACTGCTTCCATGATCTGCTTGGTCTATGGGATCTCGAATCTCGATAATATGTTGGCCCTAGGGTTCATGCTGATGATCTCCTGGCTCCTCATAGAGTTGAGGAGGGGAGGCCTCATAGATCCCAAGCTCCTGAGGAATAGGAGCTACATGGCTTCTTCTACAGCTGCTCTACTCAATTACAGCGCTACTTATGCAATTACTATAATCTTGAGTAATTACCTGCACGGCTTCCTCTCTTCGAGTGAAGCCGGGCTCGTCCTCACAATTCAACCAGTTATTCAAGCTATGCTCTCCCCAATAACTGGCCAAGCTTCCGATAGGAGATCTCCACATCTTATAGCTTCCCTCGGGATGATCGTGATAGCTCTAGGAATAGCTCTCCTCACCCCCCTCGGATCCGAGGACCTTTTGAGAGTGGAAATATCTTTAGTCGTCCTAGGAGCGGGGTTCGCACTCTTCGCATCCCCGAATACAGTAGCTGCGCTGAATTCATCCCCTCCCGAGCTTTATGGATCGGCTACAGCTTTCTTAGGGTCTATGAGGTTCATGGGTCAGGCGATAAGCAGCTCTATAATAACGGCTTTGATGATGGTAGAGGAGCCCCTCCAAGCTATGAACTCCGCTCTGATCATATACATCGCGATAAGTATCTCAGGCGCTATCCTCTCAATTATCGCTAGATTTTGGAGGGCTCAAGCGATTTAGAAGAGATGCGATAGCGGGAGATCAGGGGTCTCTATAATAAATTAACTGCATATCCCTGAATTTTCGCTGTTAATTCTATACAATACTACGCTTTTGAAAATGGATTCACCTTCTCAGGGCCTCTTAACTCACAATTTTACCGTAAAACTTTTTTTATCATGAGTCCCGCTACCCTTATGAGCTCCTATCCCCAGATCTCATTATCAGGTAAAGTAGCTCTAATTACAGGGGGTTCTTCCGGTATAGGGAGGGCTATAGCCCTCAAATTCTCTCAAGCTGGGGCTAAAATAGCTATTTTGGACATAAAGGGGTGTGAAAGCCTTTTGGATGAGATAGGGAGGGATAAGGCTAAATTTTACAAGTGCGATGTCACTTCAGCTGAGGAAGTCAGAGAAGTGGTTAAGAGAGTTTATGAGGAATTCGGTAGGATAGATATTGTCGTAAATGCTGCTGGTGTCATAGTTAGGAAGGATGCTGTTGAAACTAGTGAGGAGGAGTGGGATAAGGTCTTGGACGTTAATCTGAAAGGTCCCTTCCTAGTCTCCAAATATTCAATACCTTATATGAGGGGAGGCGGTAGCATAGTCAACATAGCCTCGGGGTGGGGGCTGAAGGGAGGTCCGAAGGCAGTAGCTTATTGCGCCTCCAAGGGAGGTCTCGTCAATATGACTAGAGCTATGGCAATAGATCACGGTAAGGACGGGATAAGAGTTAACTGCGTCGCCCCCGGGGATGTGGATACCCCAATGCTCAGGAGCGAAGCGGAGCAACTCGGTATGAGTTGGGAGGATTTCCTGAAGGAAGCTGCGAATAGGCCTCTCGCTAGGATAGGGAAGCCCGAGGATATAGCTAATGCAGTCCTCTTCTTAGTGAGCGATATGGCCAGTTGGATAACTGGGGCTACTCTAGTCGTGGATGGAGGTGGTACGGCATGAGTCATCCCTATATCCCGAACTCGATAGAAAGAGTAAAGAGGGAGATGCTCTCTTACATAGGAGTATCGAGCATAGAAGAGCTTTACGCGAGCATACCTGAGGAGATAAGGTTCAAGGGGAAGATGAACTTACCTGAGCCACTCAGATCTGAATATGAGCTCTATAGGCATATGAGAGAGGTCCTCTCTAGGAACGTGAGTTGCGAGGATTATTTATGCTTCAAGGGAGGGGGGACTTGGCCCCATTACGTCCCAGCGATATGCGATGAGATAGCTGGAAGGGCTGAGTTCCTCACTGCTTATGCTGGGGATCCTTACGAGGACCATGGGAGGTGGCAAGCTCTCTTTGAGTTCGAGAGCCTCATGGCTGAGCTAGTGGATATGGATGTCGTTACAGTTCCTATTTACTCTTGGGGGCACGCTGCAGGTACTGCGATGAGGATGGCTCATAGGATAAACGGGAGGAGGGAAGTGCTTATACCCAGAACGATATCGCCCGAGAGGTTCTCAGTGATAAATAACTACGTTGACCCAGCTCTCAAGCTGATCAAAGTGGATTACGATAAGGAGAGCGGGATGATGGATATAGAGGACCTGAAGAGGAAGATCTCAGAGGAGACAGCAGCTGTTTATTTCGAGAACCCATCTTACCTCGGGTTCATAGAGACTAGAGGGAAGGAGATTTGCGAAATCGCTCATGAAGCGGGGGCTATATGCATAGTCGGGGTGGACCCAAGTTCTTTAGGCGTTTTGGAGCCCCCGAGTCATTATGGGGCTGATATAACAGTAGGGGATCTACAGCCGCTAGGGATCCACATGAACTTCGGGGGAGGGCTGGGCGGCTTCTTAGCCACTAGGGATGAGGAGGAGTTCGTTAGTGAGATCCCGTACAGGATATTCGGTCTAGCTAAGACAGTGAAAGAGGGAGAATACGGTTTCGGAGATGTGTTATTTGAGAGGACGTCTTTCGAGAAGAGGGAAAAAGCTAAGGAATTCGTCGGAACAGCTGCTGCCTCTCATGGGATAATTGCGGCTGTTTATCTATCTCTCCTCGGCCCTAATGGCATGAGAGAGCTCGGAGAAGCGATACTCCAGAGATCTACTTACGCTATGAAAGTGCTCTCAAGCATAGGCCTCAAGGCGCCTAAGTTCAAGGCCCCTCACTTCAAGGAGTTCGTCGTAGAATTCCCCGGGAGGAAGAGCATTGAGGAGATAAACAAGGAGCTCCTGAAGGAGGGAATATTCGGGGGTATAGATCTTAGGAAACACTTCCCGGAGCTCGGGAACTCAGCCCTTTACTGTTTCACTGAGGTCCACACTAAGGAGGACATAGATAGGCTCGCTGACGCTCTAAAGAGGATTCTGGGGTGAGAAGATGGGTGTAGTGAAGGTCAGGAAGGGGTTCCACGAGGCCAGGTGGGAAGAGCCTATAATATTCGAGTTGAGCAATGAGGGGGAGAGGGGAATCTTAATACCCCTCGATGAGAGGATAAAGAGGGAAGTTGGCGACGTTCTATCCTCGATACCAGAGCACATGAGGAGGAAGGATCCACCCAAACTTCCTGAAGTATCCCAAATGAGGGTCCTGAAGCACTATCTGAGGTTATCTCAGGAGACCCTAGGGGCCGATCTGAACATAGACATAGGACAGGGCACTTGCACTATGAAGTACAGTCCTAAAGTGAATGAGAAGTTCGTGGCGATGGTCAGAGAACTTCATCCATACCAAGATGAGGAAACTGTCCAAGGAGCTCTAGAAATAATGTACAAGCTCGATCTCTTCCTGAGGGAGATATCCGGGCTCGATAGGTTCAGCTTCCAACCTGGAGGAGGGTCTCAAGCTATATTCGCTATGGCCTCCATAATAAGGGCTTACCACAAGAAGAGGGGTGAGGAGAGGGATGAGATAATAACTACGATATTCTCACACCCATCTGATGCTGCTGCTCCAGCTGTGAAGGGATTCAAAGTGATAACTATATACCCAGACCCCGAGACGGGCGTGCCTGATGTAGAGGCCCTAAAGGCAGCTGTATCTAAGAGGACAGCTGGCATGATAGTAGCGAATCCTGAGGATACTGGTATATTCAATCCGAGGATAAAGGAGTTCTGCGATATAGTTCATGAAGCTGGGGGGCTCTGCGGTTACGATCAAGCGAACGCTAACGGCATAATAGGGATAGTAAGGGCTAAGGAGTGCGGCTTCGATATGGGCTTCTTCAACCTCCATAAGACCTTCTCATCCCCCCATGGATGCGGAGGGCCAGCTGTAGGGGCTTTAGGGGTTAAGAAGGAACTGGAGAGCTTCCTGCCGGTCCCTGTAGTCGATTATGATCCCGAGAGGAAGACCTATTACCTGAATTACGACCTCCCGGATACGATAGGGAAGGTCAGGGAGTTTTATGGAGTCTTCCCAGTCGTAGTGAGGGCTTACGCTTGGATAATGGCTTTGGGGGAGGAGGGATTGAAGGAAGTCGCTAGAGTGGCTGTCCTGAACAATAATTACGTGATGCATAAGATACTGAGGGAAGTCAAGGGAGCCGATATATCGTACCCAGCAAATAAGAGCAGGATAGAGCAAGTCAGGTATAGCCTCAAGAAGCTTAAGGATGAGACTGGAGTCGGAGCTGAGGACGTCATAAGGAGGATGGCTGACTTCGGGTTCCACCTATGGACTAGCCACCATCCATGGATAGTGCCGGAGCCCTTGACGATAGAACCGACTGAATCTTACTCTAAGGAGGAGCTCGATGAGTACATAGAGGCCCTAAAGGAAGTAGTCAGGGAGGCGTATGAGGAGCCTGAGACCGTTATCAATGCACCGCATAGGAGTGTGATCCATAAGATAGAGGATAATAGCTGGTTCTCCGATCCTAAGAAGTGGTCCATAACTTGGAGGCTCTTCCTAAAGAAGCACGGTGGTAAGCTTTGAGATTAGGGCTCATAGTGAATCCTATAGCTGGAATGGGAGGTAGAGTCGGCCTAAAGGGCACTGACGGACCTGAGATGCTCAAGAGAGCTATAGAGTTGGGAGCTAAACCTTGGGCTGAGGATAGAGCTGTAGATGCATTGAAGGTGCTCTCACCCATTAAGGATTCCCTGATCATCTACACTTACCCACATAAGATGGGGGAGAACGCTGCGAAGAGAGCTGGTCTCAACCCGGAGGTCTTGGGAAGCATAGGTGAGGAGACTACAGCTGAGGATACTGTTAGAGCTGCTGAAGATATGAGGAGAGTGGGGGTGGATATGCTGCTCTTCGTAGGCGGGGATGGGACGGCTAGAGATATCTGTAGAGCTATAGGGACGAGTTTAGTCACGCTCGGCATACCGGCTGGAGTCAAAGTCTACTCCTCCGTATTCTCAGCGAGCCCTAAGGCAGGAGGGGAGCTCGCTCTCAAGTTCTTGAGGGGGGAAGTGAGCGAGGTAATAGAAGCTGAAGTCCTGGATATAGATGAAGATTCTTTCAGGGAGGGGAGATTATCGGTGAAGCTCTACGGCTATCTCAAGATACCTTACGATTCCAATTATATCCCAGGGGGGAAGGTGCCCTCATCCCATTCTGAGAGTTACGATAGGGAAGCCATAGCTGCTGAGCTCCTCGACATAATGGAGAGAGATGTCATATATCTGATAGGGCCTGGGAGCACGACTAAAGAAGTGATGAAATCTCTCAACTTGGATTTCAGTCCTCTGGGCGTTGATGCCATTCTGAACCGCGAGTTAATAGGGAAGGACTTGAATGAGAGGCAGATAATAGGGCTAATTTCAGGGAGAAAGGCTAAAGTCGTCGTAACTCCGATAGGAGGCCAGGGCTATGTATTCGGGAGGGGGAACCAGCAGATAAGCCCTGAGGTCTTGAGGAGGATAGGGAAGAACAATATAGTGATAGTAGCTACGAGGGGGAAGCTCGAATCCCTCAGGGGGAGGCCCCTCCTCATAGATACGGGGGACGAGTCCCTCGACGTAGAGCTCTCAGGTTACTACAAGGTGATAACTGGGTATAAGGAGTACACTATGTATAAAGTCGTTCCAGCATCGACTCTAGAGAGCTGACTTCAAGATAGAATCGCTAGAACCCCTAATTTTTTCTATCTTCTGCTCTCAGGCCTCGATGACTCAAGATGTTCGAGTTTAGGTCCAATTGAGGGTCATCCCCCGGGGCTTGAGGATCTAGCTGCGGCTCTATAGCTTCATCGCGCATCTTCTTCATAGAGATAACGCTTGAACATTCTTCTGATGGGCGGGAAGGTCATAGCTATGGATATTCCAGTAGATCTAAGTGAGAATGCGCGCCCCCATGCGGATATCGTGAGCTCATGACTTTCACAAGCTAGTGGATCACCACTCGCAACGCACCTCAGCCCTCCTGAAGTTAGCTGAGATCGTGACGCTCCGCTCTAACACTTTGGCCGTTCTACCGCTCAAGGATCCGGCATCTATCCTAATGATGTTGATCGGACCGGTCTCACCGTAAAGCGTCAATATCACTCTCACGTTCTCAGCTGTCTCATGACCAGCGTTGAACAGGATTATGTGGAACTTGACGCTAGCCGTACCACAGGGCACGCAACCGAAACTATCGTACCACCAATGGACTACGTAAACTCTAGCCCTCTTGAGGGATGAGAGTTCACCTCTGCAGCTCGCTAGCTCCCTCTCGCATATTGATACATCCTCAGTCTTGATCTCAACTGGTTGTACCTCCCTGGAGAGGCATGAGGAAAGCTCATCTCGCGTTACTTTCAGTTCTTCTCGCAGCCTCACTATCTCCTCCTCAGCTTCACTTAACTCTCTCCTCAGGGCAGCTGCATTACTCTCGGCATCAGATAGGAGGAGTTCCTTCTCACTAATATCCCTCTTGAGCTCCTCTAAACTCTTCTCGTACTCTAATATCTTTGCTTGGAGCTCCTCAGATCTGTTATAGTAGTAAGCGAGCGCTAATATCGAGAGGATTAAGAGGCCCGCGAGGATATACCTCATAATCCGATGGTACTCTGATGTTATAAGAAGCTTCTCGTGAGAGGACGCTACCTCTTCAATCTCGAGAGATAAATCTGAAAAGTGGGTTGTCAGTCAGAGGATCTAATCATCCATCTAATTAACGCTTTCCCTTGATCCTCCTCAGTTCTCTCATGTACTCCTTCTTGAGCTTCATATAGACGCCTTCTGGTATCTCTCCCCTCTTCCTCATCTCCTCTAGTTTCGATATCTTCTCCCTTATCCTCTTGACCCTCTCATCCGATGGCCTCGCTCTCCCCCTAGCTCTGTACTTGAGCAATAAGTAGAATGTAGTGAGCCCGAATATCACCGCTAGGGATATGCTGAGGATCGTGATCACGTAAATCGGATTCAGAGTCCTCTCCCACTTAGCTGAAACTACCTTGGGCCCGTCCATCAGTATTGGATTAGATAGGAGCTCGCTCCCATTCGCATCCCCTTCCCACCCCTTGAAGACGTAGACCCAGGGGAACTCCTCTATCCTCCCCGTCTTGAGTCTCGCTCTCGCGTAACTTCCGGCATCGTACCATCCGGAGCCCTCGACTTCCCCTAGCTCGGATGTGACATTTAAGTAATACTGGATCTTATACTCAGCCACGTAAGAGCTTGGCTCAGCTTTCACTGAGATGGAAGTCGAGTTACTCACTCCCCTCCATCCCTTGAAGATGTACCTCCTCCCGCCCTCAGTCCTCTGAGCGTCGACAGAGAGGCTGTGGATACTCCCCTCCTCCCAATCGAAATCCCCTCCCCCTGGGTAAGCCTTACCATCGACGTAGACAGTCAATCCGGGTGGATCAGTCCTAACGCTAACTTTTAACGGGCCTTTCTCGATTTCGACATCGATCCAATCGCTCGAGGATCCTGAGAAATCCTTATCTCCATCCCAGACAGCTCTGAATCTCCAAGTCCCGCTCGCATTCAGGAGGAGTGAGTGGGAGAAGTTCCCGTTCTCGACGATCAGCGTCAAGTTCCCCTTAGCTCCACTTGGACTGATGACTTCGAGGCTGAGGTTAGCTCTCTCCGGTTTCATAGAGCCGAATATCGTTATCTCCTCCCCTATCCTCGCTTTCCTCGGGGAAGCGTTCAAGTATATGTGAGATACTCCTTTAGTTACGTTGACTTTGACGTCACTGCTCTTAGCTATTAGAGTGGTCCCGCAGTATAACTCGAGCCTGAAAGTGTGAATACCCGCTCTATCAGCGTTGAAGGTCCTCTTTATACCGAGCGGTCCAGGCGCTTTCAGAGGCTCTCCGTATCCCTCCGCTGGATACCTCACTACCTCTCCGTTCGGGTAAGTCCTGTAGATGACCAAATAGTACTCTTTGCAACCTAAATCCCCCCAGAGGACGTTCAGCTCTATCTCCTCCCCAGCTCTCAGAGAGCCCTTAGAGGCCCACACCTTTAGGTCCTCCGCTGAGACCGCTTGCACTACTATCAGGAGCATCAAGATAGGGATTAAAGATTCCTTCCTGCTCATCCCTCGATCCGACAGGGCACTATAATAAACGTTATCTTCACAAAGTAGGGGTCTCATTTAAGGCGCGAGAGGTCAGCTTTTTAAGGCTCCCAGCATGGGAGAGAGGATGAGCAAAGGTCCAGTGAGGATGAAATACGATAGAGGTACTATATTAGTGGAAGGCCTCGATAAACTGCCTTACTGCCGATGGGACGCTAGAGTTAGGGCTCTGAGGGCCCCGGCCTTCAGGTACCCTGAGATAAGGGAGCTCCTCCCTAACGCTATAGATGAAGTCATGGACCCTCTACCGATGCCCGAGGTCAGGGGGAGGGTCGAGCTCAAGCCCTTCCAAATGGAGGCATTCAACTCTTGGATTGAGAAGGGGAGAGGGATAATAGTCCTGCCCACTGGAGCGGGGAAGACTTACATAGCTCTCAAGGCTATAGAGAGGTTGAGGAAGAGCGCTCTAATAGTAGTGCCCACTATACCCCTCTTGAATCAGTGGAGCAGTCTGTTGACTGAGCTGGGGATAGAAGCAGGTATAATAGGAGGGGGGAGATCTGAACTGAGGCCAGTCACTGTGATAACTTACGATTCAGCTTATCTCAGGTCTGATGAGCTCGGGAATAAGTTCGAGCTCGTGATATTCGATGAGGTCCATCACCTCGCCGCGACTGGCTACATAGAGATAGGGGAGTCTTTAGCTTCCCCCTACAGGATGGGGCTCACCGCCACACTGGAGAGGGAGGACGGGAGGCATGTCCTACTCTTCCCCATAGTGGGAGGCGTCATCTACAGGATGGGGCCCAAGGAACTAGCTGGGACTCACCTCTCGGAGTTCGATACTATCAGGATAGGGGTCGACCTCAGTGAGGAGGAGAGAGCTGAGTACGATAGATGCCTGAGGGAGTATAAAGAGGCCCTCAGGGATCTCAAGCTCAAGATCACCGGAGTAGAGGACTTCATGAAGTTGATAAGGATGAGCTCAACGAACCCAACAGCTAGGAAGGCCTTACTAACTTGGCATAAGATGAGGAAGATAGCTCTAAACTCTAAATCTAAGTTAGATATCCTCCAAAGCCTCTTAGAGAGCCATAAGGATGATAAGGTCATAATCTTCACGGAGTTCAATGATATGGCTGAGGAGATAAGCAGGAGGTTTCTGATACCATTGATAACCCATAGGACGGATAAGAAGGAGAGGAAGGAAGTCCTAGATGCGTTCAGAGTCGGCTCGATAACTAAGATAGTAACCTCCAAAGTTTTGGATGAGGGCTTGGACGTACCTGACGCTAGAGTGGGGATAATACTCGGGGGCACTGGGAGCAAGAGGGAGTTCGTGCAGAGGCTCGGGAGGATATTGAGGAAGAGGGAGGGGAAGAGAGCTGTGTTATATGAAGTTATATCTAGAGGGACTAGCGAAGTGAGGGTATCTAGAAGGAGGAGGAGAGCATTAGATTGATTTCATTGGCGAGTTGATGCTAGATGCTGCCATCTCAACTGCTCAGGGGGAAGGTGGTCGGAGGGAAGCTCTCGCTCAAGTGGGCCCTGGGTAGTGAGGAGGAACTCGAGCTAGCTGATGATCTGATAAGGATCTTCAGGATCGGGAGGGAGCTCAAGGAGATAGAGGAGGAAGAGGAGGAGATAGAGGACTATTACTCAGGTTTATTCGATTACAAGCTCGTGAGGGGCTTATACATCATATTACTGAGGAAGGGGAGGTTCGAGAGACCTAAGAGCGCTCTAGACCCGTTGGAAGTCAGGAAGAGAGTTTACATGATCGTGAATCGGGAGTATCATGGCTTCGTCAGATATGAGGAGAGAGGTGATGCGATAAGGAGAGCTGCTGAGGAGATGGGAGTGAAGGAGGATGATTTAGAGAGGTCTTTATGGTCCGATTTTGAGTTAAAACTCGTTGATTTCGATAAACCTGAGCCAGAAGATTTACTGAAGGAGTACAACTTGGCTCTACTCCAGACAGCTTTATTCAAGTCCTCGAGGATGCGTGTGCTCACTTCCTCCTCGGGAGGGGAGGTGAAACGCTTGCTGAGAGCTCTCAAGGGCTTGGGCCTCATGTACACAGCTAGCAAGAGGGATAAGCTAGAGCTCACTATAGACGGCCCAGCATCGATACTCAAGCTCACCACTAAGTACGGAGTGGCTATGGCTAAGCTAATCCCATTCATAGTGAAGATGAGCGATTGGGATCTGAGGGCTGAGATCCTGAGGAGGAAGATGATAAGATTGGAGGTCTCTCATGAGATGAGGCATCTCTTCCCTGAGTCAGAGGCTACTATCGATTACGATAGCTCTATCGAGAGGGAATTCCCCCAGATATGCCCAGGAGGGTGGAAGGTCTATAGGGAGCCGGAGCCCCTGATATCGGGCAACTCGATCTTGATACCTGATTTCATGCTAGAGAAGGGGAGGATCAAGATATACGTAGAGATAATGGGGTTCTGGACACCCGAGTACGTCGAGAGGAAGGTAGAGAAGTTGAAGGACGTTAAGGAACCGCTCCTTATAATAGCTAGGAGGGACCTCATGTGCTCGAGGGTTGAGAAGATCAAGAAGGACATCCTATACTTCGACAGGAAGATAGATCCGATAGAGTTAGCTAAGAAGCTCAAGGAGATAGAGGATAGATATTGGTCCGATGAGAGGGATAGGATCAAGGAAGAGATAGTTAACTTGAGGATAGATGGTAAATTCTTAGAGGTGAGCGAACTGAAATCTATCTTAGGGATAACGGAAGCTCAACTCAGGGAGGTCTGCTGTCCGGAGGGCTTCGAGTTGATAGGGGATTACTTGATCTCGAGCGAGGCGATCTCATCCCTTAGGGAGGAAGTCATGAGGAGGAGGCCAGCTAAAGTCGGGGAACTGAAGATGATATTAGCTGATATGGGACTTCCCCCGGAGATAGCTACGTACGTCCCTGAGAGGATGGGGATTAAAGTATCGTGGAGCTCCTTAGATGAGGATAGCGCTGATTTAATGTATTGAAACTATTGATGACGATTAAAAGCATTAGCCCGTTCCCGTTACGAGGCGACCTATATGAAGCGGGCTCTCCTGATCTCAGCTTTACTCATAGCGATCTTGATCTTCGCAAGTCACCCACTCATGGAAGCTCAGCGGAAAGTGAGTTGCGTCTTAGTATACTATCATAGCAAACCTATCCCTCCCGAGATCCTCAAGACGCATGATTGGATCATAGTGGACCCAGATAATCCATACGTAAAGCCCAAGAGCGGGAGAGCGAAGCTCATAGCTTATATAAGTGTGGGGGAGATAGAGGATTACAGGAGTTACTTCGATGAGATAAAGAAGTATGCGATCGGCTATAACCCAGTTTGGGGATCTTATGTAGCTGATGTGAGGAATCCTGAGTACAGGAGGTTCTTGTTAGAGAGAGTAGCTAAATCTATAGTTGAGAGGGGTTTCGATGGCTTCCTCTTAGATACTCTAGATTCCTACAAGTTAGTCGCGAAGGAGAGTGAGGAAAAGAGTTTCGTGGATGCTCTAGTTGATTTCGTGGTAACTCTGAAGAAGAAATATCCGGATAAGCTCATAGTGATAAATAGGGGATTCGAGATATTCGATTACGTTCAACAGTACGTAGATGGCTTCCTCTTCGAGGACCTCTTCAGGGGGTTGGATGAGGACCTGAATTACGTTTTGGTGAGTGAGGAGGAGAGATCTTATTACTTAGATAAGTTGAGATACATAAATGAGAAGGTCCCAGTCATAATCGTGGATTACGTAGATCCTAGGGATAGGGAAGAAGCTATTAAGGTGATGAAGGCCATATTGGAGCTCGGCTTCGTACCCTATATAGCTGATAGAGAGCTATCTGAAGTAGGGGTGAACCCGTGCACCTCGGGGCTCGCTCCAACTGAGCCCAAGGTACTCATATACTTCGACCCTAGGTACGGGAGCAATTGGATAAGGAGCCCAGAGGAGTACAAAGAATATCTCTCATCTATATTCGATGAATATAACGTGAATTATGAGGTAGTAGATGCTGATTCTCTCGCGAAAATATTATCAGCTGGCGAGAAAGTTATATTGATCCCCACGAGTGATGTCCTGCCTGATACAGTCTGGGACGGGACCGGGGATAGCCTAATAGTGAGGTGGTTGAGGAAGGGAGGGACTATCGTATGGACTGGGGATTGGGAGTTCTATTACATAGGGCATAAGGGATGGATCGAGCGTAAAGCTGGGATAGAGGAAGTTCCTTTCGGGAGGAGAGTCACCTCAGATAGAGCAGTTCAAGTCAGAGTCACTGAAGCCGGGAGGAAGTACATACCCAGCCTGAGGGGATTCGAGAGCATGAGGCCCTTCATAGCTCGGGAAATGCTAATAGAAGCTTATGGTGAATCTGGCGGGGCTTTCGATCCCGCAGCTATGAGAGTGGGAGATGGGACCTTCATAAAGGTCGCATCCTCGACAGATTCGCTCGGGTTCCTCTACGTAGCTGAGCTCGTCCTCAACAAATTCTACGGTTTGGGAGTTAAGCTATCTGAGGAGCCCCGAGTGACTTTCTGCGGTATAGTCTACATACTCCCCTCTAAGGCCTCCTCCCCCAAGTGGCAGAGGGAGTACGGCGATAGGATATATTTCTACGTTAAGGAGAACTTATCAAAATATATCAAACTAATAGATGAAGATTTAAAGATAATATCATCAGCCGGTTATAACTTCGTAATATTATTGATACCTTTAGATAATGACCCTCAATTCCTGAGGAACCTCGAGTTAATGGATGAGCTCGCTCGGGAGAGGGGGCTCGGGATATTCTACGCTATACTCCCGAAGGAGAAGTATGGAAGGGAGTGGGATTACCTCTCAAAAGGAAGTAGAGTGAATTCAGCTCTCCTGAAGTTCATGAATTTCCTATCGGATCTCAAATCGACTCAAGGCATAGCGGTCTGGTACGGTTGGAAGGACAGGAGGTTCGATCCCGGGGAGATAAGGGAGTTCTACTTATCCCTCCCGGAGAGGATCAAGAGGATTTACTGGGTTTGGCTCGATGAGGCTTATGTAGTTGAAGCTGTGAGAGCGGGGCTCCCCTATGATACGCCTGTGGTGACGGAGCTATATGACCCCCTCAGGTTAGCTTTGTACATCAGGGCCTTCGAGAAGCAGATCGTAGTGACGGGCATATGGGACGCTGAGAGCTCTTCTTCTTGGTCGGAGAGGATGAGGGAGAAGCTGGGGCTGGGAGCTAGCGGGAGGATAGTTGGCGTATGGATATTCGACGACACTAACGATGGCTCCGGGGAGAAGTACAGAGCTTACATAAATGGGAAGCTCTCCAGCCCCATGAAGTTAGAGAGGATAGGGGACGCTCTGATAATCCCATCTTTCAGCGTGGAGTCTGAAGTAGACCTTGAGATAGTGAGAAAACACTTTCCGAATGCTTTGATATCGAATGGAGGAATTATAGTTGTTGGAGGACCTCACTCCAATAGATGGAGCAAGATAAAATGGGTATCGTTCACGAGAGATTCGATGATAGTGAACGGGACTGAGTACAAGAGTGTGTGGGGTAAGACGGATCATTGCTTAGTGAAATTGAGTAACGGAAGGGTCTACGTGATGGGGACCCACAGGTTCGGGACTGAGGCTTGCTCGATGATCCTACCTGAATTGGGGCAGCTTAACTACGCTATAGCTCAATGGATGGATAAGAACGGGAACGGTACCGTGGATAGAGATGAGATAAAGGTACTGAGAAGTGGTTAAGGAACTATCTCCTCAATCTGAATATCCTCAACTTGGGCTTCTTCGTCTCGATAGGCTCTAGTATCAGCTTCAGAGGTATCTCCTTCCTCAGAACTAAGTCTATCACTGAGCTGAGTTGGAACAGCACCTCCTCCTGCTCGCTAGATTCTATAGCCCCTGGCCTCACTCTCCTCACTTGATCTATAGCCGCTTTAGGAGTCATCCCCTTGAATATCAAGTAAGCTGCAGCTACAGTGCCCGCTCTCCCCACTCCAGCGAAACAATGAATAGCTACCGGCTTCCCTTTAGTGGCCCTCGAGGAGATCCATGTGAGTAAATCTATCAATTCCCTGATATCAGGAGCGCCTTTAGGCTCCACCGGTAGGAAGTAGAATTCCATACCCTCTGAAATTACATTAGCTTCATACGTGAGTATGCCTCCCCAGAACGGGTGTATCTCCCTCTCCGTCGCTAAGCAAACGATAGCCCTTATCCCCAGAGATTTAATTACCTTTATGTCCTCTTTCTTCACTGGGATCCTCGATATAGCTATCTCGTTCGGGATAACCCACGTTATCAGATCGATCCCCCATTACCACTCCATATCCTCATCTATTGGGTAGAACTGGCTCTTAGGAGCGCCACAGACGGGGCATCTCCAACCTGGAGGGAGCTCCTTGAAGGGAGTACCGGGCTTAATTCCCCTGCTCTCATCCCCCTTCATGGGGTCATAGATGTATCCACATACGCCACATTTATACCTTATCATAACGTTATATCGCACCTATACATTATAAATTTATCTGGAGAGAGCTCTAGAGAGGGCTAGCTTCCTCACGAGCTCGCTCTGGTCATTGGAGAGCTTAACTAATACTTCGAGTGGGGTAGATGGATTGAGAGCAACTGCCAGTCTTATCTCCTCATCTCTCTCCTCAGCGAACTTCTCAAGGATCTTAGCATTTGTACTCGGATCTAAGGCCATTCTCAATTTCATGAGGGGGGTGGGCCTCTCAGATAGCTTAGCCATGAGCTCCAGGTTCAATTTAGGGTTTAAGAGTAAAGCGTCTCTGACCTCTTCATTATCATCAGTTGCCAGTTTCCTCAGAACTTCAAAGCTCGTCCTAGGATCTGAAGCAGCCAAAATCCTCAAATAGACATTAGCAGACTTTGCTAATTCGTCGAGGATTTCTGAAGTCGCATTAGGATTCATAGCTGCTGCGTTCTTTATCTCTAAGTTATCCGACCTGACTAAGCTTAAGAGCACATCCTTAGGACACTTCTTGTTCTCAGCTACAGTCAGCTTGATATCATCGCTGCCCTCCGCAGCTAACCTCCTCAGGATAGCCTCTGGAGCGTTCTGATTCGATGCTACAGCCTTAGGAAACTCCTCAGCTAATTTCATCAATATCTCAGGGGGAGAGGATGGGTTCGATGCGACAGCAGCCCTCACATTCGGGCTTGTATCTCTAGATAACTTCTCCAATAAATCCCTTGGGGCTGATGTATTAGATGCGACCCCTCTCCTCACCCACTCACTTTCATGATGAGCTAACACCTCCAAGACCTCTTTCTTGACGGCAGGGTTCCTAGCTAAGGCTTCGAGGACATAGATCGATCCTTTATTCACCAACTTCTCCTGTATATCCTCTGAAATCATCTTATTACTCGCGACAGACGCTCTAACGACCTCCTCACTGTCCTCAGCTAGAGCTCCCAGCAGATGAGCGGCTGATGGGTTAGAGGCGAGGGAGGCCCTGACCTCCGGGCACGGATCTTTAGATAAGTGAGATAGAGCTTCTATCGGCGTTTTCGGGTTGGAAGCAACGACCTTCCTGACGTCCTTACTCTTATCGAGCGATAAAATACTCAAAATCTCGGGATAACCTAATTCCGCTAGTTTAGCCCTGACCTCAGCCTGGGGGTCCCTCGAAAGTTCATCTAAAACGTCCCTGGGCACATTAGGGTTCTCAAGCACAGCCCCCCTGACACGCGGTGAGGGATCCCTCGAGAGCTCCCTGATCTTATCTGGGGGGCAATTCGGATGGGAAGCCACGTAGATCTTTATCCCCTCATCACCCGAATCAGCTAACTTATCGAGGGCCTCCGGAGGAGTCCTAGGGTTCTGAGCTAAGAGCCTCCATAACCCCTTGTCCTCGAGCTTGGAAATCGAGATGAGGAGTTCAGGCGGGGATCTCGGATTCGAGGCTACTTTCCTGAAGAGAGTCAGTTTCGGCATACGTATATGCGCACTTACAAAATTTAAAGATTTGCGTATATTTCATGAATCTTTGTATGAGTAGAGCCCCCTCAGACCTTCAATTTTAATAAAAAATGTATACATCTCGCCCCTCAAGAACGTCAGTTTAATAAAGCATCTAAACAAGATCCACAGTCATTAAACATCCTTAAATGACTAACGGCTTAATTTCCCTAAATAAATTCTAACATTTCCCGCCTTGAGCTTGAAGAGCGGCCTCCAGTTTATTCGGGCATATTGCGAGCGATCCTGAGAGAAGCTCTAACATAAATTTTTTTCTTATGACTGCAGGGGATACCTTATGTACCCGGATCTCCAGGGTAAGAGGGTAGTTATAACGGGAGCAGCTAGTGGCATAGGTCTAGCTACAGCGAGGAGGTTCGTCGAAGAGGGGTCCGAGGTCTTCATAATAGATGTGAATGAGGAAGGCCTGAAGAGAGTACTTAGAGAGAATCCGAGGATCTCTGGAGGGACAGTAGCTGATGTCTCATCCCCAGATCAAGTAGCCAGAGCTTTCTCTGAAGTAGAAAGGGTGTTAGGGGGTTTAGATGTGTTAATAGCTAATGCTGGCATAAGTTACAGGACTCCCTTCTTGGACATAAGTTATGAGGAGTGGAAGAGGGTCATAGATGTCAACTTGACAGGCGCTTTCCTATGCGCTAAGGAGGCGATAAGGATTATGGAGAAACAGAGAGAAGGAGTAATATTGTTCACGGCATCGACTAACGGTATGAGGGGTCATCCTTATTACGCTCACTATAACGCCTCTAAGGCGGGATTGATACTCTTAGCGAGGACTCTAGCTCTCGAGTTCGCTCCTTGGCTCAGAGTAGTGGCTGTCTGCCCGGGCTACGTCCTCACTCCCATGCAACTAGCTGAGTACACCCCGGAGATGATAGAGGAAGTCAATAAGACGATACCCATCGGGAGGCACGCATCCCCTGAGGAGATAGCTGCCCTCTTCGCCTTCCTAGCGAGCAAGGAGTCCTCTTACATAACTGGGACTTGCGTAGTCATAGACGGCGGCGAGACCGCTAGATGATCACTCGAACTCTATAGTCGCGGGAGGCTTATCCGTTACATCGTAGAGGACTCTAGAGACCTCAGGAACTTCCGATATTATCTTAATCGAGATCCTCCTGAGCCTCTCGTAGGGCACCTCGACGAATCTAGCGCTCATAGCGTCCTCTGATGAGACCACCCTCAGAGCCACTATATAGCCGTAAACTCTCTTCCCGTCCCTTATCCCAGTCGCTCTCATATCTAAGAGGACAGCGAAACTCTGGAAGGACTCTATGTCTGATGTCTCCTCCTCGACAATCTCAGTCACCTTCCTGAGGAGCTCCAGCTTCTCCCAAGTCACCTCCCCTAATATCCTTATCGCTAACCCCGGTCCAGGGAAAGGCTTCCTCTCGCATACCTCAGCCGGTAGCCCGAGCTCCCTAGCTACTATCCTGACTTGTGGCTTGTAGAGGTCTTTTATAGGTTCTATAAGCTTGAACCCGTACTTATCCGCTATCCCGAGCTCCTCGAGGACGTTATGCTGGGTCTTTATGCCCCCGATTGTCTCTACTACATCGGCAGCTATAGTCCCTTGAACTAAATACTTCGCGTCTATCTCCCTGATTATCCTCCCTAAGACCGTGTAAAATGCCTCCCTGAACGCTTTTCTCTTCTCTTCTGCATCTACTTTACCCTTCAAAGCTTCTAGAACATCTTTCTTAGCGTCATAAATGAATGCAGATAAGCCGAGCTCGTTCAAGATTTTCAGGACTCTCTCAGGCTCACCCTTCCTCCTCAAGCCATCGTCTATGTAAACAGCTTTTATAGGCCTCCCTAAGGCTCTAGCAACTAATACAGCAGATACTGTACTATCTACACCACCAGAACATGCTGCTAGGACTTTATCGCTCTCTTCAGGCCTCAAAATCTCCCTTATATCTCTCAACTTGGACTCTATGTACTCCTCAGGATCGAACTGCATAATGAGACTTCGAGGTCCCATTTAAAATCCTTGCCCTGAGTTCCGATGAGCTCAAGGTCCTAGCGCCGCTCCGGATCTCGAACTCCCATCTACTTCACTCAGTTGGACTGAGCATCTACCATCTTCCCGTTAGCGATCCTCCGTGAGCTCTCACTCGAGCGACTTGATCTCGGGTCCCTCGGGCTATCCAGCTCTCTACTAACATTTATTAAAGATAAGCTGATAGCGCCCGGGGGAGATCATAGGGAGAAGGGCCGTCCTATTTACGCTTATGATATTGCTCATATCCTCATCAGCGTCCCTCTACCTCCTGCGAGATGTGGAAGTGAGGGAAGGATACATACTCTCCCGAGATGCGACGCTCAGATACATATCTTGGTCCCCTAGGGCTGAGCCCAAGGGCCTGGCTGTCCTCTACCATGGGTTCGGCGGGAGCTCGGAGATGATGGGGTGGATAGGCTTCGAGCTCGCTCGCCAGGGTTACTTAACTGTCTCTTACGATGCGAGAGGTCACGGTAAAAGCTCCTCCTCTCTATCTTTTAACACATCAGTTTTATTACGAGATTTTCGCTTAATAAATGAGGAGTTTAACTATAGTGGCGGGGAGATACTGCTGATAGGTCACAGTATGGGGGGCAGAGCTGTACAAGAGCTAGCTCCCCTCATAAGCCCCTCCAAGATAGTGGTTATAGCATCTCCACCCTCAGACGGCATAGACTCGGGGAAGCTCTTAGTCCTAGCTGGTCTCGATGAGATATTCCCCAGCGATATAGCTGAGGAGCTGACTGATTGGCACGTCTACATCTCGACTTTCGATGATCACTTGACGATCTTGTACAGCCCGAACGCGATTGAAAAAATCGTTAACTGGATCTCCGGAGATTCTGAAACTACCGTACCTCTGAGGTTAGCTCTCACGCTAATCTCAAGTATATCAGCGGTTTCGTTGCTAATCTTACTCCCGCTAGTACTCACAGAGGGATTAGAAGTTAAGAATGCATTAAATGAAGGGATGTCCGCTAGAGACCTGCTAATCGTAATTTTATTCGCCCCAATTTCCTTCATATTCTTAATATCACTCACTAACCTCCTGAGAGCGCCTATCGCTAGTTTCGTACTCGGGATATTCTACAGTCAAGCTCTAGGACTCGCCCTCCTCCACAGGAGAGGTCTTTCGAGAGTTAAGAGGATATTCTGGGAGATGAAGCCCTCATCTCTAGGATTAGCTATACTGTTATCTCTCTTCGCTTACTTAATGATGCGTTCCGCTCTACAACCCTTCCTCAACGTAGAACCGAGTGCCTTCAGGCTCCCCCTCATAGTAGAACTCTCGCTCCTCTTCATCCCAGCGGTCCTCGTATTCGAGATCTCGATCCCTCAAAGCTACGGGAGTATCCAGCGGACTTTCCTCCAGAGACTCGCTTTAATGCTAGCTAGCTTCATTACGGCTTCACTCACGCTTCAAGCCCTCGTAGGCGGGGGATATGCGGGTTACTTCCTCATAGTGACGTACATGAGCCTCATATTGCTGATCCCCATAGAGCTCCTAGCTTCAGTCTTAGCCTCTAGAGGATTAGAGGCCCTAAATCCAATCTGGATATCGATATTACTGAGCCTCTTGCTAGGGGCTGTGACTCCGGTAGTATGATTATGAACTCAGGAGATTAACGGAGATCTTGAGTTGAGAGAGGGATGAAGTATCCGTTTACTCCCCTCATTGCGTCGGAGAGGTTAGGGAAGACCTCACTTATTTAAGGGAGATACCCTAACTAATGGGGGGAGTTAGTAACTAATGGGGGGAGTTAGTAATGTACTTCGATGTGAACCCGAAGGAGAGGAGGGAGGACTTATATGATAGAGAGGAAGAGCTCAAGAGCATCTCAGAAGCGTTAAACTTAGGGGAGAGATTGATCGTAGTCTATGGAATAAGGAGAATTGGAAAGACGAGCGTAATAAGGGTCTCCCTGAGAGATCTTCCTCACGTCCTCTTGGACGTGAGACAGCTTTACTTCAGTGAGAACAATGTGACGATGCTTCTCCTAGTCAAATATATTTTAGAGGGGTTTAGAGAACGCATGAAAGCGAGTGAAAAGCTTTATTTAGGCTTAAGGGATGCTATGAGTAGGATAAAGGGGCTGAGGATCGGGGAGATCGGGATCGAGATAGAACCGAGTGCTAAGATATCCCTCACGGATGTCCTCTCTAGAGTTAATGATTGGTGCGAGGAGAGGGGTGAGAGGTTCATCTTCGCGTTCGATGAAGCCCAGTACCTCAGGTTTTCAAACGTCAGATACGATGGGATAATCGCTTGGGCAATCGATAACTTAGAAAATCTCACTTTCCTGCTCTCAGGGAGCGAAGTTGGAGTTTTGAGGGATTTCTTAAGGCTTGATGAACCTGAAGCACCTCTATTCGGGAGGTACAGGAGGGAAGTTCATGTCGATAGGTTCACGGAAGAGGAGAGCATTAACTTCCTTCATAAAGGCTTCAGGGAGTTCGGGATAGAGCCAAAAGCTGATGAGATAGAGGATACTTTGAAAGCCCTCGATGGGATAGTTGGATGGCTCACCTTATACGGTTATATGAGGGCTGTGAGGAAGTTCCCGCATGGAGATGCGTTAACTGAGGTATTAGAGGAGGGATCGAAGTTAGTGATGGAGGAGCTCGGTAAGTTGATCTCCCCATCTAGAAAGAGATATTTAGCTATAATGAAAGCTGTTGCACATGGATCAAACTCTTGGAGCGATATAAAAGCGTATGTAACAGTTAGAGCCGGGCCCATTCCTGACAGCAGGCTCAATGAACTCTTGAAGAACTTAGTCAAGTACGGTTATCTGGAGAGAGAGGATGATGAATATAAGATACCGGATCCCATCGTGAAGCGTGCGGTCATTAACATGAAGCCGCATGCGTGAGGGCTTAAGTGATGCTCACTCAAAATTGAACCGATATCGCTCTCAGTACTCAGGGCTACATAGACTCGGTCGAAGTTAATTTCAATGTCGACACGACTCAGTTTGAAGGGCTACATTTCAGGTCTGTAGATGCGTTTCCTAGCGTAAAGATAGCGAGAGGAAGGGGCCCCTGATGGGAGCCCTCAAGATGATAGATCCAATGGCTTGAGCGAGTCCTAATTAGATTAAAGTGCTAGGATTAGACAGCCTCAGATCGTGAAGATGGAGAGGATCGCCTGAGTGTATCGCGTGAAACCTGGGGGGCCTCTAGTTTCGATGGATCTCATTTCACACTCTGAAGAGCTAGACCTCCGATTGAGGAGGGGTAGCGAGCCTTAAGCTGCCTGACCTTCAGCTCTGTCTAGAGGGAAAGCATTTGAGAACTTTTTATAGTGCCCTCCCTAAGTTCGATTGTGGAGTACGATCCTATCGCTCTCGCTGAATTCACTAAGAGGATCGTCGAGAGGGATGGGAGTAGGAAGTACTACAGGTTCAGGGGAGGCAAGTGGTACGGTGGAATAGCTACTGCTGATTGTGTCGGCTGCAACTTAAGATGTATCTTCTGCTGGAGCAATACGCCTAGGGATAATCCAGCTATGAGTTGGGAGTTCTATAGCCCCGAGCGTGTCTATCGTAACTTAGTGAGGATAGCTGAGAGGAGAGGGTACAAGTTGCTCAGGATATCTGGGAACGAGCCTACTATATGTTGGGATCACTTAATCAAGATTCTCGAGCTCGTAGAGGGGGATGGACGCTTCAAGTTCATCTTAGAGACGAACGGTACGTTGATAGATGAGGGTAGAGCTGAGGACCTCTCTAAGTTCAGGAGGGTTCACGTTAGGGTATCTTTGAAGGGGACGTGTGAGGAGGAGTTCAGCCTCCTCACGGGAGCGAGACCTGAGGCTTTCGAGCTACAGCTCAATGCATTGAAGAATTTAGCTGATCATAATGTCCCAGCTCATCCAGCTGTCATGCTCTCCTTCTCGAGAGAGGAGGACATAGAGAAGCTCATAGAGAGGCTGAATGAGATAGATCCAGCTTATGTGAGGGAGCTGGAGGAGGAATACGTCTTCCTATATCCTCACGTCAAGGAGAGATTGAGGAGAGCTGGAATAATGCCTAGGATAGCTTATGAACCCGATAGAGTGCCTGATGATCTCGTATAGTTAGAGGTAAGATAGCAGATCTCTCGAGAGACGCTTCTTGAGTGAGTCGTTAAGGGCATGTCCCTAGAGCATTCGGAGAAGTTCACTTCCAGAATGGATTTAATACCGCCTTTAGAAAGTTGAAGATTAAGTTGGGGCCGAAAACCGCGAAAGAATCCCGGAAATATTATAAACGAGAGCCCTTTGGTCGGGGAGGCATCATCCAGTATGCCCACTGGGGAGCGCCTAAGACTACTATTAGCCTCGAAGTTAATCCAGCTAGCGCGGGGCTTGAGCTCTATAAAGTCACTGGCAGAGCTGCACCTTCTCGCGCGTAAACCACTCTTCCGTTTCTCACAGCATCCAAGTAGAACTCGTTTCCCACAACGATCGCCTTTTCGAGCTCCTCTCTGGAAACTACAGTGATCTCCACGTCCACGTCATTCAAAGGAGCGAGTGAGAATCTCTCCTCATCACGCACAGGGTAGTCCACGATTACCAAGATATCCAAATCGCTAAGGCCCCTGACGAACTTACCTTTCGCCAGTGAGCCTGCGATTACGACCACCAATGGCTCGTACCACTCGATTAGCTCGCGTATAAGGTTCTCCAGCGGTTCCGCTAGGTCCTCCGCGCTCGTACCCTTAAGGATCTCTCTCAACCTCTCTCCTAACAAGCTCCACCACCTCGGAAGCTGCATTCAGAGCTTCTTCAGCATCGGCCCCCGAGTAGTGCTTATGAGGAGGGAGCTCAGGCCACGCGTTAGGGTATCTTGTAGGGATATAGTGCCTGTCCAGCCTCCCCACTCGCTCAACAAGTCCCAGGGGCAGGTCGATGACGATGCTGAGTTCTCCGAGCAACCTAGTCACGCTGTGCGTGTGCACGTACTTGCCCAGCTTCTTAATGCAGAGAGCCTTAAGTGACTTCTCAGCGGCCTGATATGAAAAGAAGCAAACCTTGCTCCACATACCAAGCTCGAATAACCTCCTTGCAGCCTCTAAGTCGTCCAAAGCTTCATCCAGCCAGTCCCTGTACCTCCCGTAACTCAACCCCGCCACCCGACTCGAGTGAGTCATTAAGGGCATCCCTCAGCATTCGGAGAAGTTCCCCTAAGAATACTTAAATATTTTAGGGAGTTGATGATTAAGTTGGTATTGAGAACCCCGAGGGAATCTTGAAATTTTGCAACTGAAAGCCCGCTCTTTAGTCGGAGGACAGGGGCCTTTCTAAGAGGAAATATTCCCCCGGATCCCAACGGAAAACATCGCTTCCCGCAGAATTTATTTTGTGCATGATGAATTTAAGATCCCATGGCCCCACTTGAATGTCTCTGCGAACTCACTTCATAAAGCTTTTTAGCTTAGATTATGAGGTATTTGTGTGAGAGTCGAGGTCCTCTGGTGGTTTGAACAAGCTAAGAGGGACTTGAGGATGGCTGAAGAATTGTTGAAATTGGGATTCTTCGAGGGAGCTGCTTATCACTCCCACCAAGCTGGGGAGAAAGCTCTAAAAGCGTTAGTTATATGGAGGGGAGGTTATCATATGACTCATTCGTGCAAGTTCCTCCTAGACCAACTTAGGGCTCAAGGAGTAGATGTAGATGATGTTTATAGCGATGCGAAGGAACTCGATATCCATTATTTGACCTCGAGATATCCTAACGCAGCTAGCGCCCCTCCTTATGAGCTTTACGATGAGCTGAAAGCGAGTGAGTTAGTGAACATAGCGAGGAAGCTCGTGGAGTTCGCGGAGAGGAATCTCAAATGAATCTGGAAGTTATAAGAAAGTTTTTGAGCGAAATTCCCATCAAAGTGAACTCAGTTGTTCTCTTCGGTTCCTCAGCGAGAGGAGATGACCTCCCTTGGAGCGATATCGACCTCCTACTCATATCGGATGAGTTCTCGGGGATGAGGAGGGAGGATAGGATAAGATTTTTACTCGATAAGTGGGATTATCCGAGACCTTTAGAGCCAATTTGCCTATCTCCTGATGAAATATCTGAGGAGAACCCCCTCATCTGGGAGATATGTTTAGATGGGATCCCTATCGTTGATGATGGGACCTTCGAGAAGCTGAGGGAGAGGTGCATAGATCTCCTGAGTAAGAGGGGAGTAGAGAGGAAGTGGTACGGTTACGTAAAGATAAGTAGGGATGAGCGATCTCAAAGTTAATTTCTAAAAGCACGCTGTGGGGCTCTATTAGTCCTCAGTGATGTCAGATCAGAAGTTTACGAAACAACTTTCCAATGCCCGGCATGCGGAGAGATGATTACCGCTAAGCAAGAGGGAGGAATTTTTGAAGTCACCAGAAGTTTGGCCCAGATCGTGGGGATAAAAAGGTCTTAAGCAGATCAGTGAGAAATTTTACGATAGAGATGGATAGCGATAGAAGAGCCTCTTCGAAATAACTAGTGGAGAGAGACCTTCTGATTTAATAGTTTACTTAAAAGAAGATTTAGTTGTCCCGGAAATGCAATACAAAACAGACCCTGGGAACAGGATGAAAGTTACGAGAATTTTGAGGCAACTGCTAAGAAGAGTGGAAGATAGCGTTTCTAAGCGAATGGAGATTTATTTGGATCGCTTCATGTTGAAAGCGTTGAAACAGAATGAGGAGAAATAGAAATTAGTGAGGAAGATGGGAAGAAAGTTCGTAGAACTTGCGGAGGATCCGCAAATTTATTAAGTTAGTTGTATCTATAGCTCCAGCTATCTATGGATTAGACGATAAATCGGCGATAGCTTCACAGCGGGAACATAATGAAGCTAAGTAACCATTAGCAGTAGCTTTATGGATCTTTTAGATAATCCTTCACATTCATACGAGCATCTCCTCACTCTCTCACTAAAGATTTCTTCAGAAAAGGCCCTATCCATAAATCCCGATGAGCTAAATGTCTCTTTAATTTTGAACATTCTATTGAGCGATATTTCCCGAGAGTAAGGATGGGCAGTGCATCTACAGAAGCTAAAGTTCAGAACATCTTGACTTCCAATCGATACCTTCATATTTCATGAGTATAGATGCCTCGACCATTCAATTAGACTCGTATCCCTCTTAAGCGTTAAATAAACGCCCTCTGATGTCTCCCCAATTTCCTCAAGCTCCTCAGATATTCCCTTATCTTCTCATCTTTTTAATCTGAGGACCGCTTCCCTCCAGCGCATCCTTTCCCCTGACGATTGGAACCAACTATGATCTCTGCATCCCTTATCTAACGGTGGCCCCTCCAGTTTATAGTATATTTAAAAAATCATCGAAAAGCTTAATATAATTTAGGAGGACTTAAAATATAATTAGGGGATGAGATCGTGATGAGGAGAGTTAAGTGGATTAAGCCCCTAATGATCGCTATCATCTTATGTCTCTTCTACTCAGTTGAAGCTCAAGGGCCTGGAGTGGAGTGGAGCAGGACTTTCGGGGGGAGCGAACGTGATTTGGGTCGCTCAGTTCAGCAGACTAATGACGGGGGCTACATAATAGTA
>CAZFIJ010000076.1:0-13216 GCA_964519515.1 uncultured Nitrososphaerota archaeon
GGATCGGAGGTCCGGAGACTCGGTGAGGGGAGCCCCCGGTCAGGCCTCTGGCGTCCATCCGACACTTCAGTGAGTCCAGTCGGCGGTCTCGGGGGAGGAGATCGATTCCGATCCCAGTCGACAGAGAGCTGAGTCCTACTCGCGGTCCCGAGCCCTGAGCTGACTGGAAGAAGCTCGATGACTCACGTGGACACGCCTAGGCTCGGGCCCTCGTGAGCTGAGAGCTCTAGAGGTCTCAGCGATTCCCCGAGCTGTAGCTATGTATAGCTTATTAGTCGTGCCTCTCACAGTTGGGTACGCGAGAACTCTTTCGAAAGGGCTATTACTCACTAAGTTCGAGCTCCTGCTGAAAGACAGGGTTCGAGCCGCAATATTCCTTCAGATATTGCTCTTCAGCCTTTGGCGCATACCGCCTTCCTCAGTCCTGATAGGGATATTGGCTGGTTACCTCTACGCTAAGGCGAGGAGGCTACTCTTGATGTTGAGCCACTGGCTCGGGGATGCGATAAGCTAGCTATAATGTACTTCTGAGAAGAGCGTTGTCACTCTTAGCGAGTTCAAATAGTTAGCTCACTGATACGCTTCTCTGAATAAAATAAAGCTCCCGAGAGGGTAGTCCTATAGCTATAACACTATTTCCTCACGCCCAAGTGCTTCGAGATATCTATGAGGCCTATTATATACTTGGGAGGCACTTCTCTCACGAGATAAACCTTTCCTGCTTTCCTTATCTCGAATCCATCGTTTAGCATAGCTCTAGCATCTACTTCGAGCACTATCACATCTTTACCGTGCCTCCTAGCCACGATCGCAGCTTCTTCTACTGATGAGGATAAGTGCACGTACTTCCTCCTCCCCGGTTTTATCCCTTCCTCCCTTATCCTCCTCCAAGCCCTGAGGGTGGTGCCGTGGTATAAAGTAGCTAAATCGCTGACGGGGACTCCTGCTTCAACCTCGACGCTGTGGCCATAAGCAGCCCTCACTCTCCCATCCCTCACCTCGAACCTACCTTTCTCATCTACCTCGATGACTCTGAGGATGTGCTCGGGCTTGACCCATTCATACCCTCTCTTCTCAGAAATCCTCCTGGCGATCTCCTCCACAGTGACGTTAGAGAATCCCATGTCATCGAGAGAGATCCCTATGTAAGAGGGGTTATGCCTCAATATGTAGGAGAGGAGCTTGCTCAATTTCACCATCCTGGGTTCCAAGGTCCCCCCCTAAGGTGGGCCTAAGAGATCTCAAAAATATTAGATCGAAGCAAAGCGTCGGGGAAAGGTTATATTGACGTTCACTTCAGATATCATGTGTTAGATGAGGAAGTACTCAAGGTGATCAGAGAGCTCAGGAAGAGAGCCCCGAAGAAGAAGAGGATAGGATACATGGTGAAGAGGAGGGTCTTCTCGTGGCGTGCAGAGTCAGAGTCAAGTTGAGCACCCGATCGAGGGCAGTTGAGACGAGTGCCTTAGTTAACAGCGGTTTCGAGAGCGATGATCCTGATGTAGTGATCCAGTGGAGTTAGCGAGGAAGCTCGATTTATGGCCTCCACATCCTGATACTGAGCTAACTTGGGACAGGAGGTGGAGACATCATAGCCCCGTACTACGCAGCTGCAGCTAGACTCGAGCTGATAGCAGAGGGGAAGACCCTAAAGGAACTTAGGGTGAACATAATCGTCAATTTAGATGAAGTGATCTTGAGCGATACCGTAACTGGAGAGCTGGGAATAGTCCTACGGGGTATCACATCTACGCGAAAGTCGATGGCGGGAAGCCAGCGATACCGTAACTGGAGAGCTGGGAATAGTCCTACTAGAAGAGAGGTCTCTGGAGGTTGAATTATGAGGCACCTGATGTAATTAGGCTGAGTTCAGAGAGAGAGGAATGGAGATAGCGACTCTAAGGTTATGAATAGCTACTTCTTTCATTGAACTTTATCGAGGGACCTCAAGTCTCCTGCATCATTTATGTACTGTTCTTCAGTACGTTCTCTCGCTCCCAGACCAGCTATGGAGCCATCCTCAGATATCTCAACGAAGAGATCTTCAGCTATCTCTAAAGTGTCCTTTAAGGGGCCTTCTTTGATAATATGTACAGTTATCATCCTTCGGATCGAAGCGTGCATTCATCTCATTTACCCATCCCCTACTAACGATCCTTCTAGAAAGGTCATCTACTTGAATGCTTCGTATATGAACTCTAGCCCGAAGAAGATTAATATAAGACTCAGGATTCCCATTATCGCTTTAAGGAGGGATTCGTTCAATCTGCTCCCCTTGTAAAATGCGTAAGCTATGAGAGTGAGCCATGCGAAATCCATCCAGACGTGAAGGATGTACATGAACAGAACGCCCATAGGGAACTGCATCGAGTCCATCACTAACTTCGTCCCCACTGTCAACCACCAAATTATGAAGTAAGGGTTGAGTGCTGTCAGCATGATGCCCGTGAGGAAAGCGTTTCCCCCTCCCTCAGAGGTATTTATTCTGACTTCCCTCAATGATATGATCTGAGTGGAAGCGAAGTAGAGGAGGAATACCCCTCCTATCAGTGAGAGGATTGATTTGAAGCTCTGAGAAACGATTGAGAGGCCTCCAGCTATCAAAAGAACTAAGGGAAGCTCGAAAGCCATGTGACCGAGCGATATCAGAAATCCAGCCCTCTTCCCGCTCTTGATCCCGAGGCTCGCTGCAGATACAGTTAGAGGTCCTGGAGATAGAGCTCCAGATATTGTTATCGCTTCTACCTCTATTATGAACGCGAGGACATCCATAAGACCCCCGAGCTCCCTCCCACAAAAAAATTGTTGTGCTGACCTCCTCATACTACATACAGCATCAGTAATTAGGGGCTCAATCCCTCGGAGCTCCCCTAATCAGATCGTTCGAATCGCATCTCAACTCCCTCGCTTAAAATCCTAACTTTAGCTTACGGTGAACCAAGGAAAAGTCCATGAGACCCAGAGGTGTTGGAAGAGTTAATCCCCGCTGAGGCATGAGCGATTTCCCTTAGAGGGGTCAAGGGAAGGGAGGAACTCGAACTGAATTCTCCTTCAGCTGATCTAGCTAAATAACTCGATGCTAGCTCTTTCCATGAGCGCAAAGAGTGATCCTCCCACCTTCCTCTTCCGTAAGGAGTGTATGAATGGCCCATCCGTCATCAGCTAGCTTTCAGATATCGAGATCATGAAAATTCCGTTAAAGGAGCGATTCATCAAAGGAGATAAGCGAATACCAGGAATATCTTAAATGTGAAAAGCTGTAAAGTACTTAATCCTGCCATAGGTCCGTTCTGCAGCTTTGCTGCGAAGACTCATACGCTAGTTACGCTAGATCCTCCCTCACTAGCATTCCGGAACGTTCCGGTTCTTAGAGCTCTGATGCGTAATTATGGGCATCTTAGCTACTAGCTAGAGGAACCATGATATAGAAATTTCTCCAAAATCGCGATTAAACTCAAAATTATAGGGGTATTGACGAACGTGCTCACCGCGAGGGATTCGATATTACTAGAGGACGGTAAGTTTAATAAAAATTGATATTATCGTGAGAGTGAAAGAGTGTTACCACGGGTATCCGGACTCCGAGCAGTAGCGTAGCCTGAGAAGGTGAGTTTATGATGGAGAGATGCAGCACCCTTCCGTTCACTGCGATAGTCGGTCAGGAGAGGGCTAAATTAGCCCTCTTAATAGCTGCAGTGAATCCAACAGTCGGAGGGGTTCTCCTCAGCGGGGATAAGGGGACGGGGAAGACGACCCTCGTGAGAGCTTTAGCGGATCTACTCCCCGAGATAGAGGTCGTTGCGGACTGCCCATTCGGGTGCAATCCGAGGAATCCGTTGGAGATGTGTGATAGTTGCTACGAGAAAGTTGTGAAAGGCGAGGGCTTGAAAGTAACGAGGAGAGGGATGAGAGTCGTTGACTTACCCCTCAGCATAACAGTCGATAGGCTCGTCGGGACCCTCGACATAAAGAGAGCCCTGAAAGAGGGGATAAGGGCCCTTCAACCTGGGCTCCTAGCGGAAGCCAATAGAAACATACTGTACATAGATGAAGTGATCCTCCTAGAAGATTCCGTAGCTGACGTCCTCTTTGATGCTGCCGCCATGGGGTGGAACATAGTGGAGAGGGAAGGGATATCCGTCAGGCATCCAGCGAGGTTCATACTCGTCGGGAGCATGAACCCAGAGGAAGGGGAGCTACGTCCCCAGATACTAGATAGGTTCGGCTTATTCGTCAATGTAGAAGCACCCTTAGATCCTGAAACGAGGGTAGAAGTTGTGAAAAGGGTTGAGGAATTTCAATCAGATCCCATTTCATTCATTGAGAAGTACAGGCCTTTTCAAGAGGAGTTGAGGGAGAAGATCATTAGGGCTAGGGAGATATTGAATGAAGTCATTGTCCCAGATGAGCTCCTCCGTTTATTAGCGAATTACGTCGTGGAGATGGGAATAAGGACTCATAGAGCTGAGATAGTGACTGTGAAAGCTGCTAAAGCGATAGCTGCTCTAGATAGCAGGAAGATAGTTAATATCGAGGATTTAGAGGTAGCGATAGAGCTCGCATTACCTCACAGAATCAGATCGAGACCTTTTGAGGAGCCCCGTCAACTCAAGCTCCTTAGGGATCTTAAGCCTCGGGAAGTTGAGAGTGAGGGAAGTGATCAGAGCAGAAGTAAGAGGGAGGAAGCTGCAAGCAGTTATGAAGCCCCTCCTACACTTGGAAGTAAGGAGAAGAAGTTCAGAGCTGAGGAAGTGGAATTGGGAAGTGAGAGGACACTCAAACTCAAGGATATGTCTCAGCTGAAGAGGGGTTCGAGAGGTGTGAAGACGACTGTCGTAGATGACCCACGCGGAGTTGCTGTTTCCTACATAACGCCGAGGCAAGATCCTCGCGATATAGATATCACGGCGACTATCGTCAGTGCGTCCTTGAGGGGTAGCCGGGTCATAGAGGAGGAGGACGTGAGGGTGAGGGTTAGGAAAGCTAGAACCAAGAGGCTCTGCGCTATATTGCTTGACTCGAGCGGTAGCATGGCTGCGATGAAGAGGGTAGGGATAGCTAAGGGGATAGCGATGGACTTCATAAAAAATGCTTACGTGAAGAGGGATGAGCTCGCGCTCATATGCTTCAAGGGCGCTAAGAGCGATGTACTGGCCCATCCGACTAGGAGGTACAGCGAGGTCCTGAGGATCTTGGATGATGTTAGTACTGGTGGAAGGACGCCGCTCTCCTCAGCTCTAAAGGATCTAGTTGTTATGGCTAAGACTTTCAAGGGAAAGTACAAGAACGCTGCTGTAACTGGGATTCTGGTGACCGATGGAAGGGCGAATGTGCCGCTTAAAGGGGATATAAAGGAGGAAATAGAGATTCTCTGCAGGAAGTTGAAGAGGATGGATGTAAAGCTCGAGATATATGACACGAGACCCCCCGAAGTTATGGATCCGGCCCCTTCCTTCATCGATCTCATAGCCGAATTAACCGGTGCTGAAGTTCACAGGATCTGAGGTGTCTCGACTATGGAATCATCGGAGTTTTGGGTCCCTTATTTCGGTGAAGAAGTCGCTTCATTTAGTTTTGAGTGTCATGAGGGGGTCTCATGAGCGGGCAGAAAATCACTATGGTCGGTTATCAATTCAGGCCGTGCCTCTTTGATGCTGTTAGAAGGGTCAATGAAGCCATCGGGGGGACCCTCGACTTCAGATTCTACAACACTTACGACGTAGACGAGGGGCTTGTAGATACCGAGAAATTCTTAGAGGACTTGAGGAGTTCCCAAGTGGTTCTACTAGATGTCAGAGGAGGAGATAGAGTAAGTAAGATAGTTTACGAAACGCTCTCCCCTCTAAAGAACGCAGTCGTCGTTTTCGTCGGAGGATCCCCTGATATTATTAGTCTCACGAGACTCGGGAGCTTCTCCTTCAAGAGCTTCACGAAATTAAGAGAGAAGCCGCTTATCGGGAAACTCTTCAGGAGGAGCAGAGTGGATTATGGAGCTATCTTGAAGATTCGTGAGAGGTTTGAGGAGCTAGGTAGTAAGATTCCCATTGGGCTGCTTAAACATGCTAGGAATTACTCTCTACTGCTGAAATATTACGATACGCCGAGCACGGAGAACTACTATGCTATGCTCCTCCTCTTACTGAGAGAATATTGTAAAGTCGACTTGGATGTCAAGATACCTGAGCCCTTTGCCCTACCGAGTATGGGGATCAAGGACTTCAAAACGGATAAAGTCTTCACAGATGTTGGGCAGTACCTTCAAAATTATCCTCTAAAAGACTATCCTAAAGTAGGAATATTATTTTATGGGGGGTATCATTATGATCAATCTTATCCCGCCGCTAAGCTCCTAGCGGAAAAAATTGAGAGCTATGGACTTGGAGCGATCCCTGTATTTTGCTCAGATTTGAGATACTACTTAGCGATCGAGAAGTACTTCCTCAAGGACGGGGAACCGATCATTGAAGTGTTGATAGATTTCCTCTGGTTCAGGCTGGCTGGCGGGCCTATCGGAGGGGACCATAGTATTACGGAGAGAGTTCTCTCGAGACTGGATGTGCCTACTTTACACGGGATCCACTTATCTTCGAGGACAGTCGAAGAGTGGCTGAGCTCGAAGCAGGGCATACCTCCCGTGGAGATGGTAACGACAGTGATCCTGCCGGAGCTCGATGGGAGGAACGAACCTATACTCACTCATGCTGTGAGGAAGAGGGCTGTCAATGGGGCTACTATCGAGGAGTACGTCGCTATAGAGGATCGCGTAGATAAGTTAGCTCAGAGGGCTGCGAGATGGGTTAACCTGAGGAAGAAGAGCAATGATCAGAAGAGGATCGCGATAATCATCTATGATTATCCACCTGGAGAGGAGAACATTGGAAGATCCGCCTATTTGAACGTTTTCGAGAGCTTATCAAGGTTACTCAAGGCCTTGAAGGAGGAGGGATATTCCATCCCAATCACTCCATCGGGCGAGGAGCTGAGGGATCTCTTCATCTCGAAGGGCATTGTGAACTCCGGGAAGTGGATCCAGACTCTCTCGAGATTGGAGGGGATGATAAAAGTCCCCGTGGGTGATTACATCGGATGGCTCAGGGAAATACCGGAGGAAGCTGTGAGAAGGATTCTGGAGGAGTGGGGTCCTCCGCCAGGTAAAATAAATGTTTACGGGGACTCTCTGCTGATCCCGGGCTTTATCCTCGGTAATATATTCATCGGGCTTCAACCGCCCCGCGGTGTGCATGAGGATCCATCGAAGATATATCACGATAAGGAACTGCCGCCGCATCATCAGTACGTAGCCTTCTACGAGTGGATCTCGAGAGTATTTCAAGCAGATGCCATCGTACACTTGGGCACTCACGGTACACTAGAGTTCCTACCCGGGAAAGAGGCGGGCTTATCGTCAGAGTGCTTCCCAGATATTTTGATAGCTGATATCCCGAATATATACGTTTATCATGCTGTGAACCCCTCGGAATCCTCGATAGCAAAGAGGAGAAGCTATGCTGTCATAATAAACCACGCGAGCCCCCCTATGATGATAAGTGATCTGCATAGTGAGTTTCAGGAGATCGAGAGGCTGATCCTCGAGTACTTCGATGCTCAGCAGTACGGTAGGGAGGAGGCGGGCGAGATCGCGGAGAGAGTCCTCGATAAAGCCAGTAAATATGGGTTGGGATCGAGTGTGGAGGAAGTTTACGATAGAATAGAGGAGTATAAACGCTCACTGATACCTAAGGGGTTGCACGTACTCGGAGATAGGCTATCGGTGGAGGAAGTCATTCAATATCTGGCCTATTTGGCGCGTTATGATAGGGGCAGGACGCCCAGTCTCCACCGCCTCATCCTCGAGTCAGAGGGCTTAGACTACGATGAAGTCTTGGGGAAGCCCTACGTGAGGGACTCCAGCGGGAGGACGTACGCTGAGATACTCAGTGAGACCGAAGAAGCCGCGAAGGATATCATAAGGGAGTACATCCTCAAGGGATCGGTACCGAGACTTAAAGTTAGAGAAGGTGAGGTCCTGAAGACGCTAGAGTTCCTAAAGGGGATTTATGAGAGAATTATGAGATCAGATGAGATTGGGGCAATTCTGAGAGCACTTGAAGGTAGGTTCATTGAGCCAGGCCCGGGTGGAGATTTCGTGAGGATGCCGGAAGTGTATCCGACGGGGAGGAACACGTATCAACTCGACCCCACGAACCTGCCCACCGAGACAGCGATGGAGAGAGGTGAGAGGATAGCTGAAGAATACTTGGGGAGCTTTTATAAGAAGTATGGTAGATATCCTAGGACTATTAGCGTAGTCCTCTGGGCTTTCGAGACGATGAAGACTGGGGGCGAAACCTTAGCTGCTATCTTCCACCTTCTGGGTGTGAGACCAGTTTGGAGAAGTATCTACGTGAGGGAACTCGAGGTCATACCACTTTCGGAACTGAAGAGGCCGAGGATCGACGTTGTCGTCACTATTTGCGGGATCTTCAGGGATACCTTCTATAACATCGTGGAGCTATTGGATAGAGCTTTCAGAACGGTCGCTGAACTAGAGGAACCGGATGATATGAACTTCGTGAGAGCTAATGTTAAGAAGATGTCTGATTATGGGGAGGATGCGAAGCTCAGGATCTTCGGGCCTCCTGAGGGTCGATATGCTACGAGCTTGACGGAACTCATAGAGTCCTCCCAATGGAGAAGCGAGGCTGAGCTCGTGAACGCGTACATAGAGAGTATGAAGTTCGCTTATGGGGAGAGAGTTAGATGTATGGAATCTAAGGGGCTGATTGACTCATTACTTTCGAATGTGGAACTCGTCGCTCAAGTTAGGGATACTGTAGACTACGAGATCACGGATCTAGATCACTACTACGAGTTCCTCGGGGGTTTGACTAAAGCCGTGGAGAGCAGGAGCGGGCAGCGACCGATGGTCCTAGTCGCAGATACGACAAGAGAGGCCATTAAGGTGGAAGATGTAAGAGAAGCTGTGAAGAGAGGTATCGTGACTAGGACTATCAATCCGAGATGGCTGGATTCCATGATCGAGCACGGCCATAATGGTGTGGCGAAGATAGCTGACAGAGTTGAGTACATGATCGGTCTATCCGCAACTCTCGGGGGGATCGAGGACTGGATGTGGGAGAGCGTTGCTGAGAATATCGTGTTTAACGTTGAGAGGGCAGAGAAGATGAAAAATGCTAACATCTGGGCATTTCATAAGATAATTAAGAGGCTTCTTGAGGCCTCGAAGAGGGGTTACTGGAAAGCGAGCAGGGAAATTATTGAAAAGCTTGAAGATGAGTACTTGAAGGTAGAGGGGATGCTCGAGGAAGGGATCTATGAGTGACATTGGAGATCTTCCCCCTTCAACTGTCAGCAGGATGAGGTTAAGCTACTCACAGGAAGATAAACGGAGAGGTATGGAGTACCTCAAGGATCTGAGCTAGTGGACTATAGAACTTTGGAGATTAGTTGAGTGGGCATGAAGTCCCTCCAGATGGATTTTAAGCAGAGTTTTCCTCACTAGTTAGAGCTTTATCGTCTTCCTCTCTGAGAACTTCACTTCGACGGGTATGAATATCGCTTTGACTCTCATAGTCCCGTTCACGTCGAAATCAGCCTTACCCTCGAGGAGGATTTTCATAAGCGCTTTACTGAGCCCTGAGTAGTAGAGGTCCATGAGACCGCTCTCACAAACCCTCGATTTAGGGGGAATGGCGATGCTATTCAAGCTCCCGTTCCCCACTCTCGCTTCCTCAAAGTATATCTCATACCTCACGTCCTCAGCTGAGTAATGATAGTTTGAGGGGTTCTCCATGCATAGAGTCACATTTATAGTAACTTTCTCGAAGCTAGCTCCAACTATCTCCATCCCCTCAACGTTCACGCTTATTCTCTTAGCTGATGAGATCATATCGTTAACGTAGAGAGCTGATGCTACTAGGATGAGCAGGATTATTGGGATTAGGATTAGCGACTTCCTCATAAGGGAAAAGGGAAGGGGAGAATATAAAAATTCAGGTAGTTTGGGCTTCATGACCCCTGAGACCCAACATGCTGGAGATAATCCTATTCTTCAGAATAGAGTGAGTCAGATCTTTATGTCTCGACTGATAGTCACTAAATAAAGTTCCCGTTAAGAACTAAAGGATCTCTAGTCTCAGCTCGGGCTCTATCTCTCCGATGATCCGGAAGTGATCGTCGAGAGTCACGAGAGTCATGCGGTTGTTTAGCGCAGTAGCAGCTATCAATAAGTCCGCAGCTGGGAGGGGGCTTCCGATTTCACGCAACTTCATCTGCCAATCGATAGCTGTTTTATAGTCCTCTTTAGTGGGGTACAGTACTTCAGGTGCGTAGAGCAGAGCTGAAGGTCACTCGACAACAGTGAGGATTGAGATAGCCCCTACCAAAGTCTTATATCCTCTGCGGAGCACTAACTCAATTAACGCGCTTGTGTCATAGAGCTTAACCTCTTCCACTCTCTCTCCCTCATTAATTCGTACATCCTCATCTCCTCATCTAAGGACATAGGTCTGAGATCATCTTTCGAGACCCCTAGCCTCTCGATGAGCTCCTCGCTATGCTCCCTATATTTGATCCCCTCTAACATTCTCAAGTACTCCTCAATGCTTCTCCTGACGACCTCACTCCAGTTGATCTCGCTGTGCTCCCTCATCCTCTCAGCGAGTTTCTTGGGTATCCTCACGGTGAAATTTACAGACATGCACGTACGCCTACGTACAGAGGGGCAGGGAATATAAAACTTTTGCCTCCATAAGCTTCTGTCGATAATAAAAACTGACTCCAGGGAGATCTAGTTTTCCTCACTAATAGTCATTTATTAGTTCAGTTATTGATTCTCTTAATTTTGGACTCCTGAATTTGTCATGCGGAGAGGTACCTCCGGAAGGCCTCAGGGGGACCAGGGGTGAAAATAGAGGGGAGCGAGCCAATCACAGTACTATCTGACTTGATCCCGGAGAGCGAAATAACAGATCTCATTGAATCGGGCGTCTTCACTAGAGGGAACTCCGCAGAACTAAGCTGAGAGAAAGAGGAAAACGAGCTCAAGGAGTACTCAATTGAAGAGGGATGGAACTCCTATCCAGTTGTTAAAGTTGCCCTCCTCGCCCGTTAAATCTACTTGAAGATCTCTCCGAGCTCAAAGCCCCAAGGGCTCACGCTCATTGTAATAAAGTTTTTATATAAAATATATCTTCTAGATGTATCGATAGATATATGTTCCACAAGCCTCCTGTGAAGGGCCTCTTCAAGCTCCTCGTACTCAATGCGATAAGGGAGGAGCCCCTCCATGGGTATGAGATCATGAGGAGGATAGGGGATACGCTGGGAGGTTATCCACCTAGCCCAGGGATAGTCTATCCCACTCTACGTTCTCTAGAGAGCGAGGGGCTCGTGAGATCAGATAAGGAGGGGAAGAGGACTGTCTACAGCATAACGGAGGGGGGAGTCAGGTACTTAGAGGAGAATGAGGATAAGCTAAGATGCTTCATGGAGAGAGCTCGTAAGGTAAAGATATTGAAGGAGATGGTACCTCATGACATATTCCCCCTCTTGGAGGAGCTAGCCTCTAAGTACGAGAGGATGACGGATGAGCAGAGGGATGAAGTGAGGAGAGCTTTCTGGAGGCTAATCCAAGATTTGAGTAGGATATTGGGTGATGTGAGATGAAAGCAGTATCAGTTAGGGATCTAGTCAAGGAGTTCGGGAGTTTGAGGGCTGTAGATGGGATAAGTTTCGATGTTAGGAGAGGAGAGATCTTCGGATTTCTAGGGCCGAATGGAGCTGGAAAGACGACTACCATAAACATTCTAGTGACTTTAATGAGGCCTACTAGTGGGGAAGCTTACGTAGCTGGCTATAATGTGGTCGAGGAGCCCGTGAAGGTCAGGGAGAGGATAGGGATAGTGTTCCAAGACCCCTCGGTCGATAGGAACTTGACAGGATGGGAGAACCTCTACATACATGGCTTGATATATGGACTCAGAGGAGAGGGACTGAAGAGGAAGATCGAGGAGAGCTTGGAGTTCGCTGAGCTTACGAAGTTCAAGGACGTGGAAGTGAAGAACTACAGTGGGGGTATGATAAGGAGGCTGGAGATAGCTAGGGGCTTGATGCATGAGCCCGAGATACTCTTCTTAGATGAACCCACGATAGGACTGGATCCGCAGACTAGGGCGAAGATATGGGAGTATGTGGAGAGGCTAAGGGAGGAAGCTGGAGTCACTATCTTCCTAACTACGCACTACATAGAGGAAGCCGAGAGGTTATGCGATAGAGTAGCTATAATAGATCACGGTAAGATAGTGGCAATTGGGAGCCCGGATGAGTTGAAGCAAGGGATAGGGGGTGACGTGATTTACGTGAGAGTCGGAGACCGAAGCAGCGTGACTAAACTGATCGAAGGGCTTCAGGATAATGGGATGGTACTGAGATATAAGGAGCTAGATGGTGTGCTAGCTCTGAGCGTTAAAAACGCCTCTAGAGTCATACCCAACGTCTTCGCATTAGCGAATAAGATGGGGATCAGGATAGAGGAGGTGAAGTACACTCAGCCCTCCCTCAGCGATGTCTTCCTGCATTACACCGGGAGGGAGATGAGGGATGAGGAAGCCGATTGGAGGGAGAGCGTGAGGATAAGGCATAGGGTGAGGTGATCCCATGAATGAGAGGAATATAGTATACGCTATGCTTTATAGACAGTTGAAGAGATATTTTAGGGCTAGATCTAGGGTCTTAGGGACGATAATAAATCCCCTGATGTTCTTCCTCTTCTTGGGGATGGGGTTCAGCGCTTCTATGAGGGGGATGTCAGCAGTCATGGGAGTGGATTACTTAGCCTTCTTAGCGCCCGGGATAGCTGTGATGACCGCTTTCTCCTCGAGCTTCATAGGAGGGATCTCAGTTATATGGGACAAGGAGTTCGGTTTCCTCAAGGAAGTACTAGTGGCCCCAGCTTCTAGGACTTACGCTATAATTGGGAGAGCCTTAGGGGATTCTATAACATCGACGCTTCAATCACTCCTGATAATAGCTTTCATGTACGTTATCGTACCATCTCTAAGGATAGAGGGGCTTCCGTTCGCGATCGCGATATGCTTCATAACTTCGCTAATGTTCAACAGTCTGGGGATAGCTATAGCCTCGAAGATGAGGAGCCCTGAGGGCTTCCAACTCATAGTGAACGTCTTGATATTCC
>CAZFIJ010000077.1:0-17721 GCA_964519515.1 uncultured Nitrososphaerota archaeon
GCACTGAGGGGGACACCCGTAAGACGTGGGTTCGAGTCCCACCGGCCCCACCACCCCATGAGGGGGAGTGGTTCCGACGAACATCGCTGTCATAAGGTCGAGAGACCCCAGAGTGAGGGAAGCGATTAGGTATACTCTGAACTTTCTTGGGCTCTTCTGGGAGGAGGTCTATGAGCCCGACCCGATAAAGCATATGGTCTCGATATTCCCAGAGGAATCCGAATTCGTACCCGTTGTCACGCCATCTATATTCGTAGGGAGTGCGGCACTAGCTTATTTCGGTGGCGATAAAGTGGAGGTCAAGAGATCCCCTCCTATGCCCTCCGGTTTCCTCGAGCTAAATAAGGAGAGATCCCCTTTCTTCGGATCCAAATACAGTTTCGATTGTGAGAGGCTTTCGAGGACTAATCCGATCTTCAGGAAGGATGGGAATATATTGATAGGTTACGATCTCTTCAGGACAGTAGCTTACTTCCTGATGGGAGCTGAGCTATCTCTAGGGATAAAGCAAGTGAAGACTCCAGATAATAGGATAAATCTAGCAGCGATATCGGAGATAAGAGGTGCTGAGGCAAAGATACCTGCGGCTGATCTTCACGCTAGGCTCCTCCTCAGCCTCATACTCATGCTTCATAAGTCAGAGGGTCTTCCCCTCGTGCTCAAGAGGGTATCCCCTCCCGGGAGGAGGGGAGCTTTAGCTATCTCCGTACCAGTCCAGAGGATAGGGAGGAGCGGATCCCTCATAGGGAAGCTTAAAAATATTCTAAGAAAGAGAGAGATTTGGATAGAAAGAATAAGCAAAGTCCAAGATTCAATAACATTTTTTACAGGAAGGGGTGAGGATTATAGTCCATCGAGCATAGGGGAGAGCTTGCTCAACTTAGAGGAGAACGGTCATGAAGTGGGCCTTCTAGCCTCCCCTAAAGCATCTGTGAGCCATGACGTCATACTCGATGAGTACAGGGAATTAGCAGAGACCTTGAAGAGGGGAGACCTCGGAATAAGGTTCAGGAGCATTGAATCGACGGTAAATGATGCTCTCGAATCAGCTATGTTCGTGAAAGCTAGATACGCGATAGTCGGTGAGATATATCAGGGCTTCGGATATCCCCTAGGGGTCTCGAGGCCCCTCAAGATAGGATCGCTATGGAGCATCCCCACCGTGGGGAGGGTGAGGAGGGAGAGGATAGCTGAAGTCATGGAGGAAATAGCTAAGAGGGGGAGTTTCGTCAGTTTGGATGCTATGACAGAGCTAAGTGTCTTAACAGCTATAAATGAGGCCTCAAGTAGGGAGATATGGATCACCACTCCATCTAAGATGATAGAGAGGCTCGAGGGGTTGCAGGGCGTGAAAGGGGCGTTCAGATACGATAGGAGATACTTAGAGGGGAAGATAACTTCCCAAAGGCAGATAGATATCCAGATACTGGTCATACCTCCTGAAGGTAAGGAAACAGTTTTAGAGGTGAGTTTAGAGGAGGATAAGCCTCATCAAATTAATTTGAGAATTTAGCACTCTTAGAGAGGGAATGGGCGATTTTCAAAGGTAAGGGCTGGTTTCCCTCCCTCCAAAATTTTATAGCTGCTTTTAAAGCTGATTCTAGGTTCGATAGATGCCCTGGCGATATGAACCCGCCTCTATGCAGGGCAGCGATCTCCTTACCCATGAATTTAACGTGACTCCCTTCTATCTCTCCGACTAGCTTCGATTTCGCTACCCCTATAGATGGCTTACCCAAGAGCAGGCCTAAATGAGAAGCTTCCCCCAGGCCCCTGGGATGAAGTACACCATGACCATCCACGAATATTACATCGAAGTCGCACTTCATAGCTGCTGGTAGCATCCCTCTCAATTCCCTGAAAGCTAAGTAAGTCGGTACGTAAGGTATCTGGGGTGAGAACCTCTCGAACCTCACTTCTACGATCCTGAGCTCTTCATCGACAGTCACGCAACAAGCCACGGCCCTATCATCTATGTAGCTCACATCAACGCCAGCTGCTATGCTCACATCCCCCAATTCGCTCAAAATCAACCTCTCCGAGAGCTTCATCTGATCTGTCGCCATCACCTTGAAGATAGGCCATACATCAAATTCCCTGAAGAACTTCCCCGTCTTGGCCCTCTCGATACCTCCTTCCTCCCTTAGCTTTTCCTCAGCCCCTGGCATTAGCTCTAGCTTAGATGAAATTACCCTCCACCATGGGATATCTGGATCGATTTCGGAGAGCTTCAGGCATTCGTTCCTGACGGCTAGAGCAGCTCTCCCATCCCCGAGGGCCTCAGCTATTATCCTGAAGGTAGTCACCTCTCCATAAGGTATCTGCTCTAGAGCTCCCCTCAATATCCTTTGGAAGGCAGTCAGACCCCTCTGGCCCTCCGTATATCTCCCTCAGTACTTAAAGCAACATCATTATATTCTCTGATCCTAGGGTGGATCGATGACCAAGGACCCGCTTGGCGCAGTTAAGTCGACGTTCGCTGAGGAAGTGAATAGGGTACTGAGCGAACTAGGATCTGCTACTCGCTTCTCCCCAATTCAGGTATCGAGAGTCCGTAAGGATTACGCGAGCTATGGCCTCCCAGTCGGTTTCAAGGTAGCGAAGGATCTGAACTCAGATCCTGAGAGAGCTGCTAAAACTGTCCTCGATAGGATTGACTTGAGTAAGGTAGCTTACTCCTCAAGCGTGTACACTGATGGTGGCTACTTGAACTTGAGGATCGATAGAGCGAGGTTCTTCAGGGACATCCTGAAACTAGCATCGAGCGAGGAGTTAGGGAGGGAGGAGAGGAAGGGAGTGAAGGCGATGGTAGAGCATACGAGCGCTAATCCCGTTCATCCTCTTCATGTGGGGAGCGGGAGGAACGCTATCATAGGCGACTCCTTCTCCAGGATACTCAATTTCCTCGGATGGGATGTGAGGAGGCATTACTTAGTCAACGATTGCAACTTGCAAGTAGCTATATTAGCGGCTGGTAGATCTAAAGTGAGGGATCTGAACCCTAAAGGGAAAGTAGATCATTGGTTCGGTCTGATATATGCGATTTCGAACGCATTTCTAGAGATCTGGAGGATAAAGAATGGAGTTAGCTCGGAATCTGGGCTAGAGGAGTGGACGGAAGTAGTCGAGCGTATAGGGAGGATAGAGCCGGAGCTCCTGGGGATAGGGGAACTGAACGAGGAGGAAGTAATGTCCCTCCTCAGGAGATATCAGAGGAGAGAAGGGGATTCCGTTCAGATGTTCAGGGAAATAACTGAGTCAGTATTGAAGGGGTTTCTGGAGACTTTGGAGAGGATAGGCATAACTTACGATGGCTTCGATTGGGAGAGCGAGTTGATATGGGATGGGTGGGTCGATAGAGCTATTGAAAGACTCGAGAGATCAGGTTACTTGAGGAGAGAGGGGAAAGCTGCTTACGTAGATCTTTGGGAGGCAGTTAAAGGAGATGAGAACGTGAGGAAGGTGTTCGAATTGAGCGAGGACGATATCTCGAAGCTGGAGAGGGAGGGAAGGTTAGGGGAGGTGATACCGAGGAAGTTCTATCTGACGAGATCCGATGGGACTTGGTTATATACGGGGACTGATGTAGCTTACTCTCTATATAAATTCGAGGGATTGGGCGTGAGCCTCTGTTACAACGTCATCGCTTCAGAGCAGAACATGGAGCAGAAAGGGGTTAGGGCCTGCCTCGCTTTAATGGGCCACGATCCGGATAAGCTGATACACCTCTCCTATGAGATGGTCAACTTAGTAGGGGTAGCGATGTCGGGGAGGAGGGGCTTATACGTCACATTGGATGAAGTACTGGATGAAGCTAAGAGGAGAGTTGAAGCGATATTGAAGGAGAGAGGAATATATGATGAGGAGATATGCGAGAAGGTCGCTGTTGGTGCTTTAAGATATGGATTGATTAGCGTATCCCCGAATAAAGTAGTCCAGTTCAGGTGGGAGAGGGTCCTGAACTTAGAGGAGAACAGCGGGCCCTTCATTCAGTATGCATATACTAGAGCATTGAACATAATTAAGAAAGCTCAGGGAGTTCCGGAAGATTTCGACCCAGATGAGTTGAAGAGCGATGCTGAGATAACAATTGTGCAAATGATATCTGAGTTTCCTGAGAGAGTATGGAGCGCCTTCAAGCTCATGAGGCCCGATATAATAGCTTCTTATGCTAATGAGCTCGCCTCCCAATTCAATAAGTTCTACGAGGATCACCCCGTTTTGAGCGCAGCTAGGCCTGAGGAGAGAGCAGCGAGGCTCAACTTAGTCAACGCTGTCAAAGGGACTTTAGGTGTGGCGATGGACTTAATCGGAATCCCCAGGCTTGAGAGAATGTGAGAAATCGCAGAGATCTCTTAACGGGCATTCCCCACATCTCGGGTTTCTCGGCCTACAATATTCTCTTCCCAGTTTTATTAGGAGTAGATGGGCCCTCAAATAATCCTTTTTGTCGAAGATATTCATGAGGGCTCTTCTAGTCCCCTCATAGCTTCCATCTGATATCCCCAGCCTTGATGAGACTCTCGCTATATGCCTGTCCACGCCTACCGTCTCCTTCCCCATGAAGCTGAGGAGTACGTCAGCTGTCTTAGGCCCTATTCCAGGGATCTCGAGGAGCTTGTTCCTAGCTTCCTCTGTCTCGAGGCTCAATATCTCCTCTAAAGCTCCTCCGGATAGTCTCTCGGATATAGCCTTCAGATACTTAGCCTTCTGCTTGTATAGGCCAGCGGGCCTTATGAGGTCCTCCAGTTCCCTATCGCTCAATCTAACTATCTTTTCCGGGGTTAGATCCCCCAGCCTCCTCTTCAGGTTCTCCATAGCCCTCATCGTATTCTTATCGTTGGTATTCTGAGATATCACTGTCGCTACTAGGGTTTCGAATGGATTCGAGGACCTCGAGGCCACTAAAGAAGCATACTCATCCTCCTTAAACTCTAGATCGGAGAGTCTCCTCAATACCTCCTCGCCATATCTCACTTCAACTCCTCCTTCAGCTTCGCTGAGAACCTCTCCTTATCTACGATGAACCTCTCGTGAGAGCCCTCCCCTATCAGCTTATCCCCCCAGTATGCTGAGACCTTGAAGACGAGCTTCCTCCCTTCGACTGAGATGAGCTCAGAGGTAACGGATAAATTAGCTCCGAGAGGCGCTGGCGCTTTATGATCCACGCAGATCCTAGTGCCTACAGTAGTGCTCCTCTCATCCAGATACTGTTGGACGAGCTTCATAGAAGCGAGCTCCATCATAGCTATCATCCCAGGTGTGGAGAGCACTTGAACACCGATATGTCCAGTTGAAAACCTCTCCTCGACCTTGAACTCAAATGTCCCTTTCAGCCCAGGCTCTAACACCATCACGATCTCCCCTTCTCATGCCCTACTATTCTTAAAATAATTCCCCGTATCGAGGGGAGATGGGCCCAGAGGGATCGCTCCAACAAATCGCATCTATCCTCGAGTCATCGATCTGGGGAGACCCCTTAGTAGCTAGCTCAGTAGCTGGAGCTTTCGTAGCTCTCACCACTAGCTTAGGCGCAGCTATGATCTTCTTATTCAGTGGTAGAGTGAGGCTGAGTCTACACTTCTCTATGGCCTTCGCCGCGGGGATAATGTTAGTAGCTAGTTTCACCAGCCTGATCCTCCCAGCGATCGAAGTCTCCTCCTTCCCTACGGTCTCCCTAGGGATCATCTTGGGGTTCGGGGCTATATTAACGATCGAGAGGATGATCCCGCATGAGCACCCGATCTTAGGTTATGAAGGACCTGAATCAGCGAAACGCTTGCTCAGGAAGACATGGCTAATCGCTATAGCTATCTTAATACATAACTTCCCTGAGGGAATAGCTGTAGGTGTCTCAGTAGCTTATTCAATTCCCCTCGGTATTGCTACAGCTATAGCTATAGGGATCCAGGACATACCAGAGGGATTCGCTGTAGCTCTTCCAGTCAGCTCCGCGGGAGGGAAGAAGCTCGGCTTCCTCATAGGGGTGCTCAGTGGGGTGAGCGAGCTTTTAATGGTCATAATAGGGGCTTTAGTCTTCACGGAGCTCAAGGAATTGCTTCCATTGGGGATGGGTTTCGCTGGAGGGGCGATGCTCTTCATCACTCTGAAGGAAGTGATACCGGAGGTCTATGGGGAGAATTACTCGACTCTCAAAGCCACGGTAGGACTAATCATAGGGTTCATGGTGATGCTTTACCTCGATTCAGCTCTTTAAACAGCATTTCCCTAAATCTCACGAGCTGGAGTCCTTTTTAAGTTACCTCAGGAGGATCCGCGAGCCCTTAGGTTAGAATAAGTTAAGAGTAAAGAGATAGTGAGGATCGAATTTAGGGTTTAGAGCTATCTTCTCTTCAAATAGTAATGTAGGTGATCTCTAAATGGTCGATCAGGGTCTAGCTACTGGAGAATCTCCTCATGATCGCCTTTAAAGCTCCAGTCAAAGTTAGAAGGTATACTACGGAGAAATATAAGAAAATCGCTTCTTAAGAGAATTTAGGGAAAATGAAGGAGGAAAAGGAACAAATTACCCTATTTATATCCCCTTTTCCTCTCGCGGTTGCCATAAGCCTCTATACACTAGGAAATTCAGGTAAATCAGAGGGACTAGTATTAGATGTGAAATGAGGAACACTGGCATGAAGAGAGGTTCCGCAGCCCATCCCTCACTATATCCGAAGTGACTTGATGGGAAGAAATATGCAACTATGTATGCTGCCAAGAGATCTATGATCCTCCTATAACCCTTCAAGCTATAGTAATGTTGGCTTATTCCTGGGAAAGCTGCGGAAAGAAGTAAGATCCATGCGAAGGGTTTAGTTAGGTATTCTACCATGAAGCCTCTCGTATCCCAGAGCAAGAGCATCGTATTCACTGAGGCAACGAAGGTGTACGTGAACAGACATAGAAACTTAGAGCTCCTTGGGGGGAAATCCTTTCTGTAAAACGTCGTTGCCGGAAGCAGGGGGAAAAGGGAGTAAAGGATAGCGGGAAGTTTGTGATCATAGATACCCAAGACGAATAGGGATAAGGCTATCAAGAAGATTAAGTAATCGATCTTGGACATCTCAATCCCCCCTTAATGATACCTCAAGCATCTACACGCACATCGAGAGCTCTTGCAGCATTTCGCGCATTCTTCTCCTAAAAGAGGAGAGCCTAGCACACAACCGAGACAAATACCACATGTAAGTGGATTAGGGGCAGCGATGCAACTTCCACATGCTTCTGCACACCCAACGAGGGAGAGGCCACATCTATAAAGGCACTTATTATCCCAACTACTGCATATGAACTTGCAATCAGCGTACCTACTGGGAGGGCAAGATATCTGAGAGCTGCAGCACGGCCTGCAGCCATTACTGATGCAATCTTGACAAGATGCCTCTAATGGCTCTAATCCAATTGAGCAAATTGAGAAACATCTCTTGAGCTCATTGGAGAGCTTAATTTTGCCAGCTCTACTGAAGGAATCTAATAAGATCTTATCACCGTAGATCATGTATGAGTAAGCCTCAGAGTAACCATCATCCCACTGAACGTATATCAGGAGAGCTCTCGAGCTCCCCTTATAGAATGGGGCGACCAATATACTACTCCCATCACCCTTGATCCAGAAGGTTTCGCCATATTCCCTGAACCCTAGGCTCTTGAGCCTATTAAACACGTTCTCATAATCAGATGATAGCCCATTCGAGCCGTAGGAAGTCAAAATAGGGATGAGTAATGATAGGAGGGCGAGAGTGAGGCCCCTCCTCAGACCTCCCATCACAACACCTATTCAAGAATAGTGTATGGAAAATATAAAGACTATGGAAAACTGCAATTTTTTCAGTTATAATAATACTGAAAATAATGATCCGATGAAATAAAAATTATGAGAGGAGAAGCACTAAGTAATCAACTAGCCCCAGACCGAGGACAGCGGAGAGTATTCCGAATATCGCTAGTACATATAGCTCCGGATCCCTCGAGCTCTCCTTAACTTCTAGCTCACGGAGTAAGGCTCTCATCTGGGAGCGTTGTCATTCGTATCGATGAAGTCGCGGACCAATGTATTTGCGAATTGAAGGTATTAGTTAAAGGGATGAGGCCTATTAAATGATGAGCGGGATCGATATTCAGCTCGGTGATGTATATGTTAGATGAGAATGAGTACCTCAGGTGGTTGAGAGCCGCTAAAAACACCTTAAAATCAGCTCAAGGAGATCTAGAGAGAGGAGATTTTAACTGGGCTTGTTTTAAAGCTCAGCAAGCTTCTGAGTTATCGGTCAAAGCGCTGCTGCGTGGTATCGGTTTGCCGGCTTACAGTCACAGTGTATCGAAGTTATTAACGAATATCCCCGGGATCGAGGTGCCAGAGGGGATAATGCAAGGGGCGATCACCCTCGATAAGTACTACGTGCCCACGAGATACCCTAACGCTTGGTCTGAGGGATCTCCCCACGAATATTACTCGAAATTGGATGCGATAAAAGCCGTTAAATACGCTGAGGAGATCATAGGATGGGTTGAGGAAGTATGGAAGTACTTAACAGGAGGATCGAATTGAGGAAGGATGTGATAGAAGGCGTTAGGAAGTGGGCTGAGGGGTTGCCATTTAAAGCGACTGTGATCTTGATAGGTTCATACGCTAGAGGGGATTTCAACATATGGAGCGATGTAGATGTGATACTCGTAGCAGAGTTCCCCCAGAGGAACCCGGTGGAGAGGCTTATGAGCATCGATCACCCACCGGGCTATGAAGTGATACCCCTGACTCCTGAGGAATTCACTGAGATGTTTGAAAGGAAGGAGCCTATGATCATAGAGGCATTGAGGAGCGGTGTCCCGATCAAGGATGAGATAGAGATATTCAAGCGTTATTTACGCCCCTAGTATCTTCACTCCATCTCCTGAATTATCCAATTCGATTGAGGGGATCATGAAGGTCCTTCGAGCTCTTAGATCATATCGATAGAGATCGATAGAAGGATAGGAGAGCCTCTCTTCCGATTATCTCACTATCCAAATACTCTATTATTCTGAGGGAATTGAAATCCTTCTCGAAGAGTTCAATTACATTATCTTGATTCCTCTTGATCTTCTCAAGACTCTCACATCGATTTGAGAGGTATTTATTGATGATGAGGCCCCTCACCCTTATACCGAAGCTGCTGAGCTCCTCCTTGATCCTCTTGGATATCTCATATGATACCATCTCAGGGGTCGAGACTATGTAAGCTTCATGGTACTCGCTAGCCAGCATATCGAATATATCCTCAGCTAGTTTCCTCCATCTCCCTATTAGCTTGAGTGGATCACACTCCTTACTTTTTATCCTCTCGAGAAATCCCTTCAATCTCAAATATAGCTTTATCGCGTCTCCCATGTGTTCATATAATTCCTTCTCTATCTTTAGGAGCCTTAAGCTACTGCTAGAGGCCGGGGTGTCCCAAATTATAGCGTCGTAGCCTCCCTCCTCGAACAACTCGTAGAGGAGGTACAAGATGAATTGCTCAGCTATCCCCGGAGCCCCAGCAACGTAATCTATGAAGCTCTCATCGACAGGGAGGAAGGAAGATATGACATCATATACTTCGGAGCCGAACCTATCCTTCCATCTCTTCAAGACTGTAGCTTCATCTAGCTCCATCGCATATAAGTTAGTGTACCCATCTACTTTAGTTGGGGAGCTCTTCAGCTCAGTCTCGAGCACGTCCGATAATGTTGGAGTGAGGTCCGTGGTCAATAGGAGCACTTTCTCATTCCTAAGTTCGGACAAGCCGACGGCTAGAGCTGCGGAGCATGTCGTCTTCCCGACGCCTCCCTTCCCCCAGAAACTTATCAACCTCATCCTCCCTATCTTTCCGTGAATATTTTTAATTTTACTCGAGGCGCGCACGCTCGCAGCTTCAGATATCCAGACGCTACATTCCCTAAATATAATTGATGAAAATTTCGAGTTACTGCTATTGTATTACTCATTCGACCGAATACAATATTAATTAAGTGGCCCCTGGGAAGAGGGGGATCGGATGAAAGTAGCTCTCATACTGGCTGGCGGATTCGGGACGAGACTATGGCCACTCAGTAGGAAGGACTTCCCGAAGCAATTCGCGAAGATAATAGGTGAGACTTCGACATATCAACAATCTCTGAAGAGAGCTAGGCTCATGGCCGATAGAATAGTCGTAGTTACATCTAGCCTCTACAAATACTTAGCGGTGGGGCAGGCGAAGGAGATAGATGTTAACTTAGATGAAGACGATCTGATACTCGAGCCCGAGAGGAGGAACACTGCTCCAGCTATTTACTACAGTCTCATGAGGATAAGCGAGAGGTTCGGACCGGAGTCAATAGTCGTCATCCTTCCATCAGATCACGTTATAATGAATGATTCCGAGCTCCTTAAAGCATATATGAAGTCGCTGGATGTTGCGAATGATAGAATAGTCCTCATAGGGGTCCCTCCATCTAAGCCCGAGGGAGGTCTGGGTTACATAAGAGCGGGGAGGGAGATAATCGATGGCGTAAGGGAAGTTGAGATGTTCAAGGAGAAACCGGGGCAGAATGAAGCGATTAATATGCTGAAGGAGGGAAATTGGGTATGGAATACGATGATAATGACCTTCAGGGCTTCTAATATGATGAACTTAATAGAGAAGACTTTGCCGAGTGTAGCAGATCCTCTGAGGAAGTTCGAGTTGAACGAGGCCTATAAATACGTTCAAGAGATAGATGTCAGCTCAGGAACGCTATCTAAGGTCCCAGAGAGCTTAGCAGTTGTCGTAGCTGGGGACTTAGGTTGGAGCGATCTGGGGAGCTTTGAGTCCGTGTATGAGCTCCTCCAGAAGGACGCTGAGGGAAATGCTAGGAGCGGGAAGGTCAGGTACCATGGAGCTAGGAACAACTTGATACTTTCGAAGAGGCTCGTAGCCCTCGTTAACGTGAATGATATGATAGTGATAGATGATGAGGATGCTATACTCGTGATGCCGAAGGGGAGCGGCCAGGACCTGAAGGAACTAGTCGAGGGTATGCTCAAGGAGGAGCTCCCCGAGGTAATAGAGCACAGAGTGAAGTATGAGGAGTGGGGGACGAAGACCATACTTTTGACTAGCGAAAGTTATGAGGTGAGTAGGCTGAAGATATACCCAGGTAGGTCCTTAGGGCCTAAGAGACATTTCCATAGATCTATCTACTGGCAGATCCTAAGTGGGACAGCTAAGGTGATCGTAGACGGGAACGAATCCATTATAGCGAGAGGGGAGGGGATAAGGATACCCCTCGGGCTTCCCCATAGCATAATAAACGTGGGTAAAATCCCGCTGGAGGTGATAGAGATAGCTACAGGGGAGTACCTCGGTTCGAATGACGTAGAGCTCTTGAGGGCCTGAGCCCCTATCTCCCCACTGAGGATAACGTATATAATTATCCATGGGCTATGGAATTGGAAAGATGGAGATTGAGATAAGGAGCGTTAAGGAGATACTCCTCGAGATGAAGGAGACATCTGAGTTCGCTCTGAGTCTCGCGTATGCATCCCTCATGTACAATGATGAAGAACTGGCGAATGAAGTATTCAGCCTCGAGTACGAGCTCGATTCCCTGACGCATGAACTCTTCAAGGTTGCGATAATGTCAGGGGCCTCGAGGAGAGAAGCTGAGGCATTAGCTGGCCTTCTCGATATAGGAAGGGCTGTCGATGAAGTGTCTGATGCTATGGCGGATTTGGCGAGACTCGTCGTGAAGAGGTTCCCGATACATCCCTCGATAAGTTGGATGCTCTACAGAGCGGACGAAGTCATAGGTTTAGTGAGGGTCGAGGAGGGATCTTCTCTGATCTCCATGAGTGGGGAGATGGTGAGAGATCCTGTCAACTTAGCTGGTTGTGAGGTCTTAGCTCTCAAGAGAGGGGGGAAGTGGATTTACAATATTCCAGAGGAGTTGGAGATAGAGAGAGGAGATATCCTCTTAGTTGAGGGACCTATGGAGAGTTTAGAGACTTTGAGGGCTCTAGCGTCAGGAGGCGAGAGAGAGGATTACGTACCCAGGGCCCCTCTCGAGGAGATGAGCGATGAAGTCAGGAGAATGGCGGAGATGTTGAGCAGCATGAGGAACCTATCTGAGCTCTCCCTCTACTTATCTTATGCTGCTATGTTCTACAACAATGTGGAGATCGCTGTGGAAGTGAAGAGGTTGGAGGAAGAGCTCGATGAACTGGAGGATGAGTTTTATGAGGTCTTATTCTCATCGATAAAGTCCCTAAAGGATCCGAAGGAGCTCATCCCACTGATAGGGATAGCGTCGTCATCTGAGAGAGTGGGTGATGCAGCTTATTCAATAGCTTCTCTCGTGGAGAGGGGGATAACAGCTCATCCCGTGCTGGAGATGGTGGTGGAGGAGAGCGAGGACACGATCTGCAGGCTGATCTTAGAGGAGGGAAGCGAAGCCGCTGGGAGGAGGATAGGAGATATAGATCTCGAGGAACACACTGGGGTCTGGATCCTAGCGATAAAGAGGGGCTTGAGGTGGATATTCGGACCTAAGGATAGCGAGTTACTGATGGAAGGGGACCAGCTAATCTTGATAGGGAAGAAAAGAGGGATAATGGACGCAGTAGAGATATTAGGAGGGAAGATAATAGAGTGAATACTTAAGATAGTAGAGTGACTACTTTTTCTCGAGGGCCTCCATTAATTTCGGTACGAACTCGTAGAGGTCTGCTACTACGAAGTAATCGCTCACCTCACCTATAGGTGCTTCAGGATCTATGTTCACGGATATGACTGTATCCGCATCCCTGAAACCGACGACGTGTTGAACTTGCCCGGATATCCCGAGAGCTAGATAGAGCTTCGGCCTCACCCTGACTCCAGTCATGCCCACGTGCCTCTCCTCAGGCAGCCACTTCAGGTCAGCTGATATCGGTCTAGTGCAAGCTATCTCAGCCTTAAGCAGATCAGCGAGCTTCTTTATCATCTCCAGATCTTCCTTCTTCTTCAACCCTCTCCCAACGGAGACTATCACATCGGCTTTAGAGAGGTCCACTTCCGCTATCTTCTCCCTCCTCTCCAATACCCTGACACTCGCCTTGCACTCATGAGGAACGGATTCCCTCTCCTTGGGCTCACCGAAAGATGGCTCGAAACCACTGAGATCCACGCTCACTACGGAGGGAAGCTGAGAAGAGAGTACTTCCAATCCTCTCCCACCGAAGCAAAGCTTAGTGGCTAAGAGTCCATCCTTCAAGCTTAACTGAACAGCTCCAGCTACATATGGGACCCCTATTCTCACAGAAAGCCTGGATGCGACTTCTCTCATGTCCCTACTGGAAGGGAGGGCTATCAGGTCGAATCCTTCAGCTCTCTCAACTGCTAAGTTCACCCAGCATTCGTTAGCATTCAAATTAGCTATCAATAGTTTATCGACCCCTACCTTAGCCTCTCCGTTAGTTATGGCTTCAACGTAGTTGGGATTCAACCCAGAGATAGCGGAGAAAAGCTTTGGGAGATTGGAAGCTTCTGAGATGAGGAGGACCCTCATGAGATCACCCCCTTCTCCTTGAGAACGGAGATAACTTCCCTCAAAGCGGGCTCGATGCCGCCCTCGATCTTCTTCCTCAGCCTCTCCCTCACATAAGCTTTTACCTCAACTAAATCGACCTTAGGAGCCTCTAAGTTCAGATCACTCGATTTCACTGATATCTTCTCCTTCTTCCCAGCTTTCATTATCTGGAGGACGCTAGGTATCCTGGGCTCATTTACTTCCGAGGTGACTGAGACTACTGCTGGGAGTTCAGTTTCAACGAGCTCATAACCCGTCTCCAGTAACCTCTCTCCCCTTATGATGTTTCTTTCTATCTCCAGCTTTCCAACGAATGTTATCACTGGGATCGAGAGGTACTCAGCTAACATAGGAGCTACTGCACAACTATATTGATCTGAAGATCCCTCACCGCATAATATGAGATCGTATTTGATCCCCATCTTCCTTATGACTTCAGCTATAGCTTTAGCCGTTCTAGCTGGATTGGTACCGCTGATCCCCTCGACGATGAAGGCCCTATCAGCTCCCATAGCTAGAGCTTCATTCAATATGGTCTCATCGTAAGGCCCAGTCACTACGCTCACGATAGTTACGCTGCCCCCGAACTTCTCCTTTATCCTAACAGCTTCCTCTATCGCGTTCTTATCTATATCGCTCACTTTAACGGGGGCCCTTTCCAGCAATAACTTATCCCCCTCTATAGGTATCTGAGTCTCATCGTATGCGAGCTTCACGCAGACGACTATCTCCAAGGCCACCCTAGGCCCCTTGAGAAGTATATTTTTTAAACATTAATTTATATCGAGGGGCTCAGTGGGGAGCTGCTAACTGAACAATCTCCATAACTCATCCATCACGGGCTCCGATATCCTCTCAGAACTCCCGTCCCTTCTGAGTAAGATCATACCGCTCTCCCTATCCGTGAGCTCACCTATTACACTCGCTCTCACACCTTCTCTCTCCAGAGCCGAGATGAGCTCATCGACGCTCTCCCTAGATACAGCTATCAGTAAGCTCCCGGAACTTATGAGCTTCAGGGGATCTATCCTCAGGGCACTGCATATCGCTATAGTCTCCTCTCTCAGTGGTATCCTATCCTCATAGATCCTGAACCCCAGGCCGGATGCTATAGCTAATTCTTGAACGCCTCCTAAAACTCCTCCCTCAGTTGGATCGTGCATAGAGTGAACTCCTTCAAACTTAGAGGCAATAATAGATTCCTTTAGAACGCTTATATCCTCTATGAAGCTCCCTGCTCTCTTAAGCAATTCCTCATCGATCCCCTTACTTCTTAATTCATTGAAGAGTTCCGTTGAGAGTATAGCTGTCCCCTCTAATGCGCATTCCTTCGTGAGGACTATGAGATCACCTATCTTAGCGTCCCTAGTATTCAGGACCTTCCTGCCCAATCCGATCGCTGTCGTGACCACTATGTTGAAGCTGAGGTTAGGAGTGACTTCAGTATGACCCCCTATGACCGAGGCCCCCACTTTCCTCGCAGCGTCCCCTACTTGCTCCACTAAACTCACTATCTCGGGTACATCTGCTCCCTCCCTGAAGAGGAAAACTGGGAGGAGCCAGCGTGGCCTCACGCCTCTAGTAGCTATATCGTTTGATGCAACGAAGACCGAGAGCCATCCAGCGAGCTTCCCTCCACCAGTCACTGGATCTGAGTGTATAGCTAGTAACTCATCTCCCACCCTGAGTATAGCGGCATCCTCCCCTATCGAAGGTCCGAGGATCACTTCCTCCTCAGATGGGAGGGGAAGCCTCGAAAAAACCTCCTCGACTAGGAAGTCCGGCGGTAGCTTTCCCCTCAACTTCATCCTTCAGAGCACCTTCTTCAATACTGGGGTCAAGATATAAGAGAAGAGTATACCGGCTGCTGCTTGGAAGCTATTTCCCGGGAGCTCCGCTAGAGCTGCCCCTAACCCATAGAGGATCGTCTCGACGATGAAGTAGCCTGCCATCATCTCAATCCCTGCTAATATCAGCAAGATCATCCTGAGAGGCCCTCTCTTATCCTTAGAGAGGCCGGCTATGTAGCCCTCTATCCCCTTTATCACTAGAGTGAAAGGCGCCCAGTGGCCGTAACCGGAGAGGAGGTCGGCTAAAGCTGAACCTACGCCCCCAGAAATTGAGCCGATGATCGAGCCGAATAGGGAGCCTGAGAGCATCACGATAGTGTCCCCTAAGTTTATGTACCCTCTAGTGGGGGGAATCGGTATCTGTACTACTATAGTGGCTAGAGCAGTTAATGTAGCCATTACACCGACTGTAGCAACTAACTTACTCATCTCTCTAGGCATAGCGATCTATCTATTCAGTGGGGAGCTAAGTAAAGCGTTGCTGAACGTTGAAATTCTGATTAAGGGAAAGTTTAAATATATATAAAAGCGAATTTAATTGGATGGTAAATGAGAGCTGAGGATATAATAGAAGCCCTCGCAGCTGAGACTAGGAGGAAGATAGTCAAGCTACTAGCTATGGAGCCGTTAACATTGAGTGAGATAGCTGAGAGACTTGGAATATCACAACCAGCTGCTCTGAAACATATAAGGGAGCTGGAGTCCTCGGGCATAATAGAGGTATCCAAGGTGAGGGATCAGTACGGCAGGATCAGGAGATGTTATAGAATTGTGAGGCCGATCAGAGTGATATTAAGCTTAGATGGGGATTCCGTCAGGATTTACGTGAGGGAAGCCAGACCAATTGAGGGTATTCCAGTTGATATAGAGGGGAGGATAAAGAGGCTCATAGATATGACGAATGAGTTAAATAATGCGGAATCACTAGGAAAAATGATGTATAAATCGACGGAAATTATTAAAGAAATAGAAGAAACTCTCAATAAGATTGAAGAACTTGAATCGCAACTCATCTGGTTGAGGTACGAGGTACTTAAATCCCTCAAGAAATTCGTGAGTAGGTTAAGTTAAGTTTATATAGTAGTTATCCATTAAGATAATTGGTGAGATCATGTGGTGGGACAGGTACTGGAGGAAGTTCCTGAGGGATATGGAGAGGGACTTCGAGGAGCTAGAGAGGATGATGGACAGGATGTTCAAGGCATTCGAAGGGGAGGCAGAGGTAAGAGGGCCTTACGTCTATGGATTCAGCATAACAGTGGGACCGGACGGTAAGCCGATCGTGAGGAGGTTCGGTAATGTGAAGCCACCTGTGGTCGAGGAAGCTGGGTACAGGGAGCCCTTCGTCGATGTCATAGTTGACAACAAAGCTAACGAAGTCAGGGTAATAGCTGAGATACCTGGCGTCACGAAGGATAAGATAGACGTCGAGGTCACTGAGAAGCTAGTGAAGATAAGGGCGGAGAATGATGATAGGAAGTACAGGACGCAAGTAGATCTCCCTGTCGAAGTGGATCCGAAGAGCGCTAAGGCTAGATACAATAACGGGATCCTAGAGATTACGCTAACGCCTAAGCAGCCCATAAAGGAGGAAGGGACTAAGATAAAGATCGAGTAAACTTCCTATTTTTATTTGGGTGATTTTTATGAGTGAGAAGGAGAGGAAAGTTGAGACTCTCACTGTCGCTGAGGCCCATCCCAAGGACGTGGGGAGGGGAATAGCTAGACTCGATCCTAGAGTGATGGAAGCTCTTGGGATAAACACTGGAGATATAGTGATGATAGAGGGATCTAAGGTAACTGCAGCTATAGCATGGCCATCTTACTCCTCAGATTACGGTAAGAACTTGATAAGGATAGATGGTTACACTAGGAGGAACGCTGGAGTAGCTATAGACGATACAGTCAGAGTGTGGAAGGGCGTAGCTAAGCCGGCGAAGAAAGTAGTATTCTCACCTACGGAGCCCATACAATTGCTAGGTGGGGAGCAATACCTCAAGAGGTTGCTCGAGGGGAGGCCTCTGGTTAGAGGGGATAGGGTCACGATAAACGTCTTCGGAAGCTTAATAGATCTAGTGGTCACGGCTGTCAATCCCGTAGCAGATGCAGTCATTGTGGGTGGGGATACTGAGATAGAGATAAGCGAGAAGCCCGTTACTGAGGAGAGGAAGGTCCCGAGAGTCACTTATGAGGACATAGGTGGCTTGAAGGACGCGATCCAAAAGATAAGAGAGATGGTAGAGCTCCCATTGAGGCACCCAGAATTATTCAGGCATCTGGGGATAGATCCACCCAAGGGAGTACTGTTATATGGTCCTCCAGG
>CAZFIJ010000078.1:0-7248 GCA_964519515.1 uncultured Nitrososphaerota archaeon
GCTATAGGTGATTGAGATGAGGTTAGTCCATTTATCGGACAGTCACTTGGGAAAAGCTCAATTCAATCTAGCTGAGAGGGAGGAGGACTTCTACTCATCCTTCAGTAGGGCTATAGATATAGCTATCTCAGAGAAGCCCGATCTCCTCATATACACTGGGGATCTATTCGATAGCTATAGGCCCCACCCCAGGGCATTCGTTAAGGCCTTCGAATCCCTCATGAAACTAGTTGAGAGGGGGATCCCGATAGCGATAATAGAGGGAAATCATGAGCTGGGACCGGATGTCGTGAGGAAGCAGATAACTTCCCCGATCGCGAACATGGAGACTCTCTTCAGGAGATTGGGTTATGAGAAACTATTCATAAGGCTTAATGCGAGAGTTGAGAGGATAGGTGACCTCGTCATAGCTGGTCTACCTTATAAGAGCTTGGGTAAGGACGTCCCGGCTATGATAAGAAAGCTAGAGAGAGACTGCAAGAGTTTATGCAATTGCCCCTCGGTCCTCATGCTCCATCAAGGAGTGAGGGGGATGATCAAGACGTTCTATCCGGAGCTCGATTTCCCCCATATAGCGAGCACTAGCTTCGATTATGTCGCTATGGGCCACTACCACAATAAGGTCGTGAGGAGGAGCGGGAATAGGGTATTCGCTTACCCCGGGTCTACTGAGATCGTTGAGCTGAGGGAGGCTTTCACTTCAGATGGGAGTAAGTACATACTCTCCGTAGATATAGAGAGGGATAGTATAGATGTGAGGGAGATAAAGCTCGAGACTAGACCATTCATAACGTTCTCTGAGACCGTAAGGAACACGAGGGATCTCTACTCCCTAATAGAGAGGATAAGGAATGAAATTAAGGGGAAGGATAGACCTGTTATATGCGGGAGGATCTCTGTGAAGGGATCTGTGAAGCCCGGGTTCTCTACTGGGGAGATCAAGAGGTCCCTCTCGAGCGATGCCCTTCACATCGCCGTTAAGGAGAGGTCTGAGGAGAGGGAAGAGGGATCAGATGAAACTCCGTCCTTGGGGCTAGAGGATACCGTATCCCAACTCATAGGCTCCCTCAAGATAGATGAAGATATCAAATCCCTCGCGATCAGGATATTCGACCTGTGGTACAGAGAGGGGAAGAGGGGAGAGGACTTCCTGAATGAAGTCATGAGGATGGTGGAAGAGCCTTGAGGATAAGAAGGATATCGCTCGAGAACTTCGGGTCCCATCAGAAGACTGATATAACTTTCGCAGATGGAATAAATGCGATAATAGGGAACAATGGAGCTGGGAAAACGACTATACTTGAGGCTATAGCCTATGCTCTCTACCACAGGGCCGCTAGATCGCAGGATGAGTTGATAAGGATCGGAGCTCCCTATATGAGGGTAGCGCTCGAGTTCGAGATAGATGGGAGGAGCTATATAGTGACTAGAGAGAGAGGGAGAGATGGAGGAGTATCCGCAGAGCTTCATGAGATCACAGAGGGAGGTAAGAAGCTCATACAGAGGGACCAGAGCAAGGTATCATCCCAGATAGAGGCTATCTTGGGATTCAGCAGGGACGTATTCCTCCAGGGAATTTACGTGAGGCAGGGTGAGATACAGGAGCTATTGGAGAGCCAGCCATCGAAGAGGAAGGAGATCATCGCCAGGCTCCTAGGTATAGATATGCTCGAGAGATTATGGGAGGAGCTCAGGGGAGTCGTAGATAGGTTGGATTCCGAGATAAGGGGGATGGATAGGGAGATAGCTGCGATAGGGGATGTAGATAAGGAGAGGTTAGAGGTGGAGAGGAATATTGAGAGGATTGAGAGAGAGCTCTCTGATATAGATTCCCAAAGATACACCCTTCAATTGAAGATAGAGGAGCTTAAGAAGGTAGTTGATGAGACCGAAGAGAAGAGGAGGGAGTTCATCGAGCTGAAGTCTAAGCTCACTGAGGTAGAGAGGAAGATCGAGCAGAATATGAGGAAAAAGAAGGAGCTTGAAGATGAACTTATTAAGATAGATGAAAGCTTATCAAAGCTCCCGGAGATAGAGGAAATTGCATCAAAGTTCGATAAGATTTCTAGAGTGAGAGATTTAGCAATAAAGCTTTCAGATCTGAGAAGAAATCTTGAGACAGCTAATGAGAGGTTAGATGAACTCAAGGCTTTAGAGGAAGAGATCTCAGATATAGAAGGAAGGAAAGAGATCTTCATGAGGATTGAGGAGGAGATCGAAAATAAGAGAAGAAAGAAACAGGAGCTCACTAAATTAGATATGAAATTAGCAGATCTGAAGGAGAAGGAAAAGGATCTTTTGAAGAGGATCAATGAAATAAATGTTTTATCAAGTGAGGAGCTCTATTCACTGAGAGAGATAGTTGAGGAAGTGCCCGAGGATCCGGAGGAAGCACTGAGATTCTGCTCACAGTTCTCCGAGAATCTTAAAAAACGTTTAGAGGAAATCGATCAAAACATAAGAAATTTGAATAGTGAAGCCGCTGCGTTAAGGGAAAGGATCAACAGATATTCATTATACCTCAGGGAACTGAACATGAATCCAGAGAGGTGCCCGTTATGCAAATCAAAGCTCACGATTGAAGATATAGAAAAGCTCAAGGAAAACCTTCAGAGGAGTTTAAATGAGGTAGAAGCTAGGATCCCTGAGATAGAGGCGAAGTTGACTGGTTTAAATGAGGAGAGAGAGTTGACTATGGAGAGGATCGAGAGGATAGATGATGTATCGAAGAAGCTGAAGGAAAACCTGAGGGAGCTTAACAGCATTAATGATTCTTTGAGGAAGATTGAGGAAGATATAAGGGATCTATCTGAGAAAATAGTTGAACTAGAGAGTCATTTGGGAGATTTGGATGAATTAGAAGTTGAATATAGGAAACTGACGTCCGATATCGAGAGAGTTGAAAAGCTGAAGGAGAAAGCTGAGAGATTGAGGTCACTACTCATCGATGTGGATTTCGATAAGATGAGGCAGGAGATAAGCTCCCTTGAGGAGGAGATAAATTCACTAACGAAGGAGCTGAATGTAACGGACATCGAAGAGGAATACAAGAGATCAAAAAAAGCTTTTATAGAGTTTGAGAGGCTTAAGGGGCTTCTGAGGGAGAGAGAAAGGGTTTCAAGCATTTTAAATGGACTTTCAGAGGAAATATCTTTAGATATTGAGAAGGCTAGGGAACTCTCGGAGAGGATAGAGTCCTTGGGCTTCGATGAAGCCGCACTATCTAAAGTGAGGAGCGAGTTGAATGAAGCAGAGGAAAGAATGAGAGAGATAATTAAAGCTAGAGGGGAACTTGAAGGAGTTATGAGTGAGCTGAAGAAGAAGATCAATGAACTAGCAGCTAAATCTGAGAAGTTGAGGAAGCTTAGGGAGAGAAAAGAGAAATATGAGAATTTCAGATCGAAGATATTGAAGATAAGAGAGATATTCAGTAGGGATAAGGGTATACAAGCTTCTCTCAGGGAGAGAGCGAAGCCCATCATAGAGAGGGAGCTCAATGATATCTTCAGCTCATTCGGATTCGATTACGATTCGATAGAGCTCGATGAGAACTTCACTCCCATCTTGAGGAGAGGGGGGAGAGCTTATTCATTCGATATTCTAAGCGGTGGGGAGAGGATCTCCTTAGCGCTCGCTCTGAGATTAGCTATAGCTAGATATCTAGTTTCAACTAAGATAGAGTGCTTCATCCTAGACGAGCCAACTATACATTTGGATGATGAGAGGATAGAGTCCCTGCTCGAGGCTCTCTCATCGCTCCAGATACCTCAGATAATAGTAGTGACTCACTCCCCTAGGTTCAGGGACATAGCGTCTAGATCCATACTCGTCAGTAAGGTGAATGGTATTTCAAATATTGAGATGTTAGAAGAGGTGATGGTAAGCGATTAAATATGGGTTACGGGCGATAGCTTGGGGGGTTGATTGGGAGATAAGAAGAAGACCCCTTATGATGACCCCTTCGATCGCTTCATAAGGGACGTGATGGAGCTGCTGAGGAAGATGGACGAGGATCTATCTAGCTTCATCAACGGTGATATATCTTGGGATTACGCTGATGAGGGAGAGGGGGTCGAGATCTCCCCCGAGCCTGATGCCTCATCCGAGGGGGGGAGAGGTTTGGAGTTGGAGGAGCAACTTGTTGATGTTATAGATTTGGAGGATGAGATCCTGATAGTTGCTGAGGTTCCTGGTATAAGTAAGGAGGATATCTCAGTCAGGCTGAAGGGGAAGGAGATAACTATAAAGGCGGGAGACCTCCTGAGGAGGATACAGCTATCTATAGAGCCTGACTCCGAGAGGGTAAGAGCTACTTACAGGAACGGGATTTTAGAGGTAAGGATACCTAAAAGGTAGGCTAATTGACGAGGATCTCATCCTCCGACCTACTCAGATCTTTAGGTTATGAGTTTGATGCTTATTCTGAGGATGGGATAAGGCCCAAAACTGTTGAGGTTAGTTTCGGAGATCTCTTCCCGGGATTATATATCGGTGAGGGGAAGAGTAGGGAGATAGCCGATAAGAAGCTTTACTTACATCAAATGGAGGCTCTCAATTCCCTTGAAGATGGTAAGAATATCATATTGATTTCTGGGACGGGTAGCGGGAAGACGGAGGGTTGGTTCTTCTATACCGCGAGGGGGAAGAGGACTCTAGCTCTCTATCCGACTTTAGCATTAGCGAACGATCAGATCAGGAGGTTGGAGAATTACTCGAGGGCCTTGGGTATGAACCCACAGATCTTGGACGCTAGGAGGAGGGAGTTACTAGTATCTTCACATGGGGCTCATGGCATCAGGGAAGTAGTTGCCTCATCTAGCTTAGTTATAACGAACCCAGCGTTCCTATTGGTCGATCTGAAGAGATTCTCTAAGGGATACCTATTGAGCTTCCTCAGGAAATTAGAGCTACTCGTCCTCGATGAACTGGACTTCTATGGGCCAAGGGAGATCGCTCTTCTTCTATCGATGATCAGGATAATCTCCCTGATTTCAGAGAGGAAGCCTCAAATAGCTGTGCTCACTGCAACGCTCGGGAATCCGGATGACCTAGCCTCATTCCTCACTTCGACTAATGGGAGGGAGACCTCTATAATAAAGGGAGATCCTTTCAGGCCCAGGAACGATGTCTATCTCGTATTAGGGAAGAACTTGAGGAGTATTTGGGATTGCCTCAAGGCTCATGAGACTGAGATCCTTTCGAGTGATGTAGGTGAGGATGTCAAGAACTCCCTGAGGGACTATAAGTCCTTCGAGAGGGAAGTGTATAAGCTAGTGGAGATCGCGAGATCCCTGGGTATAGAGTGCCCTCAACCCTTCATGGACCCTGCTGAGATCATATCGAATTATGAGAGAGATGAAGGAGTGACTGTGGTATTCACGAACAGTATAAGGAGCGCTGAGAATCTGAGGAAGAAGTTGATCAACGAGTTCGGTTTAACTAAAGTAGCCTCTCATCACCACTTAGTACCTAAGGATGAGAGGGAGAGGATAGAGGATGCAGCGAGATCTGGGGAACTCAAGATATTGATAAGCCCCAGGACCCTCTCCCAAGGGATAGATATAGGGAATATCATAAGGATCGTTCATCTGGGGCTTCCGGATAGCTTGAGGGAGTTCAAGCAGAGGGAGGGGAGGAAGGGTAGGAAGGATGTCGGATGGACCGAGACAGTGATATTCCCGTTATACAGGTGGGATAGGGAGCTTCTCTCGAGAGGAGCCGACGCGATGACTAAATGGCTCAAACTACCGCTCGAGATAACTCTCGTGAATCCATCTAACAAGTACTCCATGCTCTTTGAGGGTCTATTCAAGGTGATAAATCCTCAGATGAGGGATCATCTGAGGGAGGAGGAGATCAGATTACTCGCAGAGTTAGGGCTCATATCACAGGGTAATTTGACTGAGAGAGGAAAGAGAGTGTGGGAGATGATCAACTTCTATGAGTTCGGTCCTCCTTATGGCTTCAAGAGGATCCTCAAGGAGGACAGTGAGTTCAGGTACTTAGAGGATATAGGTCACTGTGACTTAGTCGAGAGGTTTCAGCCCGGCTGCATAGATTATGGGAATGACTCTATCGTCCTCGATTTCAGGAGGAAGGGTAGGATAATAACTGGAGTTATAGAGGGGCCCTTCAATTACGGGACTATCTACTCCTTCGATGCCTTAGCCTTCATGCTAGAGGAGTACGAGAGGATAAAGGTAGAATGGGGGGAGAGGCCCGATATAATAGATGACTACTATAGAGGGAGGATCGGATCTGAAGTAGTTTGCGTGGTCGATCCACCCATAGATGGATTCGGCCTCAGGACTAAAGTGCCAAATAGGGTCTATTGGAAGCTCAGTTCCTCTAAAGTGAGGCCCGTGAACGTAGGGAAGAGCACGATATTGCTAAGGGAGAGCAAGTCCCTCCCCGTGATAACACAAACGGGGGGAGTTTACAGGGATTATACATACGGTATATCGATAGAACTGGATCCTAAGGATGACTTGACTTGGCTCAGGATAGGATTGGCCACTCTCGTGCTCATCTTGAGGCTCTCCCTCGGTATACACGTAGATACCCTCTATTACGAAGTAGCTAACTTAGGTGAGAAGAAGGTCATGATGCTCCACGAGCCTGAATCCGCTGGCTTGATAGAGAAGTTAGACTGGCTTAAGGTCGCTAGAGAGATCGATCTCTTCAAGCCCGATGATCTCTCCGAGATAATGATGATGCTGATAGATGAGGAAGCTCACTATGAGTTCGTGATCAGAGGTCTCAACTGGGATCTAGCGAAGAGATTCGCTAGAAGGGCTGTGGATTACATCTTAACTAAGCAGATGATCCCCTTCGCCCTAGAAGGGAAGAGTTTCATGATTCCAAGGCCCTCCAGAGCCAATAAGGTGCTCTCTCTAGATTTCATTGGGGTCAGGTTGTCTGATTCCATATCGATCGGATTCTTAGGGCTCTACGATGGGGAGGATATCGAAACTCAAGTGGTAGTCAAGGAGTTCTTCGACTCTACAGGAGTGAATCTCTCGCCTATCGAGAGGTGTGTGGACGAGAGCTTCATCATAGTCGGCTGGGATTTCGATTCCCTATTGAAGGACTTGATCTCGATGAATCAGAGGACCCTCTGCTACATACTTCAGGGTCTGAGGGAGGAGGGCAGGTTCTTCGAGCTCAAACCTCTAGTCGAGGATTTCCTCTGCATGAGCCCCGTATCCCTAGAGGAAGTAGCTAGGAGGATCTGGGGGATAAATGGTT
>CAZFIJ010000079.1:0-10588 GCA_964519515.1 uncultured Nitrososphaerota archaeon
AAGGGAGATTTCAGCGAGGAAGTTAAGAGGGATATCGAGATAGCTAGGCAAGGACATGAACTGCAATACCTAGCTGAGCTCATCTCCTGGATCGATAAGAATATGAGCACTGAGGAGATGATGAGAGCGGCTATCGAGAGATATCAGGAAGAGTTAGAGTTTAGGCATACTAATGCTTATAGACTTGGTATGTTAGCAGTGCTTTACGATAAAATATCAGGTAAAAGGAACTTCTGGTATCTTGGCCCGGACTATCCCGAGGGAAATATTAGAGAAAATCTCTTCTCAGCTTACTTGGAAGTCGAGGAGTATCAAGAGGAGCTCGCTACAATGATTACCTATATGAGGATCTTAACTGAGAAAGCCGTGAAGGGAGATTTCAGCGAGGAAGTTAAGAGGGATATCGAGATAGCTAGGCAAGGACATGAACTGCAATACCTAGCTGAGCTCATCTCCTGGATCGATAAGAATATGAGCACTGAGGAGATGATGAGCTTAACGGTCGATAAAATAAATAATTATTCGGGTTACTTACGCAAAGCTCTGACCCAATACGGGGCTTATCAAATGCTCTACTTACTCTCCCAGAACGAGACATATGTGCTCGTTTCCTGCAGTTCTCCAAGAGTTCCTCCTCCCCCAGGTACCTATTATCTGAGTAACTGGCAGCAGGCCGGTAGAGTATGGGTCGGTTGCTACTCATCAGGTGTACCGAGTAGTGGAACTTTTCTAGGCGAGTTCTGGACCGACGCTTACACGACTAACTTCAATTATTATTGGAACTTAGCGAAATCGGGGAGATGTAGAGATCCCTCCTCTGGAAATAATGTACCTGGGACCGGCGTTAACTCAATACAGATAAAGTTCTTTCATTTAGCTTATCTAACTAATGTTGGTGGATACAGCGGATATCACGACATGATATGGGAGATCAATAAGAATTCTACTCACGAATGGAGCAAGTATATAAGATATAAAACTACGAATCCCCCATCGGGCTACTATAGTTTTGTAAACTATAATAATGTGTTAACATGTTGCTTTCCACCTCAGGGATATTGTAATAAACATTGTTTCTGGATGTCGGAGTGGGGTTACTGCTTCGCTTGCGATACGGATGCGACTCAACATTTCATCACAGGACAGCCGTGATCCTCTTAGTGTGGATTTACGCTAAGAAAGCCGCTAGGGGACGCGAGTTCCATTAGTTAATGAATTACACATCACGCTCAGCCTGAATTTATTAACATATGGTGAGAGAGCCCCAGCTTAAAGGCTAAAAATTTCGCTAGTAAAGAGGGTAGATAGATGATAGTTGGCCCTCGCTTAACGGGTTATAAAAACACATCATTTCTCCACTATAGATACCCTTATAAAAGATATTATTTCTTAATGCAGCAGAGGGATGGAGATGCGTCTACCAGTAGCGATAATGCTACTCCTCTTAATTCCAATCTTACAACCTCTCGCAGCCCCCATAAAGATAGATGTTCCAATTTACGTCCCAGCAGAACTTCCCGTCAGTGGAATCGTTTGCTTAACATCTCCAATCGCGAGAAATTTGACAGCGAAACTCTACGTAGATGGATCATTCTTCCAAGAGGGCGTAGCTGATGAGATGGGTTGCTATAAAGTGATGATAAAACCGCTGAGTCCTGGAGCGCATAAGCTCCACGCTGAGATATTCAAGGATGGCGATAAGGTAGCTGAGATCGAGGCGAATGTGATAGCCATAAGGGGAATGATAATAGTGAAACCGCAGCCTCTGACAGAGATAATGAGGGGAGAAACTAAGAATGTGACTTTGACTATAGAGAATAGGGCTCCCCTCAACCTCAGCAATGTCGCCATAGAGATAGAAGCCCCCTTCTCTATATTCGGGGAGAGGATGATGAGAGTAAGGAACTTCGTCATCTACGGGAAGATAGGGGATCTCCCTATGAATGGCTCTAAGGATTTAAAGCTCATCTTAGCTGTCCCAGTTTACTTCAGGCCAGGTAGTCATGATCTCAAGATAAACATGACTTATGAAGTCGCCTCCTCAAGGTACAGTATCCTCTTGAAGAATAGTGTAGTAGTGCTGAATGAAACGTACGTTAAGCCAACCCCTCCTCCTTCTGGTATCGAAGATGTATTGAGGCAAACGGCCATCCCCATCATCGCCATAATAGTCATTATAGTAGCCGCTATCCTCCTCTACATCTGGATGAAGGGGAGGGGTAAAGCGTAAAAATCTCTTCCAGACGTTAGATCGGTGAGCTGATGGAGATAGAGGAGATAGGGGGAGTTAAGGTAGAGAGGATAGGTGCTCATAGTCACATAAAGGGATTGGGTCTCGATGAGAGGGGGAAGGCTAAGTTCGCTGCAGATGGTCTCGTGGGCCAGCTCAAGGCTAGGGAAGCCGCTGGATTAGTAGTTAAGATGGCGAGGGAAGGGAGGCTTAGTGGGAAAGCAGTACTATTAGCTGGTCCTCCTGGGACAGGGAAGACAGCTATAGCTGTCGCTATAGCTAGGGAGTTGGGAGAGGGAGTCCCGTTCATCCAGCTCAGTGGCTCAGAGATATACAGCGCGGAGAGGAAGAAGACCGAAGTGCTAATGGAGGCCATGAGGAAGGCTATAGGAGTGAAGGTAAGGGAAATGAGAAAAGTTTATGAGGGAGAGGTGACTGAGATAGATATAAAGACAGGATCTAGCCCATACAATCCGTTCGTTAAGGTCCCTCAAGAGGCTGTAATAACTCTGAAGACTACTAGTGAGGAGAAGAGGCTCAGAGTTGGCCCTAATGTCGCTAGGCAACTTGTAGAGTTCGGGATAAGTGAAGGGGATGTCATAATGATAGATGCGGAGAGCGGGAGGCTATCTAAGATAGGGAGGACTAAGGAGTCATATACATACGATTTGGAAGCTGAACAAATAGTCCCAAGGCCTGAGGGGACTGTCTTGAAGGAGAAGGAGTTCGTCTATGTGATGACCCTCGACGATCTCGATAATATGTACGCTAGGAGGAGGGGAGGGTTCTTCTCCCTCCTCTTCGGGGTCGGGGAGAGGGAGATAGACCCTGAAGTGAGGGCAGCTGTCGATCAACAAGTCAAGGACTGGGTGGAAGCGGGAAGGGCTGAGATAATCCCTGGCGTTATGTTCATAGACGACGCTCATATGATGGATATAGAAGCTCTGAGTTTCGTAAGCAGGGCGATGGAGAGCGAACTCGTCCCGATAATAATACTAGCTACTAACAGAGGTATAACTAGGATAAGGGGGACTGAGATAGAGGCTCCATTCGGGATGCCCTTAGATCTATTGGATAGGCTCGTCATAATAGTGACCGATAAATACAATGGGGATGAGATAGAGCACATACTCAAGATAAGAGCGAAGGAAGAGGGTATAGAGGTCAGTGAAGATGCTTTGAAGCTCCTCAGGAGACTAGGTGAGGAGAGATCCCTGAGGTACGCTGTCCAGATACTCGGTATAGCTGGTGTCAAAGCTAGATCCGAGGGGAAGAGAGGCATAGGCATCGAGGACGTTGAGGAAGTCTCATCGAGGTTCAGTGATGTTAAAGAAGCTGTGGATCACCTCAGAAAGTATGAGGAGGAGCTCCTCAAGTGATTCAGCTGACGCCTAACGTATCGACGACGGGTCCGAGGGGTCTTTTTTATTTGAAGTATCTTGAATCCGGAGGTGGGTTCATGAAGCGATCCTTGACTCTCCTCATGTTGCTCTTTCTCACATTCGCTACTGTCGAGGGGAGCCCAGCTAAGATATGGTACGATCCGCTGGAGCTCAGATCCGCACCTCAAGCGGACGTGAGATCATTGGAAGTTCGACTAGAGGGACAGAGCATGATCTTCCAAGTCAGCATGTATTCCAGATTGGATGATAGGATCGATTACTATACGGGAAGGATATTCTTGGATTTGAGGGAAGGCGGTTCAACTTCTGGGGAAGTGAAGGGTGCAGACTATCAACTAGCGTTCTACATGAGTCCTAAGAACATGAATGGGAGTTGCACTGTCCTCGCGTTCAACGACGTCAAGTTACAATGGGAGGAGACGAAGGCAGCCTCTTGTTCGATAAAGATATCTGGGGATAAATTAGTGATCAATACGGATCTCGGGAAGTACGCTAAGGGGACCTTCAGATTCAAAGCTCACTTCGATATCCTGGCTATGAATCCCATGAAGATAACTTATCTCCTCTCTAACAGTGGTAGAGCGTCTATAGATGGCGATTACGGGGAGTACAAAATACCCCAGATCTCAGGGCAGCAAGGGAGGGCGATAGCCCCTATAGATTATAAGGAAGTGTATGTGCTCGATGACCTCTCAAGGATCTACCTGGCCTTAGTCCCCTCGAGTCAGGAAGGTGTCAAATGCGAGTTAGGAGGGCCTGGGGCGAAGCTAACTAGGAACTACTTCGTAGATATAGATGTAGATATGAATGAGACGAACGGAATTGACCTCTCAGGTGGTTATAGTTACGAGTGCACTTTCAATGGGAGGAAGTGGTTCCCCTTCACGATTTACGCAGGTACTGGCTCTGGGATAATGATAGGTAAGGCTGTGGAATTCGATGTAAAGCTGCTGACAGCGTTAAGTCAGATCTCCAGCAAGGGCGGGAGGTTCGGCATAATAGTTAGGGTGTCGATGGTATACAGAGATTATGTGCCCGATACCGGATGGTTGCTCTACGATGGTATGCCTGAAGCTAGATCCTTCGAGGTGATCGGTCCTACTACGGATATAAGTATGAATAAAGATCTCTCAAGCGTCTTCAAGTCGATGGGTTCCGCTTCGGGTATCTACAGGATAGCTTTGGGAGGCCCGGGAGCCGATCCGTCCTATCAAGGGGACCCGTCCTTCAAGTTCCTGAAGAGGAAGGATGGGCTATATGGTGGCGTAGAGTTCAATGGGAAGGAGTTCTGGTCTAGTTACGGTAGCATCGACTACGCTGTGATCAAGATATCTAGGATAGGAGAGGGTTACTATTGTTCAGTAGCTGGGGTCACTAGATATGGGACTAGAGCGGGCCTCATCTGGCTCTCTCAGAACATGGAGATGCTCTCGACGGGGACTTACTTAATAGGATGGATAGATAATGGAAACGGTATCGTTGAGATGAGTGAGATAAGCCTCTTGGCCGGGGGTCCTTGAGCTTGAAGGATCCTAGACTTTTAGCAGTTGAGATAGCTGCAGCATACCTGAGGGAAGTCCCAGATAAGATGCTCAAGGGCTTAGACTTGAGGTATGTGAGCAGTGAGGTCCAGAGGGTAGTTTACAGCTTCTTACCGCTCGAGGAGCTAGAGGCCAGCGGGATGCTCGAAGGGATCGAGAGGATTGGGGGAGATCTCAGGGAGGCATGGCTTCAAGCTAAAGGATCATGCCGTTCACCTAATGATTTTCTGAATGCCGCTAGGATTAGATTCGCATCCATAATTTTTTCAGGCCTTAGGAAGAGGATAGACAGGGAGAGGAGGATTTATAGCGGTACTGATTGCTTCTGGGGGACTATAGTCAGATCTGAGGGATTTAATGGTCTTAAAGCATTAGTAATTGATGCTAGAGATAGATACGATGTCGTCACGAATTTGGATGTGGGAGGGAGAGTGGCTTTCGCGATACTCCCTCCGAGGAGGTTCGATAAGTTCGTGAGCGAGGGGATGTTGATAGAGGCTGAAGGTCGGGGCGACCCTGGTGACCCAGCTAAACCGACTGAGAGGGGCAAGGGAGCTATAGAATCTGTCCTCAGGGAGGAAGCTAGCAAGCTTAACATAAAGTTATGAGAGATCGATTAACTTCACGAAATATGACGAGAGGGGACAGACTTCATTACAGAAGCCGCACTTATCACAAGAATCATCGATTGAGACCTTCTGTGAGAGCTTTATAGCGTTCCTCTCACAATATTCTAAGCAGACACCACATCCCGTACACAAATTGGCCCTAGCTAATATTCTTAGGGCTTCAATAGGATCCTCGCTGAGAATTACCTTCTCTAGGACCCTCATAGCACTTCTTGAAGTGCGGGAGAGGTTAATGAACCTCTCGGAATCTAGTTCATTTACAGAGATCGATGTCTCATGAATAGATGCTTTTATAGGCTTCTCCCTCACAGTTCCGCAGAGCTTTCTCATCCTCTCAGGAGGGTCTACCCATCTCCACATCCCATAGGTCAGCCAGCAAGTATCGTAACCCCTCCCCCTCGCGTATCTCCTCAGGAATTCCTCCCATCTCTCCCAGAGGGAGCTGTACCTCTCCCTCAACCTCCCGTAATCTGATAGCCTTGAGGCCGGACATAAGTAACAGCCTAACCTCTCGAACCCCTCGAAGTAGAGCGGATTTACACTCAAACCCCTTATCCTTATGTATAGCCATGCCTGCAAGTTGCTCCAATCGTTCAATGGAGCAGCCGTTAAGAAGCCGGGGAGCCAATCGTTCCTCCATAGATAAGGGCTACGCATCCTAGCTGAGGATTCATATCTCCTCTGACCCACTAACGTTAAGCCCGGTCTGAGGTGCTTGAGGGCCCTATAGGTCGGCATCAACTTTATCACTTTGCAGCACCACCTGTAATCCCTTGCAGGTGGGCCGAAGCGGTCGAGACTCCTCCAAAATGAATCGCCAGCGTCCCCGATTATATCGCAACCGATACTCTCAACGAAGCTGATAGTCTCAGGGAGCTCCAATCCGGTATCGTTGAAGTAAGTCAGGAAATCAATATCACTCCTCCTCACGATTTCCAACAGTACTGAGCTATCCTTACCTCCCGAGAAGGACACTATGGCTCTCTTCCCTTTCGTCAATCGCCAAATCATTCTGATGGACTCGAACTCTTTAGATAAGACTGAAGGCTCATTCACCGAGATGACCTTACTCCAGCTATTTTTGACATCTAATGGCTCCCTCGCCCTCTTAAATTCCTTAATAACTACGTATTTATTCCCAATTCTTTCAGCAATTCCGTTCTCGAGTAGTAAGTACTTCGGATCTCCTGGCCTAGCTTCCCCTATCTCCTCCCCTCTCCTGCCGTATATACTCTTCCTCTCGATTCTGTGCCCTATCCTCACTAGAGAGGGGAGATTGGGCCTGAAGTACCACTTAAACTCATATATATCGAAGAAAAGATGCCCTAATATAGTTCCATCGGATATTACCTCATATGATGTATCTAAATACGGTGCTCTGCCCAGGAGGACTACTTCATTGATTATAAGATCCTCATAAGCTCCCGCACCGAATTGATCCTCAAGGACCCCTCTCAATAGCTTGAGATCCCAATCGAATGCAGGCCTCGGGTCGCTGACCTTGGATATCGGAACTGTAACGGTTTCCCCTAAGCGTCTCGAGATTAGCGGGACATTTTCCAGAGGATCCCAGTAAAGCCTCATAAGATCCCTCTACATAAGGGCCTCCAACTATATCTCACGCTACATCGAAGCTCATCAGATCGGTCAGACTGATGTGAGCGAACAGCATCTACTTAAACTCTCTCATACTAAGTCGCTCCTTGACGCGATAAAAAGGGGTTAAGGAAGTTTGTATGTCCCTTCTTCAGCTTTCTTGACCAATCCAGACTTAACGAGGGATCTCATCTTCCCAGTTACCTGTTGTACAGGTACTCCCAACTCTTTTGCAATTTCTCCGCATTTAGCAGGCCTTCCCAACTTTTTCATAGCATCTAATATCTTTTTAGATAAGTCGTCTAGTTTTACCTCCTCTTTCTCCTTAACTCCCTTCTTAGCTGAGGACTTCCTACCGCAGGGCATACGCTCCCCAGACTTTGAGCGAGGATTTACTTATAAATATTTCAAGTGTTAGGAGTATTAGGGTAAGTGTAGCTGATGAAAAATTCAAATTTTTTATCATTCGATGGACCCCGCAATCGACTTCCCATTAAGTACGTCAATCGTTGAATTACAGTTATAATATACTACTCAGCTGAAACTTCGGTGGTAGCTGTGATGGTGATCGATTGGACCGATTTCCCCAATCCTCCCCGAGGTATAAGGAGCCTCGATATCACAGAAGTGAGGAGAGTATACGATTATGAACTGCCCCCTCTGGTCATCTACGTTGGTGTAGCTGAGGATGGAATGGGAAGGGTTATCCCAGTTGTAGCGATCCTCGAGGAAGGCACTAATATGGCTAAGCTCTATCTCTTCGAGGAGAAAGATACCGTGAGGGAGAAGGAACTCATAGCTTCCTTCGCTTGAACGAAAACATTTTTCTTGAAATCCCCCCTCTCGCTCGGGGATATCATGAGGATAGCGGTTTTAGGAGCTGGAACGATGGGCCATGGTATAGCTCAAGTAGCTGCGATGGCAGGTTATGAGGTCCACTTAAGGGATGTGAGCGATGAATTCGTCCAAAAGGGGATGGAGAGAATAAGAGCGAGCTTAAATAAATTCCTGGAGAGGGGAAAAATCAGTAAGGAAGAGATGGAGTCAGTTTTAAGCAGGATACATGGGACCACGGATCTGGGATCAGCCGTAAAGGATGTTGATTTCGTTATAGAAGCTGTCCCAGAGGTCTTCGATATTAAAGCAGAGATATTCAGGGAGATAGATCGGATAGCTCCTTCTCATACAGTATTCGCAACTAACACCAGTAGCTTACCTATATCGGAGTTATCATCAGTCACTTCAAGGCCCGATAGATTCGTAGGGATGCACTTCTTCAATCCCCCTCAGTTAATGAGGCTCGTCGAGGTCGTGAGGGGCGATAGGACATCTGAGGAGACCGTGAGGAAGACAATTGAGTTAGCTAAATCGATGGGGAAGGAGCCCATACTAGTGAAGAAGGACGTCCCAGGATTCATAGTGAATAGGATATTAGTCAGATGGCTTAATGAAGCTTGCCTCATAGCTGAGAGGGAAGGGAAGGATATAATCCTCATAGATAGCTCCTTGAAGGGGAAAGCTGGGCTTCCCATGGGGGCTTTCGAGCTCTCCGATTACATAGGCTTGGATGTGATGAGGGATATAATAGATGCTATGGTGAGGAGGGGCTTCACACTCAAGCCCTGCCCTAAGTGGTCAGAGTTAGTAAGTAAGGGGATGTTGGGTGCGAAGACAGGCCATGGTTTCTATGACTGGAGCAAGGGAAGGCCTCAGATCCCACCTAATCCGGATGCGGATTTCGATCCTATGGAAGTGCTCTGCATGGCAGTGAATGAAGCGGCTTGGCTCCTCAGGAACGATGTAGCTTCCGCTGAGGAGATCGATAGAGCTGTGATCCTGGGGCTGAACTTTCCTAAGGGTCCTCTGAGGATGGCTGATGAGTACGGATTGGATAAAATAAAGGGCATCATAGAGAGGAAAGCTAAGGAATTCGGCCTCCCTGAATACGCTGTCGATCCTCTGATAAGCGAGAAGGTAGCGAGAGGCGAGTTAGGTATTAGCTCAGGCAAGGGGTTCTTCGATTATAGTATTAAGCAGAAGGATTTCGGTCCAGTGATCTATAAAGAGAGTCCTCCGATCGCTTGGATAAGGTTGAACAGACCGGAGAAATTGAACGTCTTAGATGAGGATATGGTCCTCGGGATCTTATCAGCGCTGGAGGAAGCGAGGAAGGAGGAGATAAGAGTAGTCGTGATAACTGGGGAGGGTAAGGCGTTTTGCGCAGGAGCTGATATAAGGGGTTTCAAGGGCATCAGTCCCATAGATGCGTTCAACTTATCTAAAAGGTTGAACAGGGCCTTCAGGGAGATATATGAGTTTCCAAAGCCTGTCATAGCTATGGTAAATGGATTCGCTCTCGGAGGAGGGCTCGAGTTAGCTATGGCATGCGATCTAAGGGTAGCGAGTGAGAGAGCGCAATTCGGCCAACCTGAGATAACTCTAGGAATAATAACTGGGGCTGGGGGGTCTTTCAGGCTCCCTGAGCTAGTTGGCATCTCTAAGGCTAAGGAACTCATGTTCACTGGGGATATGATAACTGCGGATGAAGCCCTGAGGATAGGTCTGATCAACAGGGTCGTTAAGCACGAGAACCTAGAAGAGGAAACTAGGAATCTAGCGATGAAGATAGCTGAGAGGCCTCCAGTAGCTATCTCGATATATAAAGCTTTACTAAACGGTCAAAAATATGACGCTGAATCCTTAGCCTTCGGCCTCGTCTTCTCAACTGAGGACTCGAGCGAGGGGATAAACGCCTTCCTGGAGAAGAGAAAACCGGAGTTTAAGGGGAGATGATCATATCTCCACTATGTATATGTCCTTGCAAGCCTTGACTGAATCGTAAGGGATCCTCCTCTTCTCCCCCCTCCTCCCTGTGTTTATCTCTATTTCAACGAGTCTACCCTCTACATCATCGAAAGTGAAGTCCTCAGTGACTCCTAGGAAGACGCCATCGCTCGAATATACCTGCATCTCATATAGCTCCGATATCTTCCTCGCCAAGCCCTCACCTCAAGATTATCCTCGCGTCGATCACTTTTATACCTTTGGGGTATGCTATCACTGGGTTGAGGTCCATCTCAACGATCTCCTCGTTCTCAACCCCTATCCTCCCGGCTCTTATCAGAGCGTCCTTTATCGCATCTATATCGACTGGTTCCATCCCCCTGAAGCCCGTGAGGAGCTTGTATG
>CAZFIJ010000080.1:0-17862 GCA_964519515.1 uncultured Nitrososphaerota archaeon
TACCAAAAGGTATTCTCTGAGCAGCCGCTTTTATAGCGTAAACGCCGGCCTCCCCGGTTCCCAAAGATGAGACGCCCACCCCATCTACATCGAACACGAACCTCCCGTAAGCCCCTCTGAATATCCTCATGTTCGTTGGCCCTGCGACTATCGCGCCCCTCACTTTCGGAAGCAAGTTGCTCCTCAAGAGCTCATAGGTCCCCCTGCTGAACCCCTCAGCATCGCAAACAGCTGCTAATACGACGCCCTTCCCCTCACCCTCTGGGAGGCTCATAATAGCTTCTATCATCGCTGCTAAGGCGCCCTTATCGTCGTAAGCCCCCAATCCATAGAAGGTATCGCCCTCTAACTCTCCCCATGGGTTCCTAGTCCAATCCGAATATAACTCGAATGTGTCTGTATGAGCTAAGAAGAGGATATTATCCTCCTTCAGGTTCTTGAATGCTATCAAGTTTCCGGCGCAGTCCTTGACAGGTTGATGCACAACTTTATCGGTATACCTAGCTAGTAGATCCTGGAGGTAGTATACGAGCTCTCCCTCCTTCCCCCTGAAGCTCTTTATCCCTACTAGATCAATTAATATGTTTTTCAATCTCTCCCTATCTATCTGGCTCATTCAAAATCTCCTCATGCTGTCCTAACAGGTACGAACTCCATCCTGCTTCCCTTACTCGTTATTATGAGGAGATCTATGCCATCACCGGAGAGGGCATCTCTAGATATAGCTTCCCTCATAGCCCTCTCAGCGAGCTCAACGGCTTCCTTCTCGCTCATACCTTCCCTAAAGAACCTCTCCAGTATTCCCGTCGCTATCTGGGCTCCGCTTCCCACAGCAGAGAAGTTCTCCTCCATTAAGCCTCCCGCGGGATCTAAGACGAATATCTTGGGGCCGCTATTATCTATTCCCCCGACGACGAGTTCAGCGTAATATATCCCACTGAATCTTCCCTGATAAAGCATTATTGAGAGCAACTTCGCGACATTCGTTGGAGTAGCAGCTTTCTCATTCTCAAGCTCATACATAGTTATGTTATACTTTAGGACATCCACGAGCTCCTGGAAGTCGCCGGGTAGACCGGCTGTAGACACACCTACTCTCTCATTTATCAGGAATACCTTTCTAGCGGACTTACTCAGGATGAATCCATTATAAGAGACTCTCCTATCTGCAGCTAGCACGACTCCTCCATCAAATCTGAGCCCCAGGGCTGTCGCTAGTACCACCTTAACACCCCTCTTTCATATAAGCCCCGGGCGGGATTCGAACCCGCGCCCTCCGCCTTACCAAGGCGGCGCTCCGACCGGGCTGAGCTACCGGGGCCCACTTAAGTCAACTTGACTCATTTATAAATAATACCGGGATCCCCTGGGGAGTTTGAGGAGAATCGATATCGTGACTAAAACTATCACTAGAATTGAGATATATGGCAGAAGCTTCATAAAATCAACGCTCTCCCTTATCTCAACTTCAATTTTATCCCCCGGACTGAAGTAACCTGCGTAAGCAGTCGATAGCGTAGTTATATATATGAAAGTCCCTTCATCATCCTCGAACCAATTTGAGTATAAACTCGGTTTATCAGAATCGATAGAAGGAGATCCTCTCTCAGGTACCCTCAAGAATATAGTTGGCGTCTCATTCATGATCCTTATCCGATAGACCCCCTCTTCCTCTCTCACCTCGAAGGGGAGGTTATTCGGCCTCAACTTGAGGGTAGGATCTCCTAAGAGTAGCTCATTCGCAGCTCCCTCACCGGACTTACCTCTCGATTCCCTTATGCGTAAGTTGTTCACTATCCTGACGGCATCCCCCAAGCTCTCCCCACTCATCAGAAGCATTAACATTAGATCCGGGTAAGAAGTCCCGAACTCCGAGCCGACGCTGAATTCCACCTTAGTTGAGCCTATGTATGCTAGAGCGCCTGAGTCCAGGAAGGAGTAAGCAACGGATTCCTCAGGGTTGATCAGGTCTTCGAACTTGAGGGTATCACATGAGAGCGTAATTATTATAGATCCGGGGATTATCGAGCCCCTTATAGTAGAAGCTGTGATCACGGGATACTCGTCAGATTTCAGGGCCATAACGTAAGGGTTCCCGTGGAGCGATAGGTAAATGATGCTCCTACCCCTTAACAAAGATCTGGCGAGATCCCCCGTCAAGTTCGAGTAGCTTAAGTCGGGGTGGTAGATCTTAGAGGGCAGGCCCATGAGAGAGGAGATTCTTTCGACCTTCCTCGCGAGGGGGAGATCCTCAACTAGGGAGATCCCGACCAATTCACGGGGAACCTGAAGTAATTCGCTAGCTAAGAGCATGAGGAAAGGTGTTTCTATATAGTTCCCAGCGATGAAGCCGAAGGAAGTATCTATATACGGGTCATCATCTATTTTCGTCATTATCTCCAGCAAACGCGTGTACCTCTGATAGTTATCCTTGGTGAGGGGCCTCGTCACCACGATGACATACGAGACGTTCCTCAAGAGCGAAGGATCGAAGTTAAATTCAGCGTCTAAAAGGGATGCATTCCTCAACAGAGCTGTGTAACTCGCCAGAAAGGAGTATTCGATTCCATCTGAACTGTAGAATAATACGGAGACATCTCTTCCCCTCGAAAGTTTGTCCTCAAACTTATCAGTGTCATTGATCAGGGCAAATATGTCCCGGACCGAGATCTCTTCGAGAGATTCCGATGCGTAGAGGAGAGCATAAGCCAGCTTGTGTGGATCTAGCTTCTCAATAAGTTTATCATTATATTCATCTTTAGGTAATATATTAAATGAAACATCGTAACTGGAAATTATATTTTTCAGCCTTTCAGTATTACTTGTTAATATAATTCTCATATTTCCCTCCTTAACACGTGGAAGTGTTGGGATTAAGCTCGCTAAACTCTCAGATACTAGGATACTGACTCCATCATGCTCGGAGGATACGGGGATACATTGAAGTACTATCATCAGTATCAAGAATTGAGCTCTCAAGCTCTCACTTCTCTTCACACATCTTCCTGAGCATGACGATGTAGTGCGAGTTTCCGAAACCGTATTCCCTGATAACTCCCTCCAGATCATGGGAGATGAAGCACGGACTGTTACAAGTGGGAGTTCTCTTCACGTAGAAGGCCACTATTCTCCACTCATCATCTCCCTTCATCATCCCAGCGAGCTCCGGGAGCTTCCGCTTGGACGAGAGGATCCCCTTGAGGAAAGCTATAGTAAGATCTGATATAAATTTTAATGATTTTTCCGATGAATATCCATAAAATTTCGCTAAATCTCTCACAGCGGAAGAGATAGCCCCCTCTAGATCCTCCACTTCCTCCCCCATGGAACACCCGACTATCGCGTGTTACGCACTTAAAATGATGCCTCTCGAAGACCGCTAAATTATGAGAGAAATACCTTATATGCGGCCGCCGGGATTTGAACCCGGGTCTCCGGCTTGGAGGGCCGGCATCCTGTCCAGGCTAGACTACGGCCGCCGTCCTACGTTATAGTAGCGATCTAAAAACATTACGACCTAAGCCCTCCCTCAGGACCGCTACCCTCCAGTGAGCTAGTTACTGATTTTAGGTAAAAAATATTATAAAATACAGTATAGTAGAAAGTCATATAATATTATTAGAATTTTTTGTTAATTTTATATAAAATAAATCGGTAAATATAAAAATTATTCCTGGCGTATTACCCAGCCTATAAGCTTGACGAAAGATTTATATATAATACTTTCGGATTATCTTCGGCAATATGCTAATGGGGTGGTGAGTCAACTGCCTAAGGAATCCGAGGGGCGGGATGCCCCAGATTCTCCCGGTGAGGAGATCAGGTGCCCTAGATGCGGTAGTAAGAATGTTGTCGAAGACCCGAATACTGGGGACCTAGTCTGTCAGAACTGCGGGTTGATACTGGATTCAAGTGCACTAGACTTCTCTAAGGATTGGAGAGCCTTCGATTCGGATGAGTATATTGAGAGAGCTCATGCTGGTGCTCCTATAACTCCTCTAAGACCCGGATTTGGTCTAGACACCGATATAGTTCTCACTAAGGGGGCCAGTAAGAAGTCCGTGAATCTCCTGAAGAGAGCTCAGAAGCACGCTGCAGATTCCAAGGAGAAGACGATAGAGCCAGCCCTTAGGAAGATAAGGGATGCAGCAGATTCCCTAGTCCTCCCGCAGGAGACGATAGAGGATGCAGCAACTCTCTATAGAATGGCTGCTAGGGCTGGACTCGTTAAGGGGAGGAGTATGGATGCGATGGTAGCTGCCGTCATTTACGCTGCTTGTAGGAGGACAGATGTGCCAAAGACTCTGGAGGAGATATCAAAATTCTTCGCTTTGGAGGAAAAGGAGATCGGAAGGAGCTTCAGGTTCCTCTTCAGGAAATTGGGGATACAGATCCCTCCACCCAAGCCTGAGAACTTCGTCTATCTGATAGCATCTAAGCTCTCGCTACCGGAGGAAGTGGCGACGCAAGCAATCAGGATAATAAAGATAGCGAAAAGGAACGGAGCTACTATGGGGAGAGAACCCGTTGGAGTAGCAGCGGCAGCAGTATATATGGCGTGTCAGGAGCTGGGGCTTCATAGGACGCAGAGGGAGTTAGCACAAGCAGCTAATGTCACAGAAGTCACAGTTAGGAACAGGTATAAGGAGCTGATAGCGAGAGCTAGGAACGATTGGCTCGAGGAGATAGGTGAGGAGAAGCTGAACGAACTGAGGAGGAGAGTAGCGGAGTACATGAAAGTCTCGCAAGCCGCTCAACCCGTTAAGTAATATATAAAAAGGTGTGCATGACTCAGGCTCGGGAGGTGCTCGATTGTACCAATGCCTGAGATGCGGGTACATCTTCACTAAGGAGGAGATGGAAGAGTACTTCAAAGACTTCAAGTGTCCTAGGTGCGGTTATAGGATATTGAAGAAAGTGAGGAAGGAGGAACCGAAAGTAGTGAAGGCGATCTGAAATGAGTGGAGGTAGATCTATAAAGAGGGAGATAATATCCCTAATCGCAATACTGATATTATTCCTACTGATATTCCAAGTGATAATCCCGAATATCTCCGGAGTACCTACGCCATTCACTGTAGTGACCTCAGGTTCTATGAGGCCCACTTTAGAACCAGGGGATTTCATAATAGTCGTGGGTTGCGATCCCTATCAGCTCAAGGAGGGAGATATAATAGTTTTCAAGGTCCCCTGGTCTGAGAACATGATAGTTCATAGGATAATCAAGGTAGAGAGAGGGCCTGATGGACCTATCTTTTATACGAAGGGAGATAATAATTTGATAGCGGATCCAGGGTATAGGAAGCCCTCAGATATATACGGGAAGGTCCTGACGGATGAGAGGGGAAACGTACTATTTAGGGTGCCCTGGATAGGTTACTTCCTCGAGGTGCTCCAGATACTCCCAGTGAAGGTGGCACTAGCTGGTCTCATCGTCGGTTACCTGATATACGATTACTCGAAGGAGATGAAGTTAAGATCGGATGAACTTCAAGGGGACTCCTAGCCCTGAGCGTACGCGAAGGGGTCTCGATAATCGTGATATGCGTGAGCACCTACTTATATATAGTGGTTACCGTGCCTTAAATAGGAATGTGATATATGGTGAAAAATCATGTCCCTCGAAAGCGATGAGAGGGGGGATTCTTCCGAGGTAATCTCAGAGGAGGAGAGGACCCAGAGGATTCTGAAGGGTATTAGAGAACCGGAGATCGCTATACAGAATGTAGTATCTTCGGCCGATATAAGGCAGAGGTTGGACCTTCATGAGATATCTAGGAGGATTAAGAAATCTAGGTATGATCCAGAAAAATTCCCCGGGCTCGTTCTAAAGATAGATGAACCAAAAGCAGCCTTATTACTTTTCAGTAGCGGTAAGTTCGTTTGCACTGGGACGAAATCTGTTGAGGAATCGGCTAAAGCCATAAACGCAGCGATAGAAGTGCTCCAGAGACACGGGATAGAGGTGAGAGGGAGGCCCCTGATAAAAGCGGAGAACATAGTCGCCTCAGCTAGACTTCACGTCAAAGTGGATATAGAGAAACTCGCTCTTGAGCTTGAAAATACTCTCTATGAGCCCGAGCAATTCCCAGGCCTCATTTTCAGGATGAAAGATCCGGATGTAGTGTTCCTCATATTCGCCTCAGGGAGTCTCGTTTGCACGGGGGCTAAGAAGGAATCGGATGTGAAGAGAGCTGTATATAAGCTCAGGGATATCTTAGCCAGGAAGGGATATCTAGTATTCGAGTAATACCTCATATTTTTATTTTACGATGGTGAATGAAGGGGGGAGATCATGGTAAGAACGACGGTCTCCGTCATAAAAGCAGATATCGGGAGCCTCGCGGGCCATCATATCGTTCATCCCAAGCTTAAGGAGATAGCTGTGAGCGAACTAGCTGAAGCAAAATCCTCGAGAATTATAGAAGATTTCTACGTTACCTCTGTTGGGGACGATCTCCAACTCATAATGACGCATAGGAAGGGAGTGGATAGTTCTGAAGTGCATGGATTGGCGTGGGAAGTATTCAAGAGATGCGCTGATGCAGCTAAGGAGCTGGGCCTATATGGAGCGGGCCAAGATCTGCTTAAGGACGCTTTCTCTGGGAATCTCAAGGGGATGGGGCCGGGAGTGGCTGAGATGGAATTCGAGGAGAGGCCCTCCGATCCAATAGTAGTCTTCATGGCTGATAAAACTGAACCAGGAGCCTTCAACCTGCCGATATTTAAGATATTCGCGGATCCCTTCAACACAGCTGGGCTCGTTATAGATCCCAAGCTGCATTCAGGCTTCATATTCGAGATAATGGATGTCATTGAGAGCAAGGTAGTGGAGCTATCCTCCCCTGAGGATATGTACGATATATTATCGATAATAGGGACGCCCTCGAGGTATGTGATAAGGAGGGTCTTCAGGAAGGTCGATAGGGAAATAGCGGCTTCGGTAAGCACGACGAGGCTCAGTTTAATAGCTGGGAAGTACGTGGGTAAGGACGATCCCGTCGCGATATTAAGAGCTCAAGCAGGATTCCCAGCATTGGGCGAGATACTTGAGCCATTCTCCTTCCCCTTCCTAGTAGCTGGATGGATGAGGGGCTCTCATACAGGCCCTCTGATGCCAGTGAGTGAGAGAGACGCGAGGCCGACTAGGTTCGATGGCCCACCTAGGATAGTGGCTCTGGGATTCCAAGTGAAGGACTCGAAGCTCATAGGGCCTAGCGACCTCTTCTCAGACGTGGCTTTCGATGAGACCAGGAGGATGGCGAACTTTATAGCAGATTACATGAGGAGGCATGGTCCCTTCATGCCTCACAGACTGGGCCCGGAGGAGATGGAGTACACTACGCTCCCGGAGGTCCTGAAGAAATTGGAAGGAAAGTTCAGGCACGAGTGAATGAAGCTATTGGCTCAGCTAACTCCCTTATTTTTCTTTGAGGATCCGGGCTTTTCGTTACTGCTGAGGCCACAAGGATGCCATAACTTCCCAGTTCTAGAGCAGCTTTGACATCATCACCACTCGATATACCAGCGCCGCAGAGGAGTGGTATAGCAGAATTCACTACTCTAACGGACCTCAGCGAGTTCAATATCACCTCTGGCTTCGCTTTAGATACTGGAATTCCGCTACCTATGAGCTCAGGCGGTTCTACAGCTATCGCATCTGGCGATAAAGCAGCGACAGCAGCTGACTCAGATGGAGTCGGTGAGCAAACTATGGAGAGGAGCTTCAAATCCCTCATCATGCGTATAGATTCGGATATATGCCTCAGAGAGATTTGCTTCTCCGAATGATTTAGGAGAGAGCCGCTCGCACCGGCTTCCTTCACTAAACTGGGGGGGACGTGTCCTGTATAAGCGCCTGCTGGTATTGGGTCCACATGTTGAGCGAATACAGGTATCTCAACGGAGGAGGAGACATACCTGAGATCTACTATATTCGGGGATACTCCTATCAGAACCCCGGTCTCCCTCCAGATCCTCTCAGCTGACTTTGATATCTCAATTGCCCTATCGCCCGATGACTCCACGTACGCCTTGAAGTTTATCAGCAGCCTGGGTATATGCATAAGTCACAAGGGCAAAGCTAATTTATTAGACTATCTTATTGCTTGATGCATCTCGAACTAGATGAGGGGTCATTCTTAGTCAGGTTGGCGAGGATGTCCATAGTCTCGTTCTTCACGAATAGGGAGATCTTGGAGATAAAGCCACCATATCCGAAGCTCGAGGAGAAATCAGGTGCGTTCGTAACCTTGAATACATATCCTGAAGGTGAGCTCAGGGGATGTATAGGGTTCCCGGAGCCTATATATCCTCTATATAAGGCGGTCGTGAGGGCTGCGTTAGCAGCAGCATTCGAAGACCCCAGGTTCCCTCCTCTATCCGAGGATGAGATCGATAGGGTCACTATCGAAGTCTCAGTTCTCACTCCCCCAGAGAGGATAGACACGATGGTGAGCAGAAGAGAGGAACTTCCAGAACTCATAGTTGTAGGAAAACATGGGTTGATAGTGAGAAGGAATCGTTTTTCCGGGCTTCTCCTTCCGCAAGTAGCTGTTGAGTACTCCTGGAGCCCTGAGGAGTTCCTAGATCAGACATGCATCAAGGCTTGGATGCGCCCGGGTTGCTGGCTCTCAGAGGGCACTGAAGTCTACAGGTTCTCAGCATTAATTTTCACTGAGGAAAGCCCTAATGGAAAGGTAGTAATCAGGGAACTAGGATAAATGCTGAGAGCTTATATATCTCCCCTAGGTATAGGATACGGTCACGCCTCTAGGTGCGCGAACTTAGCTGATAGATTGATAGAGGAGGGATTCTCAGTATATTTTTCAGCGAGGGGGGATGCTTATTCTTACCTAAAGGCGAGTAAGTTCGAGGTGCTGGGAGGAGGGGATGAGATCCTATGGAAGAGTAAGGAAGATGGGTCTCCAGATTTCTGGGGGACTCTTAAGGATCCGAATATACTCAGAGAATTCATATCTCAGATCTTAGAGGAGAAGAAGAATCTTGAAGCAATATCTCCTGATGTAGTGATCTCTGATTCTAGACTACAGACACTCATCGCATCAGAGTACTTAGGCCTCCCCACGGTCTCAGTGCTGAATCAACCTAAGCTACTACTTCATCCCCTCATAATTGGGTGGAGAAGGGAGATCCTCGGGAGATCTCTAGCTAAAAAAGTCGAATTTATAGTAAATTCTATGATAACTAGGTTCTGGGCTGTTTCTCAAGCTACTATAGTTGCGGATTTTCCCCCTCCCTTCAGCATATCTAAGTATCACACATCAGACCTCCCTAAAGCACTAATGGATAGGCTCGTCTTCTCAGGTCCCTTACTCGAGCCCAAATGCAGTGAAGGGGAAGGAAATGTAGTTTTGATAATGATATCGGGGCCAGAGGCTGAGAGGAAGCCTTTAATCTCAGAGCTTTTGGATTTCATGAGGGAAGTGCCAGAGGACCTGAGAGGGCTGGAGTTCGTCATCTCTCTAGGGGATCCCGGGGATCTAAGGATAGAGAAGCTATCTGATAGAGTTACAGCTTACAGCTGGCTCCCGAATAAGTGGGATTTCCTCTCCAGGGCTAAGGTCGTGGTCTCAAGAGCGGGCCACACGATAATTTCAGAGGCCCTTCTCTGCGGAAAACCGCTGCTACTTATCCCAGTTCCTGGTCAGACGGAGAAGATCGAGAACGCGAAGAGCGTTCAGGAATTAGGGCTGGGAATCAACTTAGAGCAGGAGAAAATTAAAAAGGAATTCTTTAATCATCTGAGGATCCTCCTTGAGGACGATGGGTTCTCGAAGAGAGCTATGGAATTCAGGAAAAGGTTCTCAAACTGGGATTTCTTGGGAAGGGCTGTAAGCGTGATTGAGAGCGTTATCTATTGACTTCGAAGGATATACATTAGCTCATAGTTACTTAATTTTTCAAAGGATCCTCCGAGCTTGAAATTGAATGCGGGGGGTGGGATTCGAACCCACGCGAGCCTGATGCTCACCAGCTCCTAAGGCTGGCGCCTTGGACCTCTCGGCCACCCCCGCCACCATCACCCAACTGGACATCTATTTAATCGTTCCTCCATCTAGAACCCACTGCATAGATGAGTTAAGCGATCAATCTAGGATACTCCTCATCACGCGTTGGATCTGCCTTATGTCATCTATAACGAAGTATTTGCTGCCCCCGATTCTCGCTATCTCCTTGCATAGGACAGATCCTCTTGAATCCCTCTTCCCTCTCGTATGAATGACGCATAAGTTCTTGAAACGCCTCGCGACTTTCCTAGGATCCTCGCCCACGTTATACTCCCCATCAGTTATGAGGAGGTACTTAGGGTTCTTGAGATGATACGATATCTCTAATCCCTTTTTGAGGCCATCTGATATGTTTGTATATCCGATTGGGACTAAATCAAGTATCTCCTCAATTACTTTCACAGAATCCTTATTCTCCATGGGAGATTTTATCACGAAGGCTGTGCTGTTGAATCCCACCACACCATACCTTCCGCCTCTCAGCTTATGAGATGCTATAGCTGCTATCATCATCGCTACTAATATCTTCTTTCCGGTCATCGATCCACTCGAATCCAAGATCATTATAAGGGACTTATCCCTTCTCCTCTTATCGGAGGCCACTATATCCTCATACCTCATTTCATCAACTTTCTTGCATCTCTCTATCATCCTCTCAATGGTTTTCTCGAGATCGAACTCCATTCCCGGAGAATAGGCCCTCGAATATTCCTTAGAGTTCACTGAAAACCCTCTCGAGTCTCCAGATGAAATCTTTATCACTATTTTAGCTATCAATCTCTTGAAGAGAGATCTAGATCTCTCATTGAGCTTCCATCTCACCTGCCTATACAACTTAACAGCTGCTTCCGGATCCCTCTCCATCGAGAGAATTGCTCTCTCTGGAAAACCACTCTCAGAGATCAATTCAGCTACTAATATCTGGCTGTAGTTTGAGAGAGCCAAGAGACCATTCAGGTTGCCATTAATCAGATAATAATTTGCTATTTCCTTCATTTTATCGTAATCTAAGCTAGTGAACTCCCTCTGATGATGTATATGAGTTTTCTCGAATTCAAACGTCATCGGGACCTTTGCAGGTCCCTCTGGATGGGAAAATCCCCCTTATATCCTCCTAAAACCGATCTGACAAGTTCTTTCACTAAGCTCTCCTTATCTACGCTGGAATCACCTGTCTCTATCCTCTGAGGTAGTGTCATTAGGGCCGAGGTGTACCATTTCTCATCCCCACCGTCCATCAGACTCGTTATCCTCGCCAAATCTATTGAGGAGCGGACGGAACATCCCCTAATTATGATAGGATGCTCCCTAGTCTTCCTCACTATATCAACGCTTATCTCAGCTATACTCTCCTCTACATCGGGTACTTGAGCCTTAACTATCTCTATCTCCTCCTCCCTGCTCGGATACCCTAACTTTATCAGGACGAACCTATCCCTCAAAGCTTCAGATAATCTATAGACCCCTATGTCCTCCTCAGGGTTCTGAGTAGCTATTATCAAGAAGCCTTCCTTAGCCCTCAGAGTACCTAGGTGAGGTATTTGAATTATCCCCTCATCCATAGCTGGTAATAATGCATTCTGAGCGGATTCGGGGAGTCTATTCAGCTCATTTATGAATAAGATCGATCCCGAGAGAGCAGCTCTCGTTAGCGGACCTGGTACGAAGGCTTCCTCAACGTATCCCATCTTTAGGACGATAGGTGGGTCCCAATAACCGAGGAGCTTGTTCTCATCTAGCCTCTCATCACCATCTATCCTTATGAAATCTCTACAGAGATACTCAGCAAGGGCTCTCGCTAGGAATGTCTTTCCGACACCTACTGGGCCCTCTAGAAGTATGTGCTTTCTCCCTCTGGCAGCTATTAACATTTTAGCTAACTCCTCTCTCCTACCGACTATCCCAAATCTCCTTCTTATCTCCTCAACTTCCCTGCTCAGTTCCTTCGTCAGCATTCCCCGTATATATGTATTACAGATATTTTAACCTTGAAGTCTAGGTGCGTCATCATCAATAAAAATTTTAATAATAAGTCAGACTCTATGGAAAAATATTACCACTATTTAGCAGGCAATCTATATATGCGCTCACTACACGGAATACATCATCTGGGCTGAGTACAGTGGTATCTATCACGAGATGAAATGGGCTCAGATCCTTACCGATATCGAATCCATATAGAGCCTTATATATCCTATAGCTCCTCTCCTCCTTAATCATTATCCTCCTCTTAGCTTCCTCTATACTTATCTTATCCCTTTCGGCAACCCTAAGTGCTCTTGACTCGAAATCCGCTTTTAAAAATATCTTTATACAGGAATCGCAGTCTAAAAGATAGGCCATCGTCCAGGAATCCAAAATATATCCACCTTCCTTAGCGAGTTCCATCAGCCTCCTATCGACCTCTAGATCGTACTTTGAGTCCTCAAGTCTACGCTCCAGCGCTAATTCACCCTGTTCTCTCTCCCACCAACCTGGATCTCCCAAGCTCTCCTTCCCCGCAATTATCTCCTTCAGTATCTCCCCACCGGATACGACTTTGAGCCCATATCTCTCTGCTAGCTTCCTCGCTAGTGTGCTCTTTCCCGTACCAGTCATACCGGAGAGGCATATGTTGAACATAACTCACACCCTATACCAATGGCCAGAGCAGATCATCGACCCTCCATTCAGGCAATATCTTAGAGCTCATGGGGTCATCTGGGGGAAGGATCTTATACTTATAGCAGAGGAAGGCCGTCCAAGCTATCATAGCTCCATTATCCCTCGCTAAATCTGGCGGGGGTACTTTCAGTCTCGCATCCCTTTCTTCACACATCTTCCTCACCTTCTCCCTGAATCTAGGTGATGCGGCTACTCCTCCAACTAATAATAGCTCCTCCTTGCCCGTGAGCGCTAGGGCCCTCTCAGCGACCTCAACTGTCATCGAGAAGGCGACTTCCATGAAGCTCCATACGATATCCTCTTTCTTAAACCCAGCTCTCAACTTCCTCAGGGATTCCGTGAGTAGGCCGCTGAAGCTGAGGTCCATCCCTTTCACAGTATATGGAAGTTCCACCCAGTTACCTTCGATCTTATCCATTATAGGGCCGGGTGGGAAGGGGAGGCCTATTTCCCTGCCGAGCCTATCCTGCGCGTTCCCCAATCCTATATCTAAGGTCTCTCCCAGGACGACGTATCTCTTCCCATTATGCGAGATTACTTGAGTGTTCCCTCCGGAGACGTAGAGGATCACTGGATCCCCGCTCCCCGTTACGGCCCTCCCTATCTCTATGTGAGCTATTGGATGATTCACACCGAAGAGAGGCTTCTTAATCTTCAAGGAGAGGGATCTGGCTATGAAGGCCCCTACTGTCAGGGCTTGCCCTATTCCCGGGCCTCTTGAGAAACCTATAATCGATATATCCTTCGGAGAAACACCAGCTGAGGATAAAGCCTCCTCTAGAACATCGAGCGCTATATTAAAATGATGCTCAGCTATATCGTGAGGCCTCATTCCTCCGCTCTCTGAGGAGTACGTGTGCCATTTGTTCGCTAATATCCTTCCCCTCCCATCCACTAAACCGACGCCGAAAGTGTGAGCTGTCGATTCTATGCCAAGAGATATCTTATCCTCGAGTACTCCCTCATCACGAGGCTGAATGGTACATCCCCCTCCCTCACTAATATAGGCTCCCCTCTCGTTAAATCCACTATCGTCGATGGTCTGCTGAAAGGCAACCTTCCGTAATCTAAGAGGAGATCAGCTTCTATCTCCATAGCGGCTTCTTCAGGATCTAACTTAGGGGGACTTCCGGATTTGTTCGCACTAGTAGCTGTTATAGCTCTCCCGAACTCCCTTATGATCCTCAATATTATCGGGATATTGGGGATCCTTATGCCTATTGCCTCAGGATTTACGATATCTGGGACTCTAGATGTCTTTTTGAGTATGAAAGTCACTTTTCCTGGTAAAAATTTTTCCATGAGTCTCCTGCTGATTTCATCCACTACAGCATACCTCTCAGCCATCTCTATATCGCTCACAGCTATCGTGAGCCTCTTCTCCTCGGGCCTCCCCTTCACCTCGTAAACTCTCCTGACGGCATCTATATTCTCAGCATCAGCCCCCAGACCGTAAACAGTATCTGTCGGATAGATTATGAGCTTCCCTCTCCTCAGAGCATCTACTACCTCATCTATTATACTTTCTCCCCCCTCCCTCAAGTATATCCTCCTCATAACCCGATCTCCCGGGATTCGTTTTTTAATCCAACGTTGAAGTGAAGTTGGAAGGCCCATGGATGAGGATCGCATAGATGCTATGTTGAGGTTAGGTGAGACGCATTCCTCTATCTTAGAAAATTTCGTCAGTAGATTAAAGGAGGGAGCTAAGCTCATCGATATAGCTGAGGAATCTGAGCGTAGGATAAGGGAGATGGGATACGAGCCGGCCTTCCCAACTAACATCTCAGTAAATCAAATCGCGGCTCATTATACCCCATTCCCGGGGGATGACGGCTCGATCCCCCCGAGCTCCTTAGTGAAGCTCGATATGGGGGCTCACGATAAGGGGATAATAGTGGACGCAGCTAGAACTATTGTACTCGATGATAGGTATGAGGATATGGCTGAGGTAGCTAGAGAAGCTTTACTGAAGGCTATTGAGAGGATGGCCCCTGGGAGGAAACTGATAGAGGTGAGCGAAGCGATATACGAGACGATAGTCTCCTCAGGTTATAAGCCTATAAGCAATTTGACCGGACACAAGATAGAAATCTACAAGTTACACGCTGGTATAGATGTGCCGAACATACCAGTCAGGGGGAATTATAGGATCAAGGAGTGGGACGTTTTCGCGATAGAGCCTTTCGTCACTACGCCGGACTCTAAAGGTTACGTAGTATCTCAAGGTGAACCTCTCATATTCTCCCTGAGGAAGAAAGTGGGGACGCGAGACGAAGTGGAGAGGAGAGTCCTCAAATCTATAGAGAGAAATTACAGCAAATTGCCTTTCTGCGAGAGGTGGATCTGGAATGAGATGGGGGTGAGGGTGAATGAAGCCTTGATTCGCTTGACTAAGAAGGGAGCGCTCTTCCCCTACCCTCCTCTCATCGAGGCCTCCGGGAGGCCCGTGGCTCAATACGAGGACACTATATTGGTGACTCCTGAGGGAGCGATAAACCTGACTGGTGGGAACAAATGAAGGTCAAGAGAAAGGGCACAAAGGCTGAGAGGGATCTCCTTGATAAGTTCTGGAGGCTAGGGATAGGGGCCGTGAGAGTAGCTGGGAGTGGGGCATCAGCTCACCCATCTACAGATATAATAGCGGGCTTCAGGGGGAGGATAGCTGTGATAGAAGTGAAGGTCTCCTCTAAGGAGGCTGTATACATCCCCCCAGAGGAGGTCAAGTCCATAAACTCACTAGCATCCGTTATAGGAGCTGAACCATGGGTCGCTGTGAAGTTCACATCGGAGAGGAGGGGGAACTTCTACATGCTCAAGATAGATGATGCTAGAGAGCTGAAATCTGGGTATCTCGCTATAGATCTCGATCTCGCGAGATCTAAGGGGATATCTGTTGAGGAATTCGCTAAGAGGATCATGGCTTGAACCACCTTAACTTATAGCTCAATACCTCTTCTCCAGAGACTAAGGATACTACTAGCTCCTTCCTGACTGAAGTAGCGAGTCTACCAGCTCTTATCAGATCTATGGGCCTTACCTTCCCCCTTACATCACTCGCGATACAGAGGTAAGGTGCGTGCTCGAGGCCCGGTCCCCTCTCATATATCATGTAATCGACCCCGTACTTCGAGCCGGCCTTCGGGATATATCCTAGATCCCTCCAGTAGGAGAATACCTTCTCCTTCACTTCAGCATTATCTCTAACCACAGAGAAGATCCTTCTCAGCTCTTCTAACCCCATAATATTTCCTTTAGGGTCCCTGACCCTCAGCTTCCCCCTCGAGACTAAGTAGAGGGCCTCTATCAGAGGCAGTTGGAGAGGTTGTTCGTAATCCTTGAATGGCTCCGGCTTCTCGATCCCTATTGGGTGTCCCCAGAAACCCTTAGAGTAAAGTCCGGATGGATCCTCAAATATTAGTACTCTATCACCTATGAGAATTCCGGATTTCTCAGGGATATCCTTCAAACTGCTCTCCTTTGGCTTAGGGGAGAACTTCTCTATCTCGTAATATGTTACGTTCATCTCATCATCCACGACCGCTAGTATGAGCTCCTTCCTGAGCTTCATGACCTTCTCGAGGGAGGCCAGTATCTGGTAATGGGTTATAGGTTGATCCTCCGAGAGGGGAAGGACCAGCTGCTTCGAGGCTCTCTCCCCTATGGATGCTCCCTTTGGGTAGAGCCTGAGGAACTCCGTAGCCCTCTCATAAACGATCAGTCTGTTCTTCCTCCTGAGATCGCTATAGACCACGTACTTGAGGAAGGCAGTGGGATCGGAGATCATTATAGTTAACAGGTTTTCAAAACTGACATTTTCTCCATTTTCATCAAAGACCTCCATTTTCTGATCCCAAATTAAGTAAGAAGCTTCTAGAGGATGCATCTCGAGGGAGCCGTCAACGATCTCCCCGTAGCCTTGCTTGTATAACTTATCGAAATCCCCCTTAACGTAGACGAACCCGTCCCTTAAGATGCCTCGGACTTTCGCCATTCGCTCCACCTTGAGAATAAGTCCTCAGGAGAATTTAACTTAAAATCTTTGAGTAAGTGTCTCGAAATATAATTTTTAGGTCTAAATCTCTACTTAACGAAAGAGGAAAGATCGAAGGATAATTCATTGGGTTAGTTCGTAGATCTCAGTCGTGGTACACTCAAATGTGAAATCACTGATCTTTCAGCTAGCTCACATAGGAACTACCTTCCTATCCATCGCGTTGAAGATATTATTGAGGACGCTCTCCGCGAATTCAAACCCTACGATAGGATCCTTTCCTCCCTTGATGCTCTCTATGAAATGTGAGAGCTCCTTATAGAGTGGCTCCTCCCTCCTCAATCTAGGGATCAAGGAGTGATCTCCCCTCTCCACTCTTATGAACTGGTCCGCGTAATCGAGAAATATGCTCCCATCCTCTCCAGTGATCGTCATGTTCCTTATCCCAGCTGTAGTCAGCCAATTAGCTTCTATTATTGCTGTCACGCTGTTCGGATATGAGAAGATCAGTATGGCTAGATCCTCACCCTCTCCATCATTGAGAAGCCTATTTGTGTAAGATAGAGAATTTAGAGGGTCTTCGTCCATGAGATAGCGGTGGACATAAGCTTCATGAATCCCTAGATCCAAGACAACCCCTATCTTCCATCCAAGGACCTTCTTAGGGAGCCTACCAGCTCTCCTCGAGGAAATTGAGGAGATACTACCTATGACTCCCCCCTTCAAGAGTTCCTTTAACTTCATCACAGCTGGATTGAAGAGCTCTATGAAGCCAGGCATGAAGATACCACCCTTCTTCACGAGAGAAGAGAGGACTGAGAGCTCTTTCCTATTAGTTACGATGGGTTTTTCCGTTAGAACGGAGACTCCAAGCTCCAAGGCCTCCTTAGTGACCTCAAATAGATGTTGCGGTGTTACAACTACACTAACGGCATCTAGGGATTCTCTCCTTATCATCCCCTCGACTGAAGTATAGTAATTCACATGGTAATATTCCGCGAGCCTCCTCGCAGCATTCTCATCTTTATCAGCCACAGCAACGAGTTTAGCATCTCCTATAGCTCTGTAAACTCTAGCATGAGCGGAGCCGAACCAACCGCACCCAACTACACCGACCCTGACCTCCAAAGAGGGCACCGATCGATGATATCTTTTTATTTTATTAAACTGTGA
>CAZFIJ010000081.1:0-14878 GCA_964519515.1 uncultured Nitrososphaerota archaeon
TAAAAGAGTGAGTTTGGAGAAAATGATGCCAAGAGGTCACCTAGATCGGTACTTTCGGGGACCTAGCAGCGTTTACATGTCAGCTCACCCTCTATAGAGCCCAGGATACTGGATCTTACCGATCAGGTCTTAAGGATATACAACTTCCAGTTGATAGCTAGATCTATAGAAGGGATATAATGAGAGAAATTTGCTAGAGATAATACCCCTTGAGATCTCAGAGATGGTGTGATCGCCTCCTCCATGGGACGCTATATCCGAATTTAGTGGAGAGCGGAGCTAAGGGTCTGATAGGATTAAAGAGTCACGTACGTTGCAGGGCCCCCAAGTTGGTTCAAGGGGGTCTTAGAGCCTTTGAGATACCTCTATAAAGATGGGGTCAGAGAGCTCACTAAGTACCTAGGAATACCAGAGGAGATCGCGATGAGCGTCCACGAGCCCTGCTGAACCATCACTCCACTTCTATCTGATCACTCGGTATACCCCACTTCTCCATGAGCAATTTAGCGACCTTATGCCTATGGTCCCCTTGGAGAAGGACATATCCGTCCTTGTATGTTCCTCCGCACGCCAGAGTTCTCTTCGTTTCCTTGAGGAAGTTCCATATGTTCTCATCTGAGAACGGTAAGTTCTCTATTATCGTGACGTCCTTCCCCTTTCTCCTCTCATATCTTATCTTAACTGGTCTGAGTTCCTTCTCGACCTCCTCCCAGGCGAAAAGCTCGACTGGGAGCCCGGTAATAGGATCTCTAACTCTCTCCTCGAACGCGACCATCCTAGCCCAAGATCGATGTACTTATTTAAAAAGATTAGGTATTCTTATGATCCACTCATTGCTCGGAAGCCAGTGCCTTGAGGATTCAATGGATTTCTTAATAGTTTAATACGCTCCAAAAACTCGTAACTTACGCTATTTCGCGAAAACACTCCAGATTGATTCAAGGAAGTCTCACTCCTAGTTTCTAGGCTCTTATGGATATATCTAGGATCACTCTGTTATTCTACGTCGTAAAAACCCGATCCTGAGGCTCTCTGTTCATCGAGAGCCCCATAAAATCTATTTGATCTTTTCTCTGAAGCTCAGAATAAGCTCGTTATATTACTCGCTGATTCCATCCACCATTTGTTATACTCATCTCTCTTTTTTTCGATTTCTTCTTCTGTATAGAACTCAAATTTAATATCTTTTGCTTTATATACCTCTAAGCTCTTAAGATCTTCAACATCCCATAAGAGCGCTAACACCTGAGATTCGAGCCAGTCCAGAGGATCTTCATCAGGTGGTGATATCTTTGAGGGCCAGTTCGCCTTCCCCTCAAATCTGACGTGGCATCTATCGTCCTTCCTTCTTATCTCTAATATCCTCAAATTCTCAGATTCTTTTGCTTCTTTCCTTAGATCGATCCCGAGCTTGTTGAAGAACTCCGAGCACTTTTCCTCACTCTCGAATACGAGTTCCCCCTTAACTTCTAGGTTGACTCCCATAAGGCTCCAGGGATCTAGCCCATTAAAAACTTGATTGAGCGACCCAATTGACCTACGATCGAGATCGGGAGAATAGGTGTTAATAGATGGTATCGCTACACAATTACTTCTTAAAATCAGAGACAGATTGAGAGATGAAATCCTCGAAAGCGAATTTCACCCTCTCGGCGTTCTTACTCCTAATAAAACCCAAAAGGGCAGCCTTTATGGCTTCCGATCTACTCTTAAAATTACCCTCTATTACGAGGGCATCTATTGCTTTTATCAATTCCTCATCGACTGTCAATACTATCTGTTGGGCCATGCGATCACCTAAGTCCTAGACCACTCACCTTATTTAAGCTGTTATTGCGGACATGTAAATCGTCAATAGCCTAATAAGCGCCTAGATCCCGGAAAATAGGTTAACCGAATAATTTATTAAGAGAAGCCCACTGAAGATCCGGATAGTGGTCGATATGCTTGAGGCATTCATTGCCGTTAGTGTCAGGCCCTCTAATACTACTGAACTTAAGAAGACTTTCTCAGCCAGTGATAAGGTTAAAGAGGTGTTCTACGTGACTGGAGAATTCGATTTCCTCATGAGAGTCGAGGCCGCAAATACATTTGAGTTAGCTAGGATAATAGAGATCTTGAGAAGTCAAGAAGGTGTGGAGAACACAGTGACTTTCATAGTGCTGGAGAAGTTGAAGTGAGCATCAGGATCTACATACTCAGGCTGAGCCATGATGACCCTAGGAAAGCTACTGGTGCTAAACTTCTGAGACTAAAGCTAGCGGAGAGGTATAGAAAATCGAGAGGATCTATCGTATTGAACCCATTCTCTAAGGTATACTTATCACCAGCCGATAAGAAAGAGGCAAGAGCATTAATCGCTGTAGATACCTCTTGGAGGAAGATTGAGGAAGTTAGATGGCCAACAGGTCTCCAGAGGAGACTCCCCTTTTTAGTCGCGGCTAACCCGATAAATTATGGGATCCCAGAGTACCTCTCGACAGTCGAAGCCCTAGCGTCAGCTCTTATAATTTTAGGGTACTGGGACCTTTCATTAAGAATTTTAAAACCATTTAAGTGGGGAGAGGAGTTCCTGAGGATAAATGAGGATAGACTTAAGGCTTATGCCGGATCTAGCTGCGAAGAGGAAGTGAGAGCTCTGAGTGAGAAGTTCAGGCGGGAGTTAGAGGATCATCCTTCTATAGCTCCCTAAGATCTTAATCCAAATAGTCAATCCTTCTAGCTCGCGTATAGCTTCCCTCACAGTGTGGTCATTGATGGAACCTTCGAACTCCACGTAAAAGGAGTAATTCCATGGCTCCCCCTTGATCGGCCGCGATTCTAGCCAAAGCAGATTTATATTCCTACGAGCGAATGCTCCAAGAGCTCTCCAGAGGGAACCGGGTTTATGACTTGTTGCGAAGAATGCAGCTGTTGTATCAGCGCCTTCACTGATTTGGTCTCTTAAGGAGATGACGAAGAACCTGGTTATGTTCAGAGGGATGTCCTGGATGTCCCTAGCCAGTATCTTCAGACCGTAGATAGAGGCAGCTCTCTCGCTCGCTATAGCGGCTAAGCTCGCATCATTAGCATCGGCCACGATCCTAGCAGCTCCTGCTGTATCCAAGCTAGGGACTACGACCCAGTTCTTCCCCTTTAGAAATTTCTCACATTGTGCTATAGCCTCCGGATGGGAGTATACTAATCTTACATCCTCTATACTACCTTTAACACTCATGAGCGCATGAGAAACCCTCACTTTAACTTCCCCAACTACCCTGACATCCCTCTCAAGCAATAGGTCGAGTGATTTCCTTATGCTACCGGTTGTAGAATTCTCTATGGGGATTACACCATAATCTGCTTCACCAGATTGAACGGAGTCAAAGACCTCCTCTAAGTGGTCTTTAGTTAGTAATTCGAATTCATGAGATTTGAAGTAGAGATGAGCGGCTTCTTCGCTATAGGATCCTCTTTCCCCTTGGATCGCGACCCTCATTCGTGGAGCATGAGAATAGGTAAGAAAAATTTTATCGTTTTAAAATGATCGCAGTCCCGAGGATAGGCTAGCTTCGAGAGTATCCTCAAGGCTCAGTTTAATCTCCCTCGCATTCAATTCAGTAGAGCCCTGAGTTCTAGCGGCACTAGCCTCAAATCGAATCCTCCAATAACTGTGGATTTTTGACTGAGAGGGGCCTTTATTCATATGCGAGATAATCCCTCCAGCCTAGGGATTGAAGGGAGAACTCCGATTAACTCTTTAAAGTTTCTATCGGGTCCTGATAAGGTGAGGGCTTGCGCTTCCATAAGCTCATGAGTTCATTGAAGGGCCCTTCTAAAAGCCCCGATATTGAAATGATCCTACCAGAGCTGGATTTGGTTCTAGAGAGATCTCAAGGATCTTATAAAGTTTATACTACAGAAGTGATTACTGGAATCCCTCCTGCGGATATCGGCTTCGTATCATATCATCTTTCAGCCTCAAAGATCTCTACATTAGGGGCGGATCCTAAGTTCGCCTTCGGGAGCTTCCTCCTGTCAGAGGGTCATCGAGGGATAGTCGAGGATTTCGAGGAGGAAGCTCACAGATACGGTTCGAGGGCCAAGACCAGAGTAGCATATGGGCGAAGGGCCCTTGCCATCATATCTATGAGGGGCGAGGCCCGAGAAATAATATTACCGACTAGCGTTAAGATCGGTGATCATATAGCTCTAATTGGGGTTCCAGGAGCTGAATTCCTCTACCTGATCGCGAACAAGGAGCCAGAGCTGTTCATGAGGTTAGGGATGAAGTATAATATTTGGAGGTGGAAGCGAGCCCGCTGGATGCTCACGTGCGTAGATGCCGTGAGGACTCTCCTCACGATTTCTAGAGTAGATGGGCTCATATGCATCGATAGTAGAGGGATTTTGGAATCCCTAAATAAACTTTCAGATCTATCAGGGACCGGTTTTATTATCTCAAGAGACAGGATTGAATTCCCCCCAGAATTAGTGAGAATCGCAACTGAGATGAATTTAGATCCGTTGAAGCTCCCCAGCTCTGGCGTGACACTAGCAGCAATTCCTAAGAATGCGCAAGTGAATCAGATAGGAGAGATCCTTGAGATACATGGATACAGAGTAAGCTTCATAGGGAATATAGTCCGAGAAGTCAGGATGATCTCTTGAGGGAGTTATAGACGCTTTCTGAAACTACTTGAAGGCCCTCATCTGGGACGTCAGAGAGCTCGTGAGGAGCCGGGGAGGAGTATCTATCGCGAAGATCTCCCTATCAGGAGATCATATATATTTGAACGCACTATGTGAAGCATCCAGTTACCTAATGAAGCAATCCAAATTTCCTATATCCTCACATTTTTTAGGAAAAACATAATTTAATCTTATCTCACTTGAAAGTCCCATAAAATCCCTTCATTTTAGGAGATCCCATATGTTAAATTTATTTGGGATTAATGTAAATGGAATATTCTGACATTAAATAGGTCACTCCCCTTTCAACGCATGTAGTTGCAACGCAGGGGAAAAATTTTTATTTGAGCTCTCCTTCCTTTTATCTATGCCGAGGGTTAGGTATCTGCCTCTTGCTCCCATTGGGAGGATAATAAGAGACGCTGGCGCGGAGAGGGTAAGCGATGCAGCCGTTGAGGCATTAGAGCGCTACATGGAGAAGTTTGCACTGGAAGTAGGCAGGCAGGCTGTCAGTTTGGCCAAGCACGCGAACAGGAAGACTGTATCCGGTGAGGATATAGATCTCGCGATAAAGACCGTTTGGAAGGCTTAAGCTCAATCCCCTCCGCCCAGCTTCCTACTTTTTTTATTCAGTAAGCCTCTAACTCCTTGTTCTGAGATATTCTTCTACTGAGGAAGCTGGGCAAGATGGACAAAACTTATTAGCTTTCCCCATCTCATAAGGGGTGGTCACTTGAGCTTGAGGGGGTTCTTCGAACCAGAATCCATAGTGGTAGTAGGTGCATCGAGGTCCCCGGGGAAAATAGGTTACGAGATCCTGAGGATAATGGTTGAGAATAGGGAGAGAGGGACTTACAAGGGGAAACTTTACGCAGTGAATCCGCGATCTGATGAAATGATACTCAATGTACCGACGTATAAGAGCGTTCTAGACATTCCAGAGGCACCGGAATTAGCTATAGTAGTTACTCCGGCACCAAATACGCCCCAGGTCCTTGAAGAATGTGGGAAGAAGGGCATAAGGAATGCTGTCGTTATAAGCGGGGGTTTCGCTGAGATAGGTGGGGAGGGGATTGAGCTCCAGAGGATGCTAGATGAGATAAGGAGGAGATACGGGATCAGGGTAATAGGTCCTAATTGTGTGGGCGTGATATCCCCTTCAACGGGAGTAGATACCCTCTTCCTTCCTGTCGATAAGGAACTCCAAGGAAATAGCTATATCTCCTCCCCGAGGCCTAAGCCCGGGAGTGTGGCCTTAATCACACAATCCGGGGCCTTCGGAGTCGCTTGCTTAGATTACATGTACGGTGAAGATATAGGATTATCGAAATTCGTGAGTTATGGTAATAAGCTTGATGTAGATGAAGTAGATGTCATAGAATACCTGAAGGACGACCCGACGACGAAGGTCATCTTAGTGTACGCTGAGTCGATAGAGAGAGGGAGGGAGTTCCTAGAGCTCGCGAGAGAGGTGACGAAAGAGAAGCCCATAGTCGTCTTGAAAGCCGGAAGGACGAGCGCTGGGGCCAGAGCTGCAAGTTCTCATACTGCTGCGATAGCTGGAAGCGACTCTATCTATGATGCCGCATTCAAGCAAGCGGGAGTGATAAGGGTGATGGATATGGAGGAGCTCTTCGATGCCGCTAAGGCTCTCTCGATGCAGCCTCCAGCCGAGGGGGAGAGCATAGCTATATTGACGGATGGGGGTGGGGTTGGGGTCATGGCAGCTGATGAAACGGAAGCCATTGGATTGAAGCTCGCTGAGTTTTCCGATTCCACGAAGGAGAAGTTGAAAGAGCTTCAGAAGACTAATGTGATTCCGCCTATAGCATCCCTCGGAAATCCAGTCGATCTAACGGGTAGTGCTACGGATGATTCGTTCGTGGGGGCTATGGAAGCCATATTGGAGGATCGAGGGGTTCATGGCGTAGTAGTCCTGGCCCTACATCACGTCCCGGGTGTGACATGGGAGCTCCCAAGGAAGCTCGCGGAAGTAGCTAAGCGTTATAAGAAGCCAGTAGTGGCGATGGATGTTGGAAGTTCACAATATGCTGTAGAATTCAGGAAAATGTTCGAGAGAGAGGGGATACCAGCATATCCAGAGCCTGAGAGAGCTGTTAAAGCTATGAAGGCTCTCGTTCAATACGGGCTCGTGAGAAGATATCGGAGAGCCTGACCCCCCTCCCCCTAAAAATTAATATTATTATCGGCAGTACGGCAATAGCTATCAAGATTTCCCAGAGCTCAATCCCCTCCCCGCTGCTCAAATTCAAGCTAGCTTTTATCGTCTGTGATAGGCTCCTTCCATCCTGTTTCCAAGTTATCTTTATGTCGATAGGAATCTGTAGGGGTGCCTGCTTATCTATATCGACTTCCATTATCGCAGAAGCATTGCTCCTCGCTGGGACATCCCCTACCGCTAGGGAAGTCGTGCCTATTAGGTAGGGAGTTACTATCTCTATCACAGCATCATTAGCTGTGACATCAGCTCCGTTCCTCAAGATGAGTGACAGTTTAACCCCTCTATCCCCTGGTCTCGGCCTTCCAGATGCATTGAGCTCAATCAGCTCAAAAGAAGCTTTCTCATCTATCTGAAGGGGCAGTTTAGCCTCACCATATTTCGAGACGAGCTTCAGCTCATATCTCCCCGGCCTGGCATTCTCCTTAATTTTCAAGATGAAGCTGACCTCCATGCTCTGACCCGGGGGGAGCGCGGGGATTAGGAACGTATCGGATCCGGAGTAGGATGGCTCAACATAACTGGGCAGAGATGTGAGGTTCAACCTGAGATCCTTGGCAACATAACTTCCGACGTTCGTTATCAAAGTCACTAGCCTTACGTTAGGATCCCCAGGATATACTGGAGTCGGGACGGTAGATACGTGAGCTACCTCTATCCTGGGCTCGCCCGAGGCTCTCACACCTAATGTAGTCACATCCATATGATCTATCCCCGATTCATCCCTATAACTGAGCCTCGCGACCATCTGAACGGCTCCATAGACATTTGGGGAGAGATATACCATGAAGTTTCTCAAAGCACTCTCTCCCCTATCTAACGAGTCAATATAAGCTCTTCCAGTCCCGACAATAGACCCTATCTCCGGAGAAGGTAATGCCAGCTCTATCCTAAGGTCTCTAGCCAATCCTCCTTCGTTCTTGATCTCAATGCTCAGTTCATTAGTCTCATCGTTCTTAAGCTCAGTGTTCAATGGTATCAAGATGAGGAGGGGCTGCTTTGGGGATTCCGTGATGAAGGAGATTGGGATCACTTGCGTTCTGGTGGAATCGTGCTCATCTAGGTAGTTGAGCTCGATCGTAAGGATGAGGCTCCCATAACTCATGTTAGGTGCGTAAAGTATCGTATATATTCCCTTCGAGGCCCCTGGCTCCAAGTTTCCTATGCTTATCCCCGTCCCCGAGAGGACGGCGAGATCTTTAGAAGCTATGAGATTCACCCTCAAGTTCCTAGCTGTCTCATTCCCATCATTCTTCAGGTAAACCACGACAGATTCAGGGACCCCTGGCTTCAGCACTCTCTTATCCGAGAAAGCTGTGAGGAATGGACCGGTAGGTATCCTCACGTAGAACCCTAAGGTGGATGAAGATGTCCTCTCCTCTCCACCGGCATCCAACCATTGCAATGATGCGAGGATTTGAATAGGTCCCGATGTTTGAGGTAGGATGCTTAAGCTTACTGGGACCATCATTAACTTCCCTGGACCTAAATCCCCTAAATCGAATGTGTTACTACCAATGACAGCGATCCCAGGTGGTGTTTGTATCGTCACCTTCACCCTATAAGCCCACTCACTTCCCCTATTCTCTACTAAGAGAGATACCGTGTTGTTCATCCCGGGATCTAAGTAAAAATCCTTCGTTGAGATACTAACTCCCTTTGGGCCAACTTCAGAGATTGAAAGGGTCTGAGTAGTAGTATACTGACCTCCAGGCCCAACTTGAGCTCCCCAAGTCACTGTAGCTGTTATAGTAACAGCCTCGTCGACGTTATCGGCTACATAAATCTCAGTCTGAACCCTCCTACTCTCAGCAGGGTTCATGAGTCCCAAATCTATTGGTGAGGCTACTTGAATCCCTAAACTCGTTGGAGTTAGAGATATCATGACGTTCCTCGCTACGCCATCCCCTATATTTTCGACCTCTATATAGATAGTAGCGGGCCAGCCGGGCCTCAAGCTGCCTGAGATACTGCAAATGACTCTAGGAGAGCCTTGAACTGTGATGAATAAGGGTATCACTTGATTCTGAGGTATCCCATTGGCTTTGAATTTCAGGAACAAGTCTGCCTTATAGTGGGATGCATACGCATTCGCTGGCACTGAAACGGTGAATCTCATATACAGGGACTGACCTTGGAAGAGCGATCCCGAGTAAGAGAATGAAGTCGTATAATCTGAACCAACGAAATCGTATATCTTAAGGGTAGCATTTATATCGCTTAAGATCCCGCTGTATGAACTCTTCGCCTCTATCACGAAAGTGTTATTAGCTCCTAGGACTAAGGCATAGCCCTCCCAATAGGAGTCCTTGATGATGAAATAACTCTCTCCGGATATTGGAAGAGCCTCGATGGATATAATGAGTAATAAGATGATGGGCATTTTCCTCACTCAAGTCACCTCCATCTTCAGGGATCTGAGGGAGAAGGAGAGGAAAGCCACTGAAAAGGCTAGGATTATGATGAGCTCATCTGTCACCATTAGGAAGCTCCATCCCTTCAGGGCGACGTTCCTGAAGGCTTTAATGAAGTAATACATCGGGATGAATGATGCTATCGCTTCAGCTTCAGGGCCGAGTATCTCGACTGGTATCAGCATACCGCTGAAGAGCATACTGGGGATGAATGTGAAGATACTAGCTTGATAAGCTTGAAGCTGATTCTTCGAGAATACAGATATTAGGAGGCCCATGCTGAGTGAACTCAATAGGAACACTATTGAGACAACGGTCATATCAATGAGGGACCCCCTGAGCTTAACATCAAAGATGAGGATAGCTGTTAATAAGCTTAAGATACTATCGGAGATTGTAGCTATGAAATATGCCACTAATTTTCCGAATATAACGTCAAAAGGTTTTATTGGTGTCATTATGAACTGCTCGAATGTGCCCTTCTCCCTCTCCCTGCATATGGATACGGATATGAGACTAGTAGGTACCATTTGAAGTATCAGGGCCATGAGGGTGGGGATGAAGCTCTCGATCTTCTCGACTTTCGGCCCATATACAGTATAGAACATCGGTTGTATCGCGAATGTCCCGAAATTGGATGCAGCCCACTCTTGGTACTGCTGAGTTACCACACCTACTGCTTGCATTATAGCTTGAGCGACCGTCGGATTGCTCGCATCATAGTAGAGCTCAACTCTAGTCGCTCTACCGACCATAAGATCTTCTGTGAAGCTCTCAGGGATTATCAAGCATGCATAAACACTACCTGAGTAAACTGATGAGAATCCCTGCCCCTTCGATTTGTAAATGGCTTTTATCTCGAATAACCTGGAGTCTCTGAGCTCCTCAATGAACTTGAAAGATCCTTCCCTCCCATCGAGATCCACGATCGTTATGGGATACTTCCCAGACCCCTCCCCTCCATACCCGATCCCGAATAGTATCGTAACCATTATCGGCATCATGAGGACCATAGCTATAGTCTTGGGGTCCCTCACTAACTGAATCAATTCCTTCCTAACTATCGTAACTACCCTATAAACATCTTCTGATATCATCCTTTCACCCCATTAACCTTATAAATGCCTCCTCTAGGCTAACGAATACGGGGCTTGCCGATCTCACTCTCACGCCAGCTAACTCAGCTCTCCTCAGTACTTCGGGGAGAAGAGAGCTTGAATCCTCCACTAGGAGGAGATAGCTGCCATCGCTGTTTTTCAGTACTTCTTTCAAGCCATTGATCCCTTTAAGCTCGATATCTCCATCTACTCGAAGTTCTATGAGCTCCCCACCGACAGCTCTCCTCTTGATATCTCTGGGGGTCCCTTCCGCTATTATCCTACCGCCCCCCATGAGAGCCAGCCTATCGCAGTTCTCCGCTTCATCCATGTAGTGTGTAGTCACTAGGATCGTCTTACCCTCTTTGTTTAGTTCCTTGAAGTGCTCCCAGAACCTCCTCCGAAGCGGAGGGTCTACTCCAGCCGTCGGCTCATCTAGGATGAGGAGATCCGGGTCATGAACTAATGCCACAGCTAAGCTGAGCCTCTGTTTCATACCACCGCTCAACCTCCCGGCCATCCTTCCCCTTATCTCTCTGAGGTAGAATCTATCCATGAGCTCGTTCACTCTCTCCCTCAGATATTGGCCTCTGAGCCCCTGGAGGGAGCCATAGAGCATTAGATTCTCCTCCACCGTGAGATCCTCATATAGGCTGAATCTCTGGGGCATATAGCCTATCTTCCTGATCGCCTTATCCCTCTCCTTCACGACATCTATACCGAAAACCCTCACAGACCCCTCTGTCGGTTTGATGACGCCTGTTATCATCCTTATGGTCGTGGTCTTCCCTGCACCATTAGGCCCGAGCAACCCGAAGTTCTCCCCCACCCTCACCCTCAGGTTTATATGATCAACGGCAGTAAAGGCTCCGAATTTCTTCGTTAAGTTTTCAGCTTCGATAGCGAGCCTCGATATCATCCCTGGTTCCTCCAAATCCTATTTCCCTCCCTTTCTTTTCCCCATCACTATCTTCCATTTTATGAAATAAAAAAATTGTGCATTCAATGCTCATGAATGACCAGTTTCCTTTTATTCCTTCAACACCGATACTTCAAGGTGGGATCGTGGAAGATGAGAGATCCGATAGAGGTGATGTAGAGGAGCTGAAGGAAGTATTCTCCGTGCTGGGCAGAGAGGTCCCTAATTTACTTAAGGGTCTCATGGATCCGCTGAAGGAGCTCATGGATATCCTCTATAATCCTGAGAAGGTTAGAGAAAGGGCTAAGGCAATAGCATCCTTCTATAGGGAGCTGAAGGATCAGGGGCTTCCGGATGAACTTATAGTAGAATTAATGAAGCAGCACTTCGAGAATCCCATGAGTTTGATAAAGAATATCATCTCCGAGAGGGAAAAAGAGGAGGAGTCTGATTGAAATTCCTCAAGAAAATAATTTCATTAATGGGATTAATAAAGTATGCATTATATCTTATAGCTTTCTTACTCAAACTTTTTATTTTATTTCTCAGAATAAAGATTAGATCTTATAGATCATTCAGGATAGCTCTGAGCGAGCTCCGGAAGAGTGGATTGGATGAGAAATCGTCCCGTGAACTCGCGAGACTCACAGCTCCTGAGCTCAGGGGGATGCTCAATTGGATGAACTCAAAGAGATCAAAGAAATATTATCGCAAGTGATAGAGAAATTAAATAAGATAGAATCTAAGATAGGGAGTCTCGAGGAGGATAAGAAGTTAATAGAGGCTTATAAGTCCCTCTTATCCATATACGCATCGATCCTCGGTAAGATAGCGAATTTAGAGAGGATAGCGCGTATTGTCTCGAGCGACATAGATAGAGCTATAGTGAGGGTGCTCTCCGATGGTGAGCCGAGGAACATTTCTGAGATAACTGAGGAGGTCAAGAAGATGAGAGGAAAGTCTTCCAGGAGGACCGTTGCTGAGAGATTGAATGTCATGTGCAATATGGGGATCCTGGAGAGGGTGAATGGTAGGGGAAAAGTTTATCGCTTGAAGCCGGGTCTACTCAAGGAGGAAGCGTTAAAGGGGTACCATGAGCCCGAAGATTAACGCAGATGTCTGCGTCAGATGTAAAGGAAGTAAGATGCTCTGTGGCCTTAAGAGATGTCCTATAGTTGAGAGGATCGGATTCAGCGGGAGGTTGAATTTTGGAAGATTGATAGATGGTTTCACTCCTCCCTCATCCCTAGTCAGTGAGAGAGGATATCCTCGCGTTTTAGTAGGACCTACGGTATCTCAAATAGAACCTGATCTGCCAGAGAACCCTAAATTTTGGATTTCAAAGGATTTGAGCTATATCATAGCTAGATTTTCTTCCCAAGTATATGCGAACTTCAGATCATACATCAGGAACGTAGAAGATCCTAGAGTAGAGGAACTAAGGTTCTCTGTAATGAGTTACTCACCGGTTGGCATCAACGTAGAATTAGCTAAGGTCCCAAAGCCAAGAGTGAGTTTCGATGGCATATTAGCTCCAATAGGACCATCAGCACCTGCTGAGAGAATTAAGCTGACCGAGAACCCTAAGATACCTTCAAGCTTGGAAAGGGCATTCTATGATAGCGATGTTAGGGCCTCTGAGATCATCTGGGAGACTTATAAGAGGGGAGTTGATGTTTATACGATATCTAAGATCCTTTCACTCGGCGGTTTGGGGAATAGAGCTAGAAGAAAACTTGTACCAACTAAATGGGCGATAACAGCGACTGATTCTATCATCGGAGATTTTCTCAGGAGAGAAATAGAGTATTCACCCATATATTCCGGGGAAGTTATGCTCTTCCAGAGCAACTATGAGGGAAACCGTTACTTCATATTGATCGCTCCCGGTCCCTATATGCTGGAGATAGTTGAAGCTTGGATGCCGAGGGGGTTATGGACTAAGGGGAGCGATGAGCCCGTAGTGATGCTGAACTCCGAGATAGGTCGGCTCGGGCTAGAATATATGGACGGAGGCCACTATGCGATGAGGCTCGCTATCCTAGAGAAGCTCGCTGATATGAAGAGACAAGCTGCTGTCATTGCTATTAGGGAGATAGGGCCTGAATATTATGCGCCTGTCGGCGTTTGGCAGGTGAGAGAGGGAATGAGGGCTGCATTGAGATCTGAACCCCTCAAGTTTCCGGAGCTAGGGGATGCTATGAGCCACTTGAAGTTGAAATTCGACTTTAATCTGTTGATTAGATCCCTAAGGATACCTAAAATCCTGAGGGGTTGGGTCTCTCTAGAGGGATTCTTTGAGAACCCTTGAGGCCCTCTTTATCATAGCTTTCGGAATCCTCAGAATCCCCCACCCCCAGAATTCCTTGAAATCTAACTTCCCTATTGAGGTGAGCATGTACCTCCTGGCGATCTCTGGATAAGAGACGAACATCTTAAAGAAGAAACTCATACGCGGCACTATTATATCTCTAGCTTTGCGTTTCAACCTAAGTTCCTCCATAACGTCCCTCATGTTCTCACTATAAGTTAGAGCTGGATACTCTGATTCTAGGGATTTTGAGCACTCTAGAGCGCTCTTAAATGCATAATATAACCCTTCTCCTGTCAGAGGATCAGCCAGTCCAGCTGCATCCCCTACGAGTAAGACCCTATCTTTCGCTATCGATTTATCATGCCCGCCGGTTGGTATGATCCAATTTCCGACCTTCTCAACCTTATACCTCTTGGAGAACTCCTCAAATGCCTTGATTACTTCCTTAGATTTTGCAACCATCCCTCCCACGCCAGCGTTTGAATCCCCTCCCCTGGGGAAGATCCAGCCGTAGCCAGATGGTGAGGCATCTACGATGAAAGCGAGCTCATCGTAGAGAGGCGCTCTCCCCTCTATCGCAAATATTATGTCGTCGTTCCTCCAGCAGTTCCTTATACCTGAGGAGATCGCTACGATAGAGTAAGCGCCATCGGCTCCTATGACATAGCGGGCGGCGAACCCTGAGCCGATAACTTCCACTCTATCCCCCTTCAAAATGACTCCACTCACTTTTTCCTTTCTGAACTCAGCCCCCTGAGCGATCGCTTCGCCTAAAAGCTCCTTATCTAGTTTCCTCCTATCTAAAGTAGCGACAGCAAATTCCTCATCTGAACTAACCTTTATCTCCTCCCCGAATCCTCTAATGACGACTTCCCTATGATAAGCCTCTGGGGATCTGAGCCTTATGCCCAATTCCCTCAGGAGGTCGTAAGCTCTCCAAGTCACCCCGCCCCCGCACGGCTTGTACCTCGGAAAATCCTTCATATCGAGGATAAGTGTTTTATACCCATTTTTAGCCAGTAGATAGGCTGTGACAGAACCGGAGGGCCCCGCTCCTACGACTATCGCATCCCACATCGGTTTGAATCGGAGAATCACATTATAAAATCTTTAATATGAGGGAGTGGTTTCCTGACTGCTTAGAGAGGTTATTAGATTTAAATTATTCGTATGTATAGCTAAAGATTTATCGATTTGTTTTCTAAATTGAGAATTTTTCATATC
>CAZFIJ010000082.1:0-22196 GCA_964519515.1 uncultured Nitrososphaerota archaeon
TAAGAGAGATAACCTACGATGAGATGCTTGAGATGGCTATAGCTGGAGCTAAGGTTTTACAACACAGAGCGGTAGAGTTTGCCAAAAGATTTTCTGTTCCCCTTCATGTTAGATCTTCACAATTCATCACGTATATCTCAACTTCACTACCGAAGTTCCTATCAGAATTGGAGCTAGAGATAGAGACGTCTTTAAGCGCTGGGATCTTAGCTAGTTCCCGTGCTGATATCGTTGCTGGCCTCTGATCCTCGAAATCCACCCTTTTGGTGCTGGAATCCAAGGGAAGTAACGGGATGAGTAAGAGGAGGAGCAAGAGAACTGGAAACCTTAAAACCATGAACTATCCACTAGATTAAGTTCACTCCTTTAAAAACTTTCCGTTAAATTATGGTGTAGGAAGAGAGGGGAATTCGTGAAGTGTTTGCCTTCCCGATCCCTCAGGAAGTCCTCTTACTCAGTTCTAAGCGAATCTCTATGGCACTCATAGCTTCTCTATAAGCGAAATTAAGTAGAAAACTTTAAGTAAAAGTATATATTTCTTAAAACTATAAAGGTAAAGGTCAGAGGAGCTTCAAAGTCACTATCCCGAGGGAAGTTAGGGGAGCGTTGGGGATAAGAGTCGGCGATTACCTCGAGGTATACGTAGAAAGGGGAAATAGTGATGGAGAGAGTTAGAACAAGAAGAGCGCTTAGATCCGGTAGACCTCTCACTATAGAGGTCGATGGACTAATAGCGAGGGGGCTGAGTGAGGTGATTGCAGGAGACAGTGATAGACATTAATGTGCTCATCTACGATACCTTCGAGGACTTAGTTCACCATGAGAGCGCATCGCAGCTCCTAGATGATTTAGATCTATGGTTCATCCCTCTCATCTCAATATATGAGTACTTCTGGCTTCTTAAGAGCTCTCCATGAGCTTAGTTGATGTTAGGGAGGAATTGCTCGAGTATACTGTATGCGAGAAGTGCAGGATCGTTAAGGAGGGTTAGAAGAGATCAGATGGGCTATCTCGATATTAGAGGAGGAGAATTCATCTCTCGCCCGTTTCAATGATAAGATCATCCTCTCAATAGCGTTTAATAAGGGCGCACCACTGGCGACTTACGATTTAAAGCTCAGGAAACAAGCGATCAAGCTGGGGCTGCGTGTGATCCCAGAGCTCCATATTCACATCTAAGATAGTTATGACCTCTTATCATCTCCTCTGGAGATCATGTGAGTCACTCGCCATGAAGAGATCTCATCGTGGGAAGAGCTGCTCAATACTATTACCGTAGTAGAAGTGGGGAGGCTCCATTAAATCTAATATCCGAGCATCTCTTGAGTAGTTGTATAAAGTGTTCAGGGACGCATAAATTAGTATCGGATCGAACTGCGGTTAGGAAGGAGTATTCAGCTCCTCTAGGAGATATTCAGAAGTTATCTGGGGTTCTGAGGGCAGAAAAATATTGAGTTATCTAGTCTGGGCCTTCCATGAGGAAAGAATTGAGTAACAGAGGTGTAGAGTGCGTGGAGCGGTCGAAACTACGTGGGGCGGGAATTCACTGAATCTGGAGATAACATATGAAAATCACAATATTCTCCCCACTATGAGTTCCACATCCTCACTCTCAGCTATCCTCCTCAACTCCTTAGCCACATCCTTATCAGCCGTCTGAACGATCAATATCTTCCTAGGCTCCTTACCATAAGCCTTCCTAATTTTCTCAGCCTTCCTGAGGAGCTTTTCTATCTTCTCAGGGGATTTCGCGTGAGCTGTTATCTCCACGATTATTAAAGGATCCTCTAGGAAAGCATCTATCTCCTCCCCCTCTACAACAACGGGCTTCAGTTCCTTATCAGCTGGGATCTCTCCAGCTCTCCTCATCCTATCCGTGAGGAACTTCCTGACGAATTCCTCGAAGGTCATCCCAGCATACTTGCCCAACTCCCCGAAAGCATACATTATGGAAGCACTCAGTCCCTCGTATATATGATCCATTTTCCTCTCCAAGCGGTCTTGCCGGATTTGAAGCTCTTTTATAACCTCTATCATTTCCCTTATCTCCTGCCAGATTTTCGTCTGCTCCTCCTTTATGGCTTTTATCTCCTGCCAAATCTTCGTCTGCTCCTCAGCCATTAGGCCCATCTGTTCTACTAGCTTTCTGACCTGAAGGGAGAATGAGAATTCAGGGTAAAGCTCTGCCATCTTTTCTAAGAGCTTTTTTGCTTTCTCTGGATCACTCTCAAGCTCTTTTATTAACTCCTCGACTAAGGACATCATGATATCACACTTCCCCAAATAAAAAGGATTCATCACTAAGAGATTAATGGGGCCATTTCACTGAGAAATGTGAGGAGCTCTCATCATGGGATCTCGGAACCTATTAAATGATCAAAGCTATTATCTTAACTTATTAGCTGAAATCATTCATGATATCAACTTTTACCTTAGTAACGATCCCCAGCTGAGAGTTCCTTGAGGGGGATCATGAGTAAAAGTTATTTAACACGCAACTCAATTTTCATATGCGTTGGAGCATCCTCCTAATAATACTCGCGAGCTTTGTCGCTCTCACAATTGTTTACACATCGAAGGTCTCTGAGATCTCGAGAAAATATTCCGGGGGTGCACGCTCAGTGGTCCTCGTGGACAACAATCCTCACGAGCGGGGACTCAAAACAACTTGGGGTCTCTCAGTCTATATTGAGACTGACGCAACGAGATCCCTCTTCGATACGGGACCTGATCCAATTGTTCTGAAGGAGAACGCTGAGAAACTTGGCATAGATCTGACTAAGATAGATTTCGTCGTGATAAGTCATATACATAGAGATCACACGAATGGATTGAGGCTGCTAGCCTCGATTAAGCCTGGAATTAGTGTTTACATTCCACCGGATGAGGGCCTCGCGAGATACGTTAGAAGCTTAGGCCTGAGGCCGATCCAAGTGAACAGCACCTTCGAGATATCTAGAGGGATTTACGTCGTCAAACCACTCTACGGCCCTCCGATTGAAGAGGCCTTAGCCATAGAGACGAGCAGAGGGCTGGTGATCTTAGTCGGTTGCAGTCATCCCGGTGTCGTGAATATCGTCAGGCAGGCCGTGAGAGACATCGGAGTGAGGCCCTACGTAACTCTAGGAGGCTTCCACATGACTGGTGCTACACTTCAGGAAGTCGTATCTCAGCTCTCGGAGATGGGCGTGGAGAGGATATACCCTATACACTGCAGCGGGGACGCTATCAGAAGTCACCTCTATGGTGACAGCCAGAGGGGAGGTGGGGTAGGTTTAGAAATAGTCATTCGAGATGATGTAGTAGACTCCAGGGAAGATACCCCTTAGGATTGGATTAATCGGATGCTCAGGATCACTAATGCTCTAGGGCTGAAGCGGGTCTCCCATAGAGAGGATTATATGAGCTGAGAGCGAGGGGTCAGCGAGTCCTACGATAGAATTCTCCGTTTAATCGAGAGGGAACCTCGATCGTACTACCTGAGGAGATCGAGATGAAGTTTCACGCCCTTTTCCTCTATATCACAAGTGTCGTCGAGAGTCACCCGTCCTGAATAACTTTCGCTTATAATATATTTTCCCTTCATACTCAAGCCTCACGAGTTCGTCATCACGCAAAAGTTCATCGATGATCTGCCAGCTTGCATCCGCTCCCTTCAGAAGTTCTGCGACCGCTTCCTCTCTCATCGGATGCACGGCCGTTATATTTAACAAATCTTCCTTGATATCCCCAGTAAGGAAAAAGTACTCCCTTCATATCCAATTAAAAATTCTACTTTATCTTTCCCCGCTTCTTGGAAAATATTTGAAAAGTTGCGTTCGAGACTTCTTCCTCAGCCGGTCTTCCCACTCCTCCGCGGGCGGTCTCGTCGGTGTAGCGATGTAAACTTTATTCATTTTAGCCAGATTCTCTAGAAAATCTGCTATTTTTCTCGAATTCAATGTTATAATTTATATTATTAATGGCCATCGTCTCGCTCACGACCTTCCCATCGAACATCTTCGTGGACTCTTTCACGCCCTCCAGCACTACATCTAACTTCAGACTTTCATGAGGTCTGTTCAACTAACCTCCATATATTTTCACTGGCAGCATCTATCTTCACTGAGATGAAATCGCCTCCATAAGGTCTTCCCTGACATCGTTACGCCAGAGCAGGGAAGCGTTAGTTATGACAGCTATAGGAATATCCATCCGCTTTTTAAGAGTGATATCTCCTTTCCAATGTTAATATCTAGCGTTGGCTCCCCATCTGAAACGAAGGTCAAGTAATAAATCCTCTCATTCCTCGAGCGTGCCTCACGAACGCTCCTCTCGACTTCCCTCGGGACTTCCTCTGGGTCATAGAAATAGCGTCTCTCGGTGCTCATGTCGCTAGTTCTTCCAATTTGACAGTAAACGCATGAGTAAGTACACGTCTTCGGCGGGATATCGTTTATCCCCAGACTTCTTCCCAAACGCCTGGACGGGCCCGAAGGTCATCGGAGTCGCTCTCATCACACTCTCAGTTTTTACTGAGTATTTATCTTTGTCGCTGATGACGTCCCAAAGAAGACACAGGGATCACTCAACGATCGGAGGGTTTGAAGTTCCCGAAGTAGAGTTACAATTGCCATCCGGAATGACGCTCAGTCGAATGTATTGGGGGATTCAGAGGTCCTCAGAGTCAGTGCGTCCGACCGCGACTACTCCATGCGTATCCCCGCAACGGGAGACTTTATATACCATACCAGATGATAGATATACTTAGGTATACCTATGAGCATCTCAGTGTCCATCAAGGTCCGCAGGGAGCTCGTAGAACTCGCGGATAAGATGGTCAAGTACGGTATAGCTAGGAGCAGGTCTCACGCTTTCAACATGATGATCGAGAGGGGCTTGAGCTGGGCGATCAAAGAGGTCGAGCATTGGGAGGACATATATAAGAGAGTGGAAGAGTTGGAAAAACAGGGATTCAGGTTGAGGCATGGTGGTTTGAGCAAGTTTCTAGAGGAGTGCAGGAACCACTAGGGTGTGGTCTTGATATACATCGACACTAGTGTGATCTTATCCTACATCGATGAGGCCGATCCCAATCATGGGAGAGCCTTTAAGCTCATTGAGAGCTTGAGTAGCGAGAGAGTCGTTTCTAGGCTAGTCATTGCTGAGCTAGTATCTGTTTACTCTAGAGCTGGCTTGGAAGAGCCGCTCCCCCTCGCTATATATTCAGTGAAGGTCATTGGGGCGAGTGAGATCGATGTGGACTTCGGGGAGGTCCTGAGGAATGCTATCGTAAAGGCCCCTGCTCTGAAGCTCAGGACACTGGACTTATTACATATAATAGCGTGCGAAGCGGCTGGATGCGAGGAGTTCGCTACATTGGACTCAGATATCCTTAGGAAGTCCGAAGTGATCGATAGAGAGCTAGGCATCGAGGTGATAACGGTATAGCTTGAACACATGCTTTGCCTATTCTACGCATTTTCAGGAAGTTAGAGAATCCCTTTCCACGAATCTATGCGGCTCCTCGAGTTCCAGCTCTCTAGCAGGAGGCCTTGATTATCTTTACGCTATACGACAGAACTTTTTAATCATCCGCGTACCATTATCTTATGAGGAGGTTCGGCGAGCTCATAGCCAGGAAGGCGAAGAGGAGGTTCGGAAAGTTCATGAAGGTGAAGAGGTGATCTAGTGGTCGTGAGGGTGCCAGTTGAGCTGAAATCAGGTGAAATGATCTGAGGACAGCTGCTTTAGCGAATAGCGGATATGAGGCAGAGGAGCCCGAGGTACACATACCTATAGCTCTAGCGAAGAAGCTCGGATTCAAGCTTGAGGGCATAATGGGGAGAGGTATGGAGTCGTGGGAGCCGAGGTAACTGCTTACATATTAGGAGAGGTCATGCTCAGAGCCAAGACGGAGGACAGAGAGTCGAACTGGATAAGAGCGAGAGCTGTCATGGTCCCAGGAGAGTATGAGGTCATTCTGAGCGATTCTCTGATGGAAGAAATGGGGATAGAGATTTTAAAGCCTAGCTCCGGTCTTTGGAGATTTCCTGGGGAAAATAGGGTCAGAGAGAGTGAGAAAGCGAGCTACTGGCCTGATTAATCGGTTGAAGGGTTCATCTTTCGTCAAATAGCTTTAAAAAGATTGAGAGCCCATTTCAAGATCGATAGCAAGATCTATTATGCGATCTCGAGCTCATCTCGGGGTGTGAAGCTGAGGCTCTGGTCGATCCATCCTAAGTACCTAGATCGCATCGGTCTAGTTGCCGTTTGGAGGGAAGGGCTCTTGGCTAAGCGAGTTCTCGAGGGGAAGACAAGGGGTTATCGCAATCACCCTCAACTCTTGAGATTTAAAGAGAGCGAGAGACCGCTCGATTCAATAGATGCATATCTCTTCCAGATATATCTAGAAGCTAGAAGGAGAGGATATTCATTCGATATCTCTAAAATAAGGGGCATTGGACTTCTAGGGGCCCTGAAAGTGACTAGAGGGCAGCTGGAGTTTGAATTCAATCATTTGCTGAGAAAGTTAGAGATGCGTGATAAGAGGAAGTTCGAGGAGCTGAAGGATCTAGATCCCAGAGAAGTAGAGCCCAACCCGATCTTCATAGTGATCGAGGGCGGAGTCGAGAAGTGGGAGAAGCATCCAATCCACTAAAGGTCCCTGAAGCGGATCCAGTCCTATATATGAGAGCCATCTTAATCATCGCGATCTCGAGGTGTATCCTCGTAGCATCCCCTCCGGTTATTTCATCTACTCAGAGGGCCCACTTGAGGGGTGAAACCGGCATCTCATGTCATAGTTCCATAAGATCGAGTTAACTCCCCGGGCACTCCCTAGAGTGAGGGAAGAGAGGCTCATCACAGCTTTAAAGAGATGGAGGAGACCTCTCATGATGCTCCCCCTGGTCTTAGCGATCATAACGCTGATGATAGCGAGCGCTTACGACCTTAAGGATAGGCAAGTCCCCGATGAGATCTGGCTGCCGGGGATATTAGTAGGTTTATCCATCAAAGTATTGGAATGGGAGCAAACGATTAAATTCCTCGAGAATCACTGGCCCTTCCTCCTTCTCCTCTCGATAATGCTCTTAATAGAGTGGCTCCTCTCTACATCTGGTGAAGCAGACCTTCTAGCTTACTTGACGCTAGTATCATTAATGTCTGGAAAGTGCTGGTTTCCAGACGCTCTCTTCGTGTACGTAGTATCGAAGGCACTGATGGTACTAACGCTACCCCTCCAACTCTTAATGAACTTGATCACAGTCATGAGGCATCCCGAGGTCATTGAGGGATTCGATGAGCCTATCTGGAGGAAAGCTTTAGCTCTCTTACTCTTGACTCCGTACAGGAAGCCTCTGTCTTTCTACGCGACAGTAGCTGAAGTAGAAGTAGGGGGGAAGAGGAAGTTCGTCTTGAGCGCTGCTCTCAAGCCTATAAGCGATGAGATGCCGGAGGAAGGGAAGTGGATAGCCCCTACTTATCCGATGATCCCCTTCATACTGGCTGCGACCCTCCTACTCATCATATTCAGCGGCTGCTGAGCCCCTCAGCGAGATCGGACTTAGAGCTCACTCGATCACGTCAGTTATAAAAACGTGCTCTCAAAACTCGCTCACGTATTTAGCTAAATGATAGCACTCTTTCGTCGACGAGAATCTCCCCGAAAGATGTTGAAAACGGAGGGCGAGCAGCTCTTAAGGATTTAACTCGAATTATTCGCTCAGCGGAAGTCTTCTTAACCCTGGGATCTTATCGAAAGCTTTGTCATCCGATATTATCGCTTTGTCTAGGGAGAGAGTTGAAGCAGTTATCATACTGTCGAAATAGCTCAGCCCGAATCTGCTCTCGAGTTCAGCTTGCTTGACGAGAAGATCAGAATCTATCGTTCGGACTTCCTTGACTCCATAGCTTCTAAATATCACTTTTAGGGCCCTCATCGCTTCAACAATTTCATCAGGGCTCCTCCCCCCTACTCCTGGGCACGATTTGAAACTCTAGGATTGCTGTATCAGGAGCCTTCAATCCCTTCATCCTGAGGATCTTCAGAGCGTCCTCATATCTACTATTACTGGGATTCAGTGCGAATATGACCTCTGTGTCCAGCACTGGCATTGAGCAGCCACCTCTCAGCTATTTCCTCATCGACTTCCTCCCTATATGGTTCACCGATGATCCTCTCTAGTGTCTTAAAAGGATCTGAACTAATACGTTTCAGAATTATTCTGCCTTCTTCCTCACTAATTTCGAGGAAATCGCCCTCCTTTAGGCCGAATTTCTCCCTAAATTTCTTCGGGATCACTACAGCGTACCTCCTCCCCACTCTCACTATATCTGACATTTTTATTTCACCTGATAATATTCATTATGAATTATGATAATATAAGGTCATTGGACCGAGTTTCGGAGAGCCGCTGTCCTCTGAGCATTAGGGATCCGCTAACTGCAGATAGTTCTAGTTTAAGATGTAAAACACTCACCCCTCGATATCTCCGGATTCCTCCGCTCAAACTCGGCTTCTATACTGAACTGATCTATAATATTTCTCACAGACACATCGCCACTAAGTTTATCCTGAGTCTGAACATCTCCAGACTCGGAAGGGATTCCGGACTGAGTATCCTCTTCTCAGTAGAGGTAACATACGCCTATAGAGCTGCCTCGAGCATGACTCTCAAATAACTAATTCCATGAAAGATATCACGGGCACCCCGAATTCTTCTTCAAGTCTTTCACGCATCTTCCCGATGGATATCACAGTGAATATACTTGAGACATTAGCTCTAGCCTCCTTACAGAGATTAATAAGAGCTCTTATCGTCGCTCCCGTCCTGATTATATCATCAGCTAAGAGCACGTACTCCCCCCTCCTCAAGGCGTCCTTATGCAAGTAGATGTAGCGGTAAGTCCCAGATTCGAAGACTTGCTTTATCTCTATGAACTTCCTCACACCTACCTCCTTCGATTTCCTAGCTACAGCTACTTCCTTACCGAATATAGAGGCTATCTGATATGCTACAGGTATCCCATCAGTCTCTATAGTCAGCACTCTATCTATCTTCACTGAGTCCATCTTCTCGTACTCCGATAAGATTATATATTTTAAGAGAACTGGATCATATATTATAAAGCTGTTATCTACTACACCGAATTCATCAACTATAATCCTGTTCTTCACTTCCGCTATTAAGTATTTTTTCTTGAGGATGTTGAAGATAGAGCGGGCTATCTCGAGGCCGGGGATGACGTGCCCATTCACGTACCTACTCAGAGCGGTCGGTGGTATATCTAGCATGGATGAGAGCTCTCTATAAGACATCCTAGTCTTGAGCAACCTCAAGGCTTCGATAGAATTGAGCCTGTAAGTCAACTCCTCGAATTTCTTCATGGATTATAGGACCCCCTTAAGATCCCCGGAGATAAAAAGTTAAGGGGAGATGAATTAAGATCCTTAAACTCCCATGAACACTGGGAGCTCATCTAAGTATATGAGATCACCTTCATACCAAGGGCCCTCTATCCATATCGCAGCCTTACAGACGATAGTACCTCCAGCTCTCTCAATCAACCTCTCTAAAGCGTTTATCGTCCCTCCGGTCGAGACTACGTCATCTACTATGCATACTCTCTTTCCCCTAACCCTATCTACATCTTCCTTAACTAATATCAAGACTTGCTTAGCTTTCGTAGTGATAGAAGAGCACTCCTCAATGAGGTAATCAGTCATATAAGCTTTCAATGATTTTCTGGCTATCACTAACCTCTTATGCCCGAGCTTCTTAGCTAGCTCGTAAGCGAACGCTATTGCCTTAGCTTCAGGCGTCACTAATATCTCGGGATCGTATCGCTTAACTTTATCGCACATCAACTCCGCTGCAGCTCCTATGAACTCTATATCCCCGAGGATGAGATCTGCATTAGAAGCTATCCATAGATCCTCTGAGACTCTTATCACTGGCAGCTCTCTGACCACTCCACCTATATCGATAGTATGGCTCTTCTGCCCTCTGTACTCTAAGACCCGCTTCATACTGAACTCACCAAGACGCTGTCACAGTAGAGTAGGAGAGCTATCAGTGAGAGGCATCCTAAGGTGATGAGTAAATCCCTAGCCCTCAGGGGGCTGGATCTCCTACTAGTTAATAGAGTGGGCCTGAGCTCTAGAGCTAACACCATCTTCTCCGCATTATCCATACTCCTAATCAACAGTGGGAGGAGCAGGGGGATGTGCGATCTTATCCTCTTGATTAGAGAGCCCTTATCGAGTTCGAGCCCCCTAGAGGTGTGGGCTTCTTTAATCGATTTATAATCTTCAGAGATGATATACAGAGTCCTGAGAGCTAAAGCTAGCACTGCAGTGACTACTGGCGGCACCCTCGCTGAGTTCAGAGCTCTGACTATCTCCGTGGGCTTAACAGATATTAAGAAAGCCATCGATATCATTATGATCAGAAGCAATCTGATCGTCATGAATAAGCCTAGAGATAAATCGATTCCAGTTGATGCGTGGAATAAGGACCACTTGTTCAGGAAAGTCCAGAGGGGAAGCGCTAGGAGGATGACAGGCGCGAAGTTCCTCAGTCTGAAGAGCACATATCTTAGGGAGCCTGTGAGCGATAAGATGAGCATCGATGAGGCTATTAATAAAATTAGAGCGTAAATACTCCTACATAAGAAAACTGAGGAGAACCACGCGACGAATAAGAGGAGCTTGACTCTAGGATCCAGTCCCATCTTATGATACATTTGCCCTCACCTCTACCGATAGAGGCTCTATCCCAGCTTCCTCAACTAATCTATCATCGCTCAAGAGCTTCAATGGATCCCCTTCCGCATATACAGTACCGTCTTTCAGTACGGCCAATCTATCCGCTACCGATAAGGTGAAGTCAGAATCGTGCGTCACTATCACGACTGTCTTACCGGAATTGGAGAGCCTCTCGATGACTTCCCTTATCTGCCTCAATGTCTCCTCATCCTGGCCCGTAGTGGGCTCATCGAAGACGATCACCTCTGGGTTCATCGCTAGCACTGAGGCAGCGTAAAGCCTGATCTTCTCCCCCATGCTCAAGGAACTCGGGCTATCGTCCTTCCTATCTAAGAGGCCCAACATACGCAGAGCTTCTGTGACGTTCCCCTCCCCCAACCCGAGATTCCTAGCGCCGAAAGCGGCCTCATCCCAAACGGTCTCAGAGACGAAGTACCTCTCGGGGTCTTGGAAGACCATGCCCACGAGCTTCGACATAGATGCCGAGCTGACTCTACGAGTATCTATGCCCTTGACTATGACGGAGCCCCTCGAGGGTTTGAGGAGCCCGTTGATATGCTTCATTAAGGTCGTCTTACCGGAGCCGTTGGGTCCCATTATCGCGAAGACCTCGCCCTTCCTTATGCTCAGTGTGATATCCTTCAGTACGTAATCCCTATCCTTATTATACTTGAAATACACTCCCCTGAACTCAATTATGGGTTCATAATGACCATTGCACATCCTCGGGATCTTCGCTTCCCTCATCATCCCATCGCTCTCATAACTCTGCCTCAGGTGGATCACTCTATCTATCACATCCTCCAATCCCCTGAGCTTCCTAGTGAGCACTACGATTCCCTTTCCGTCTCTTTTCAATAATTCTATCGTTTTAGCTATTATCCTTCTACCATTCCAATCGAGATTAGCTAGAGGATCATCCATCACGACGTATTTAGGGTCGGATAGCATCATAGATGCTATGACTAACTTGTGCTTCAGCCCTCCTGAGAGCTCATGGGTATAGTAATCTCTATACTTCTCCAGCCCGAAGAACTCTAAGACCCACTCGATATTCCCTCTATCCCCTCTAAGGCTTATCTCAAGATCTTCCTCTACTGTCAAGCCGAATATCTGTAGCTCGTAATTCTGGAGGACTATACCGATGGAATCCATCCTCTCCCTTATGGAGCTACCGGATATATCCTCTCCATCGACCTTAATGCTCCCTCGCAACTCAGCGGATATCCTATTCGGGATTATCCCTGAGATGCAGTGAGCGAGAGTAGTCTTACCTGAGCCCGATGGACCTACGATCGCTAATGCCTCACCAGCTTTGACATAAAAAGATAGATCTTTGAGTATCCAATCGGAATCAGGGTATCTGCAGCTTAAACCCATCACTTCCAATGCCCTTAAAGCCTCCACTTAATCAGCCCCCTCTTGAGGAGAGGCGGCGTTATAGCAGCTATCACTATAGGCGTCCCCACGAGTATAGGGGGTATATCGCTCAAGATCAAGAATACTACAGCAGCTAAGAATGGAGCTACGCCCACGAGATCGAACCCTATAGCGACTATAGGAACCATTATCATACCTGAGATCAAGCTGACTAGAGCTACCTTCAGCAACCCTCTCTTGGATAGGGAATCGTTAGGCTTGCAGAAGTACCCTGGAATCAATCCCGTCAGACCGACCCCTATCAAATCGAAGATAGGCGTCGCTGGGTTGAAGTACCCACCTATTATGGCCCAGAGCGTATTGCCGAGGGCTCCAGCCACGAACCCCGTGATAGGGCCGTAGAGTATACCGAAGACGCAAGGTAGGAACGCTAGGACACGCCAGTGTATAGCGCCTGGGATCAGAGGTATAGGTGCCGTCAATAAGAATCCGATACCTGTGACAGCCGATGAAACAGCCATATAAGTTACCGCTGTGAGGACATCAGGTCTCTTAAACTCAGGACTCTCCTGATTCATATGACGAGCCTTTGCATCATTCATATAAAATTGACTGACAAGTACTTAGAAAATTAACAAGATCATGTAAGATGCTTTTCATGTCCGGCCCCAGCGGCTCCCCGCCGGTCGGATGACTCAGTAAATCAACTCATGGAGGGAGCCTATTTTCACGGCTTCCTTTATCTCTCTAGCTATCCTCCTGCCCATTGACATCGGTTCATCGTAATAGTAGTAAGAGTAAGGCGACCCATCTGTGTAGAGGTTCGTCCCAGCGACTATCCTAGCGGATACCTCGAATACGATGAAGCCCTTAGAAGGGTTATATATAGTCTCCATGCAGAAAGGACCTATCAAACCGGGATAGAAGAGTCTCCTCGATGACGAAATTACCTTAACAGCATCTCTCAACAAATCGACTAGGTATTTCTCCCTCACGATCACAGGGATGTTGCCCGTGACAGTGTAGTCCATGAAACCCTCTAGGAGATCGGGTAAGCCCCTATGTATCTCATCGATCACCTCCAGACGGCGATCTATACCCAATAACTCCAGCCTCCCCCCCTCTAAATCGGCTATATTCTCCCCTTCGATCGGGCTGAAGAAGAAGTGCGGGTAGAACCTCACCCCGACTACGAATTCCTCTATCGAGACGTCCTCGAGATCCTCAACTAAACCCCTCTCTTTCAGCTCTCCGAACTTTTCATAGAATTCCTCAGGACTTGAGGCTTTGAAATATCCCTTTCCACCCTTGGCTCCATGTAACTTGACGATCACAGGCCTATCTATATCCTCAGGGTTCCTATAGGTCCTAGGAGTGGATACGCCAGCGTCCTCCAACCACTCCCTCTGCCTCCTCCTATCCCCCTCCCAGTATAACGTTAGCCTATTGCCGAACATGGGCACTCTGAACCTCTCGAGTATCTCCTCACTCCCGACGTACTCTACGAAAGATCCGTGAGGTATCATTATGACGTTCTCGGAGATGAGCTCCTCCTGAATCTCATCACTCAACAGATCTCCGTAACTATCTACTTCAATGAATATATCAGGCGAGGCCTTCGGGAAGCTCTCATAATACTGTCTGTTCTCCCTCAGGACTATACCGACGCATTTAAGGCCCTCCTTTCGCGCTCCATTGAATATCTGGAGGGAGGAGTGGGAGCATATAGTAGCTACCTTTATATCGGACTCATCGTACTCCGATAGGATTTTTAGTATCCGCTCCCTAGGTATCATGTCACTACCTCCTCTAACATATCTCGCTTCAATGCTTCCTTTATCTCTAGAGCGATCCTCCTACCCACGCTCATCTGAACCCCCCAGAGGTCCTCTGAGTAAGGGGTGAACTTCACACCGGGGGAGCCCGGGACCCTAACGCTCACATCGTAAACTACTATGTCCTCATGAGGTGGGCCAGGTAGCACTACGCTCTGGAGGGCGAATGGCCCTATGACTCCAGGTGGGCATAGCTCTCTAGCTGCTCTCACGAACCTCTCAGCTAATTCGAAAGCCCTCTCCAATAGGGACTCCCTTATCGTGCAAGCTACGTGCCCCACCTCTATATTCCTGACCTCCAGGTATCTCAAAGCTTCGAGTTGTTGCGTAACTGGAAGCCTCACTATACCATCTATATTAGTCTGCCTCCTCATATCTATCCCTAGAAGCTCGATCTCACCATCTAGAGGTGAGTAGAAGAAGTTGAAGTTGAAATAAGCTCCTATCAAGAGCTCCTCTATGACAGCTTCATCTAATGCTTCCTCACTTATCAAACCCCTCTTTAAGAGCTCCTTAGATCTCTCCTCGAACTCCTCAGGCGAGGATACTATGAAGAAAGCTCTCTCATAACCTCTAGCTGCTTCAGATACTTTGACTATAACTGGCCTATCTATCTCATCAGGACCCCTGAATATCCTGGGGTGAGGTATACCAGCTCTCTCCAGCAATACGTACTGATTCAATTCGCCTCCTCTCTCCTCTACTTTGAGTAAGTACCTATTCCCGAATATAGGTAAGCGTAGCGAGTTCTCTATCGCTTCATAACCTACGTACACGCACAAACCTCTGTGAGGTATCAAGATAGTATTCCTCTTCCTGATCTCCTCTTGCACTCTCTCATTGATGACATCTCGGAACTTATCGAGGACTATGACTTCATCGATTATCCCGACCCTCCTCCCGAACCTCTCCCTCGAGATGTAGTACTTCGAGTAAGTCCTCTCCCTACCCCTCTGGCATATGACTAGAGTCCTCAGACCCTCATCCTTCGCTCCTCTGCATACTTCTAGTGCGGAATGAGTCCCTAAAACGCCTACCGTCAGATCTCGCTCTGAGTAACTCTCGAGGATGCTCGCTATCTCCACTCTTACCATCGAGTGAGCTCATCGTACGATGATTAAAAGTTTAAGCCATGAGCCTCGGAGCTACCTGATTTTATGTTAGGACATCGAGTACTCATATGCTCATAGTGGAGATAGCCGTGGATCCCATAGGCACGGGCTCCCCTAGCGTCGGGGATTACATAAGGAGAGTAGTTGAGGTAGTGAGGAGGAGGGGGTTGAAGCATTGGGTCGGGCCCATGGGTACCTCAATCGAGCTATCCAGCTTTGAGGAGCTAGGGGAACTCCTTCGAGATATACACGATGAGCTCCATAAACTGGGGGTCATGAGGATCGTGACAGCTGTGAGGATTGATGATAGGAGGGATAAGGGAATAGATATGGATTATAAAGTGAGGAGAGTTAGCTAAAGACCTCAAGTTTCCCGAGAGGTCCCTCTAGTGTTCAAAAGATCACTCTCACTTCCTCCCCCTCCCCACCAGATGTCTCCATTATGAACTCTAGAGTCAAGGAAGCAGCTCTCTTGAGGAGGGAAGCGTCCACTCCAGGGACTCCAGCTGCTACTATGAGTACATCTCTCGTCTCCTGAGTTATCATAGTCCTCACACTATCTCTGTGAGGATATAGGAAGATTGGGCCATCTTCATCAGCTAAAACTGGCTCCCCTCCTGATAAAATCTTCTCTCCACCTCCTATCGGCTTGAAGACTTCTTTAGGCTCAGCTAACCTCAGCTCCAATTTCCCCCTCACTTTACCCAGGTCGTAGAGGCCTATCGGCACTAAAGTGATAGCGCTAGCAGCGTTCCCAGAGTCTACTACGCTATTTATAGAGGGTAGCCCTTCCTTCAGGATCCTCCTGACGAGAGCTTCGCTACTAGGCCTCACTTTAGTTGGATCTATCCCTATCCTCCAGTAGAAGTCCCTGTACGCTCTGACTACTGGATCTTCCTTCAACCCCTCCAGAGTGTACTTCCTCCTCACTTCCTCGACAGCTAGCTCTATGACCTTCCTCCCGGACTCCCTGACCTCCACCCCTCTGACACTCGAGAAAGCTATCGAGATACCGAGAGCTCTAGCTTCCTCTCTCAGCTCTATCATACTCCCCTAATCGGATCCCCTATTATTTAAATCATGCTAAATTGTACTAAAAAGAGAGTAGAGCTTTAAGCCTCCATAGATATCTATTTCATATTCATTTCGAGCTACTGAACTGCCAGCACCTTACTAGATGACCTCCCCCTATATCTACAAGCTCGGGCTCCCTGCTCTTACACAACTCAATCACATATGGGCATCTCGTAGCTAATTTGCATCCTGGAGGGGGATTAACTGGGCTCGCTGCTGATGTTCAGAGGGAGACTGGAATCTTCACTATAGATCCGACGGGAGCCGCTATAAAAGTAGCTGAGGCTTTAATTAAGCTGGGGATGACTGGTATCCCATATAGGAGGTGAGATCATGTGTCCCATGGGCTTAGATCTCGAGCTAGCTGTAGCAGCTCTGAAGCTCGTTAGGGACGTCATGAAAGTGAGGGAGGGAGAGGAAGTAGTGATAACTGCGGATACTGGCAGTGACTGGAGAGTAGCCGAAGCTACAGCTCAAGCAACTGCTCAGTTGAATGCGAAGCCGATAGTAGCATGGTACATGTCGCCCCCAGGTGTGGGGAAGGCTGCAGATCCCCACATACCCTTAAAAGCCTTGAAAGCTCTTTTGAGTGAGTCAGACGTCTGGATAGAGTTCAATAAATCTTGGCTGCTCTATTCAACACCTTATGAGAGTGCTATGAGCGTAGGTAAGGTCCGTTACATATGCTTAGTTGGGATGGATGCTGATATGGCCGCTAGGACCATAGGGAGGGTGAAAGTCCCCCTCCTCTACGAGTTCCAGAGGAGGTTAGCTAGGATAACGGGGGAATCGAGGCACATGAGGATAAAAACGCCAACTGGAACTGATGTAGAGTTTGAGAATGATAAGGAGAGGCCCGTGCTCGTTGAAGGAGAGGTCGAAGGGCCCGGGGAGTACATGCTCTTCGGTCAGGTAGATTGGGCCCCAATAGAGGATAGCATAAATGGATCTATAGTATTCGATGGATCTGTATGGCCTCCATCTGAGTTAGGCCTCCTCAGGAATCCCATAAAGCTGCACGTTAGAGAGGGGACTATAGTCAAGGTGGAGGGAGGGAGCGAGGCTAGGGTCTTCGAAGCTTGGCTAAAGTCCTTCAACGACCCTAATATGCTAAAGATAGCTCACCTATCCTATGGGTGCAATCCCGGAGCTAAGCTCACTGGGAACATATTAGAGGATGAGAGAGTATGGGGTGCTGTGGAGTGGGGAATAGGATACCAATCCCCTACGTTCAAGGGTAAACTGGGCCAAGCTTCATCTCATACAGATGGGATATGCCTCTCACCGACAGTGATAGGGGATGGGGAGAGGATAATAGAAGATGGGGAGTTCGTACACCCTGAGCTAGTAGATCTCACGAGGAAGTTGAGGTACGGATGACTTCTTTCCAAAATTCACTATTTTAGATCGGAATATTCAATCCAGGACTCTAGTTATGTATTTCGGGGGCTCAGTAGCTTCTTCGATCGATAGGCTCAGTAAACTCTTTTATTTTAATACACTTAATCTTCTAGGGTCTCGATGGATTTGCCTGATAGAGCTGCAACAGTTTTCGAAGTGATCAAGGGTAGGAGGAGCATTAGAGATTTTGATGCTAAGGAGATACCTGACGAACATTTGAGGATCATATTAGAGGCTGGGATTTGGGCTCCGAGTGGAAGTAATATGCAGCCGTGGGAGTTCATTCTGATTAAAGATAGGGAGCTATTGGAGAGGATAAAGCTCTTCTCTCCCGGGCTCTTCGGCAAGCCCGTAGCTATGGTAATTATATGCATAAACAGGAAGATATCAGAGAGAGCTGGGAAGCTTGGGGATCTTATGCCAGTTATGGATATCTCTATGGCGGCTGAGAATATGATGTTAATGGCTTACGCTTTGGGGATAGGATCATGCCCAGTAGTATCCTTCAATAAAGCTGCTTTGAGGGAGCTCCTCAACATCCCCTCTCATATCGATCCTATGCTTATCGTGACGCTCGGCTACCCTAAGGAGATGCCCAAACCCCCGAGGAGGAGGCCTCTGGAGGAGGTGGTACACGTTGACGGATTCTAGCAGGAAGTTGATTGAGGATCCGCACTTTAAACTCCTCTCCTTCTTGATAAGCAGCGCTAGAGGGTGCGTCGATGAACCAGAGCTCTACGGATCCTTGAGATTGATAGATGCAGCTTCCAGACTCATAGACGTAATGGAAGAGGAGGGGCTAGTTAACGAGGATCTCTTGAAGTTGAGGGATCTAATAAGAGAGAAGATGGACCTCATTATGTACGATGAGACTGGCTTCATAGAATTCCTGGAGAGGGCATCCCTAGAACTAGCTAAGATCGTCAAGAGAGTCGAGAAGTAGCGATATCCGAGCATAAGAGGTCAGGCTCGAATGCCTCATCACCGAACAGCTCCCTTTAAATTGATTAGCTGAGATTTTCAGATGCAAAAGCTAGAATCCCGATGCTCCCAATCGGCATTAAGTTCGGAGCTGATCGAAGGAAATGGAAACCGTTATATCGTTTCGGGAGGAAATCATTAGGTGAGAAGTTGAGTAAGAGTTCGATCAAGTTTTTAGCGGTCCTTCTCCTCCTCATCATGGGCGTTCTAATGCTATATGAGAGAAAGCCCAGCGTTGTGGTAGCGAGCCCTCTCGATTCTTACACTGATTTCTCAATGGATCTCACCTCCAAGATCGGGCTCGGGGAGAGGAACACGGCTGTCTCCCCTTATAGTGTTTACATCGCCCTCCTCATGCTGACTGAGGGGACTGGGGGCGATACTAAGGAAGAGCTCATGAAAACGATGAGGATCTCCTCCTTAGACGATGCTAGAAATTGGTTCAATGCGAGCATTAGGAGATTCACTGATGTAGAGGGAGGGGCTAGAGCTGAGATAGCTGACAGCATCTGGGTGAAAAAGGGATTTCCGGTCAATAAAAATTATTTAGAAGTAGTTAAACGGTACTATCTCGCTGAAGTACTCAGCTTCAGCGATCCAGTTGATGCGGCACTGAGGATCAATGAGTGGGTCTTCAATAAGACTGAAAAGTTGATAGATAGGGTAGTAGAGGAGCTAGATCCCAGGACCGTGATAGTGCTCGTCAATACGCTCTACTTCAAGGCGAACTGGACGACTCCGTTTGAGGGAGTTGAGGAAGGAGATTTCCACTCCCCAGATGGGACGAAAATAGCTAGCTATCTCAGGGGGCGAGTTAGGGCTAAGTACTTAGATGCTGAGGATTATATAGCTCTAGCTCTCAGCTACGAGGGTACTGATGTCAAGTTCGTCGTCCTCATGCCTAAAAACGATCTCAAGGGATTTTTGAGTGATATTGGAAGGGAAAAGCTACTAGAGATATTCGATAAGCTCTTCAACTCAACTGAGAGCGAGATAGACCTATATCTGCCGAAGTTCGATATAGATAGCGGTCCCCTAGAGCTCAATGACTTGCTGATCTCTATGGGCGTGAGGAAGGTGTTCATCGAAGGGGAAGCTGATCTAAGCCCTATGGTGGAGGGAGATGAGAAGTTATGCGTCGATAAAGTGCTACACAGGGCTAGGGTGAAAGTGGATCTCTACGGGACTGAAGCTGCAGCTGCGACAGCTGTAGTGATAAGGTTGACAGCTTTGCCCTCTCAGGAGATCTCAGTGAGGATAGACAGACCCTTCGCCTTCTTCCTAGTGGATCCGGAGAATAAAGCGGTCATCTTCGCTGGGAGCTTCGTCTCTCCATAACTTATTTTTGAGCTTACAGCCAAGGGAATCGCATTCTTACTGAGGGTTGCGTAACTCAGAATCCATTCTTTGCTCATCTGAATAGCTTAACTGAGTTCTAATGACTCTCGACCCCTCTGATAAAACAGCTGAAACGATCGTCTGTCCTCAATATCGCCTTCTTCTAGGGAGTCATTGAGGTTTCAATAGATGTCCTTCAGGCGGAGTATCCTCGCACCATGCTTACTGCTGTACTCCCTGACCTCCTCGCGTAGGAGATGCTCGTCCTCCGAGAGTAAGTCCAAAGACTCGCTCAGAGATAGGGACAAATGTATCGCATCGGAAGCGTAGAGATTCAGTTCAAAGATAAGATCTTTCGCTAGCTCAAGGTTTCTAGAGACTGGGACTATTTGAATTAGACCTAGATCCGCGAGCTCTCTTAACAGGGCGAGTGCATCATCTATCTTACTCCTCGGATACCCTGCTTTTTTCAGACCTCTCGCTACCTCTAAAAGAACCCATTCCGACATTAGGAGGGCTATTCTATTGTGAAGGACATCATCCCGAAGTTTCAATGCTTCCTCCTCAAATATCTCCCCTCTCTTGAACCACTTAACTATTACACAAGAATCAGTGACGATCCTAAGCAACGTCCTCCTCCTCATGGGAGGATATAATAGCTTCTGTAACGCTTGGAAGTGCTTCAGTTCCCTCCCTTATGCTTTCAAATCTTTTTTTGAGCTCCTCTACTTTATAATAACTGATTAAGAGCTTGAGAGCTTGAGTGAACGCCTCGGTCTTGCTGCTGAAATACCCCTCTTTCACGAGCCTCTCTACCTCCCGAACGACTCTCTCATCCAATCTGAGGTTCACCTGAACTTTGGCCACATATCTTTACGTAAGAGCTAGCTTATAAATCTAGCTGGATGAAGTAGATATCGGTCTGATTAGTTTCATGTTTAAAAGTCGGGGGCTTGACAGCAGATTTTTATTCCTAAGTGACGGTAAAGATCGATGTCCAGGAACATTGAGGAGTGGGAGAAGCTAGAGGAAGAAGCTAGGGAGATCAGGAGGAGGGAAGCTGATTGGGAATTCATAGAATCCCAAAACCCTAAGGTGAGGGCAGCTCTCAAGTTCTACATAGAGACTGGAGATCTTTACGTCGCATCTAGGATAGCTGATATGAGCGTAGAGGAGTTCAACGATCTCAGGAAGAGGGCGAGGATCCCTAATGTCTGCTGAAGCTTTCGCCATAGCTGATACTTGCTTTCTGATAGACTGGGCATCTTGGAGGCATAGGGATCTCTTGTTCGAACTCTTCAAGACTGTCTTCGTCCCGGAATCTGTCATAAAGGAGATAAGGAGCGAGAGGACGGTGGAGTGGATCGCTAACTCCCTAGCATCCGGGTCCCTATCTCTCTTCACCGAGACCCCGGATGTGATCTCCCTCGCTAGGGACTTAGTCGAGAGGTCTAAGCTGTTCCCTATAAGGGGCTTAGATCTCCCTGAGGCCATATGCTTAGCTGTCGGGAAGATGAGGAATTACACTGTGATAACGGAGAACAGAGGCGCGTTGATGGCAGTTGATATCCTCGAGGAACTCTCGAGTGTGAGAGTCTGGAGGTCCCTCGAATTGATAACTGAGGGGTTGAGAAGGGGTCTCATGAGAGGGGACCCCCGCGTGATCTTCGCGGAGTACGAGGGGGACACGGGGCACAGGTTCCCCAAGAGGGATCTTGAGGTGGTGTTGCTTGAGCTCGGAGGAGAAGATTGAGAAGTGGGAGAAGCTAGAGGAAGAGGCTAGGGAGATCAGGAGGAGGGAAGCTGATTGGGAATTCATAGAATCCCAAAACCCTAAGGTGAGGGCAGCTCTCAAGTTCTACATAGAGACTGGGGACATAAGATTAGCATCTAGGATAGCTGATATGAACATAGAGGAGTTCAGGGAGCTCCTCAGGTCAGCTAAGATCCCTGTAATTGTTTAATCTATCACTCCCCACTGGGGCTCTCTCCAGGGGCCTGAATAGATCTCAGTGGGATGGATCTCATTCCCAGAATTGAGGGGGAGAGGACTCCCTCACTCTATCGGAGGGATCGTCGGAGAACCTCCACTTCCCCTTAGCTAGGTCCAGGAGCACTATCCCGAGCTCCCCTCCCAACTCATCGTTTATGAGGACCTCGAACTCCAAGTTCGATATCACGGCATCGCAAGTCACGGGGCCCACATCTCTGTCATCTGCTTCGACTGATACCTCTAACGCATCCCTGATTACGTAATTCCGCACGGGACCCCCCCCGGCCTCGAATACCCCTATCCGAGAGCCGGGCGGACCGGAAGCGCGGCTC
>CAZFIJ010000083.1:0-8659 GCA_964519515.1 uncultured Nitrososphaerota archaeon
TAGCTATCTCGATATCCCTCTTAACTTCCTCGCTGAAATCTCCCTTCACGGCTTTCTCAGTTAAGATCTTTATGTAGGAGTCATAGTCAAATGGTCCGTTAAGATAAGCTATATGATCCGAAAGATAAGCTAGTCCCTTTATATCTAAAGAGGAATTGATGATAGAATTCCCAACCTTATATACTACGTTCTCCTTGAGCGTGAAGTTCGAGATCAAATCGGTATCCTTCCTGCTAAACGGAATACAAATATACTTTAATTCTTTATCATTAGACTTATTATCTTCTATGTCGGATGTGGGCATTAGTGGAGATATCAAAAAAAGTATTATGACTGCAGCTATTATCGGTATAGCTTTAACATACTTGCGTCTTACCCCCATCCTCGAGTACACGAGGATCTAGAGATAATTAATTCTTCTGAATATAATCATTTTTATGTTGTTGTCGTTTTTTATTTAAGAGAGGTCGCTGTGATCTCAAGGTTTTATATAACATTAAACTCGACCATCGGGACTTGCCTCTCGAACTCACAGCGAGCGATAATGTTCTAACTACATCGTAAGCCGAAATATCTCCGGAATTTATCAAGGTAGTCAACTAATCTACTGATATGCGGGGGAGTCTCAGCGCGTTAGCTATGAAAGTGAGAGAATCGAATCTATCACTGGGATATTATATGATCTTGGAGTTATTAATTATTCATTGACACTAATTACTGAGGGAGATAAACTCGAGAATCTTACAGTAATAGAAGCTATGAGTACACTTGGCTAACACATCTCATAGCGTACCTCAGATTCAAGACGCATTTAAAGATCTCCGAGTGGATAAACTAACCCTGACATGTGGTTAAATCCCCCAGGTGAGGGATATGAGTAGATCCAAGAGTGGCGTGATACCTCTCCTACTAGCCGCATTCCTCTGGAGCACTATAGGTCTAGCGACTAAGCGTGCCTTGAACTCCGGCTCTGATGCCTTCTGGATAGGAGGGATGAGGGCTGGAGTCAGCGCTATACTATCCTTAATTTTCCTAAGGAGGAGGATATTTGATGTGAAGTTAGCTCTCATAGGTATCTTCTTCACGGGCCCTCTCTACTTGATATACGTCTTCAGCGTCATGCACTCAGGCATGGGGATAGCTGCAGTGCTCCTCTATACGGCTCCCGTTATAGTGATAATACTCGCGAAATTCTTTCTCGATGAGAGCTTAAATACGAGGAAATTAATAGCTGTTATCTTATCGTTCTCAGGAATAGTAGCTATAGGATTGAGAGGAGGGGGGAATCTTGACTTAGTTGCGATAGCTTTGGGATTGGGGAGCAGCCTCTCTTACTCGGGCATAATATTGAGCGTCCGGAAACTTGCCGTTTCCGGATACGGTGAGATAGAGCTCGGCTTAGGCCCGCAAGTCTGGGCAGCTGTAGAGCTCATCCCCCTCTTATTACTCTCTAAGGGCGGCTTAAATCTCGATTCTATGATCTCGATCATTTATTTAGGCATCTTCCCATCCTTCTTGGCTTATTATCTGCACGCTATGGGACTCAAGAAGATGGAAGCGGGTCCAGCTAGCATAATATCTAACTTAGAGCCCATATCAGCCTTGGTCCTGGGTATCTTCCTCGGGGAGAGACCTGGATCACTCGGGCTCTTAGGGTCAGCCCTGATAATATCGAGCGCGATCATAGTGAGTTGGAGACGTTAAAAAAGAAGGGTTATTTAGACCTCCTCCTCAAGTAGATCACGAATAATACCGCGATCACTAAGATTAAGATTAGGATAGCTGGTATCAATGGCGATATGACCTCCTGCGGTGTCACAGTCTCCTTAACTTCTGTCTTCGGAGTCGCAGCCGATCTGAGGATCGAGTTCGCCTCCTTTATCAGCGAACTCGCTGAATCCAATGCTTTAGCTATATCTCTCAATCTCTCCTGATAGAGGGCCTTCGTCTCTCCAAGGTACCTCTCGATAGATCTCATCTCACTACTATAATCCGTGATATTAGCTGCGGACTTCTCCTTGAGGGAGTTGTATTCCTTCCAGAGATCTATCGGTGGAGCTAAATGGCCCATGCCTCCCCAAGTTATCCTCTCATAGCCCGGGGATTTGTGCATAAGCTCCCTCTTGAATACATCGTAACTGTAGAATTGAGCGTACCAGTTTATGCTCACAGATTCTATCATCGATAGAGCCTCACTTACGTCACCTCTCTTCAAAGCTTCCAGAGCGGAGCTCAGGAAGAACGCATCGGACTCGACTTGTTGATGCGGGTATATCGTGTTATCCCAAGGATCAAGTGCTGTCAGTTCTGATAGCACGATATAAGCGGCTTCCCTCAGCTTCGAATTCGCCTTTCTTATTGCATCTGGCGATGCATTCTCACTTAGACTCTTGAACTCAGAGAACGCATTTTCGAGCTCCTCAACTTTCTTCATGAGTTCTCCAGGCTCAGCCCCGAGTTGCTTCATCATGGTCTCATTCAAGTTCTCCCTCAAGGGCTCGATCCTCGCGCTGAAGTCGTAAGGTAGGAGCTCTGACTTATCCAGCCTTATGAGGATCTTAGCGATCAGAGAGATTATCTTCCCTAAGTAATCCCAATCGATTATCTCTGGGGAATCGAACTGAGTGTGGTATATGTTCTGACTGAACCAAGGAGAGAACGTATCTAGGTTTATGCTCGGGACACCTGCTGCAGCGTAGGGCCAAGCCTCGTTCCAACAATAGACATCTTCAAATTCCCCTCTTCCGTAAGGTAGGAGCTCCTTACTCTCATCGAGTATCTCGGAGAGAAATGCGGATAGTTCTGGGGAGACATCTATCCCTAAGGGAGTATCCTTAATTGCCATTCCCTCGAGGTTTATGTAAGCTATTGCCTTTTTCCTCCACTCAGGATGCGCTTGTGTTATACGCCACCAAGCGCCTATGAGCCAATCGTGATACGCATCTACAATACCGTACTCCTCTGCAGTGTGTGTCATGAACACTAAAGTCCTCTCTGGGACGTAACCGCTCTCCTTTATGGCTTTAGCTAAAGTCAGAAGCGCAGCTACAGCACCTGTATCATCAAAAGCTCCATAGAACCACGCATCGTGATGAGCTGCCACCAGTATGTACTCATCGGCCCTCTTCCCCGGGATGTAGCCTATAGTATTCCATCCAGTGCCGCGTTTCACAGTAGCAAGGTTTACCATCTTGGCCTCTACGGGACCTGATTTCAACATCTCAATTATCTCCTGAGCGTCTTCCTTGCTTATCACTATCATTGGAATGAAATCCGAGCTGTAAAGACCATCGAAGGAGTGTAGAGCATTTGGATGCTGAGCGTAGCTTCCATTAGGTGGGTTGAAGAGGATCACGCCCTTGGCCCCATGGATCATCGCTTCATGAGCTATCATATTGAACCAGCTGATATCAGGATCCCAATATGCGAGGACGAGCTTTCCACTCACGTTCACCCCTTCATAATTGCCCCTAGTACCATCCCCTACATACACTATCTCACCGCTTATCCCCTCGCTCCCAGTCCCCGGGACGCCCCCGAAAGAGGAGGCTATGATCACCTTACCATTACTGAGCTCCAATCTAGCCCCCTTGAATTCCCAAGCATCTACTGGGACCGGTTCTAAGGAGACGTTGACTAAGCCTATTTTCCTCATCTCCTCAGCGATGAAATTAGCTGTTTCTAGGTCCTCGGGAGTCCCTGCTACTCTGAAACCTAGGAATTTAGGCTCTTTGTATGATCCGATGCTCGTTAACTTATTCTCGATGTACTTCGCGTACTCTATATCTATTTTCCCGATGACTTTCTCCTCCTCGGCTGAAGCGGGGAGGAGGCTTAAGAGGAGGAGGAATATGAGGGCGAGGGTTACAGCTCTCATAAATAACCCCTTGCTATGGAAGAGGAATTACCATATAAATGTTATGTTAAAAATGCTAATTTTTATAAGTTTTTCTGAATTTTTTCCATATTCATTTAATGCAAGCTCGCACACTTACCTCGACCTACTGAGAGCCTTCGGCAGATATTCAGGGCTTGAGAAAACGATTCTATCTTAGTGAGATAATTATGCTAAGTGAAAAGGGAAATATGGATGTGTAGCTGATCTTAGGTCCTCAACTAAGATTTACAGGGAGGTATGTCCTCCAAGTAAATTACATCAGCTCGCTCCAGAAGTGGGCTAATTTCCGTGTCAATATCCGGATCCACCCTGACTATGAAAGCTCCCGAGGGTAGATTCATCTGGACCAGCCCTATAACGTAAAGCTCATCGCCATCTGGGAGGATATCGTATATGATGGAGTTATCCTGCCAGGTACTATCCCTTTTGACGAATATCTCCTGTATATACTTGAAGCTCGGGGAGTCCGGAGTGGGCGTCTCGATTATTCCTATTAATCCAGCGAATATACATTCATCGTGACCGAATACGTAAACTCTATTATTCACTACCTTCGCCCTAGTCCAGCAATTCCTGAACCCAGTTTCGAATAATGGCTCCCAAATACTCTCCATCAATATGCTCCCATTCCTATCTACGTAGATGTAGCGACATGCGGGACCTTCGATCGTTAGAAGGAAACTGTCCCTATAGCTGTATATGTAAGTGCGACCTACGTCTTCCTCAGTCTCATAAATTTCCTTCTCGAGCTCCAAGTTGCCTTGTTCGTCAAAGCTCAGGAGCATCAGTTTGTAGGGCTTGCTATCTCCCGAAATGTATGGTACATATATTTTATCATTAACTTCTTCCATAGTTAATGAATCTCGTATCCACTCGGTGACTTCCTTAGCATCCAAGACCCTGAATGATCCAATCAGATTACCATTTCCATCGAATATATCCAGGTAATAGTAATCCCCTTTGAGCTCTATTGCATAAATTTTATTGTTTGCTACTCTGAAATCTGTGAAGTTCCCATCAACAGACCATATCAAGTTGAGCTTCGAATCGAACATAGCTATGCTCCCGACCCGCGTTGGCGGATACCATTTCTGCATTGATACGAATCTATCTTCATCATAATTCTCAGCTTTCCATATATTATATTTGAGCTTCGCATAGCATAGGGGACTCAAATCCTCCGAGAAAATGACGGCGACTCCTCCCCCTAATGCGTAAATCCTATCCTTAATCTTCAGGAGCGCGTACGCGGGGGCTCCATCGCCTATGAAGATAGCCTCCCTTCCGAAGGAGAGTTCTTTTGATGAACTACTGGTGAGAGAGCTACCGCCATGCTCAGCTTGAGGTACTCTCATGACTGAAATTGTTAAAATTGCTGCCATAACAAGGATTATTAATACGGCCAGCCTGATGCTCATCGCCCGAATTGACGTAAAACAGATTTATATACTTTTCAATGTTCGCCCATGGAAATCTTAATATTTCGTCGCGGCGATAATTCGGTGTATGAGAGCGCTAGCTACTCTGCTCACGTTGATGATAATCCCTATCGTATATGGAATAGCTCAGCCGGATAATATGGCTCAAGGGCTCAGCCCAGAGGACATAGAGTGGAAGAGGAAGATAGATGAGAAAATAAACATGACCGAATTAAAGGAATTTTGGGAGAGGGAAGTATCTAGACCATCGCTAACACCTGAATCTAATGTATACGTTCCAGGGAAGGGATTTGTCACAGACTCCTACTTGAATTTCATCACATTGCTGAGGATAAACGAGATGGATATTTACTCCGACAAACTCGGAAATACTCTCTACGTTTCCAGGAATGAGAAGCTCGTATTGGAGAGAGTGACCGATAGTCAGTTCAAAGGTACATATTTCCTAGTCTTTAATGAAACTGGACATTGTTTAAATTGTAAAGATGGCCCTCAGACGTTCTCAAGCTATAAAGATTATAATTGGATAGGGAATTATACTGAAGAAAATTATCCAGATTTTCGAAAAATACACGTAAAGTATTTCATACAGGCCGAGCTGCAGGGCTATATTTCTTGTGTTTCTTGGAATGAGAGTAAAGTACGTATCCTGCTGAGATCAGGCGGGCACCCCCGCGGGGGAAAGGTCATCTCACTATTCGAGGCGGAGCTATTTAGCGAGGCCAATTTCCATAAGGGTAGAGGTTGGCAGCTCTATGGCTATTCTGATTATCCTGATGGAGGGACTTCCTACATAAGGGGGAAGACGGTAAAGGTCTCAGTGGGGCTCTCTTACTATGCACCATATCCTTCCCTAGCGAGCAGGAGCTTCGGCCGTCCTTATGTAATCACTCTACACTCCCGATTCTACCATCAATTCGCGATAGTTAGAGAATGAACTACTCCCTTTCTATGATCCCCTAATCGCTCTTGAAACCGTATGAGCTTCGGTCGAGGAGCAGCTCACTTGAGGTATGTTTAGCAGTAGATATGATGATCTTAGAAAATTGGTTACGGCTGGTCTGTGGTTCCTCAACTAAGGTTTGCATGGAGGTATGTCCTCCAAGTAAATGACATCAGCCTGTTCTAGGAGATTGTTGATATTTACTTTAAGATCAGGATCCACTCTGACTATGAAAGCACCAGATGGTAGGCTCATCTGAACAATCCCTATCACGTAGAGCTCATCGCCATCTGAGAGGATATCATATACGACGGAGTTATCCTGCCAAGTACCACCCTTCTGAAGGACTATTTCCTGTACCCTCGTATAGTAAAACGACTCATTGTATATTACGTAGAGCGATGACTCATCTACTAAGCCTATGAATCCAGCGAATAAGCATTCATCGTGACCGAATATGTAAATCCTATCGTTCAATACCTTCGCACGACCCCAACAGTTCCTGAAACCCGCTTCTAGCGGGGGCTTCCATCCAGCCTTCCACACTATATTTCCCTCTCCATCTATGTAGATGTAGCGGCATATAGGGCCTTCAATCGCTAAGAGGAATCCATCCTTATAACTGTATATATAAGTGCGATCCATGTTTTCCTTCGTCTCATATATGACTTTCTTGAGCTCTAAGTTGCCTTTCTCATCGAATCTTAGAAGCATCAGTTTGTAGGGCCCTTCAGCCTCCCCCGATACATATGGTATGTAAATTTTACCATCATTAACTTCTATATTTAAGAGGAACTGTACTACCGTGCGCCCTGCAATTTCCTTAACATCTAGTGCTTTAAATGATCTAATCAGATTACCATTTCCATCGAATATATTCAGATAATAGGGACCGCTCCTAGATTCTAAGAAACCGCTCCTAGATTCTATTACATAAATTTTACCATTCGCTACTCTGAAGTCCGTGAAGTTCCCCTCTATCGACCATATAAGATTGAGCTCTGAGTCGAACATAGCTATGCTCCCGGGCTGAGAATACCACTGCTGCATAGCTACAAAGCGATCTTCATCATACTTCTCAGCTCTGTAGATCTCATACTCAAGCTCGACGTGACATAAGGGCCTCAAATCCTCCGAAAGGATGACCGCGACACCGACTGGCTCATACCCGCCCAAAGCATATATCTTATCCTTGATCTTCAGGATAGCGTGACTGGGGACACTGAGCCCCATAACATATTGTGGTACATTGGGCTTCTTACTCAGATTCCTACGAGCTATGAAGATAGCCTCCCTCCCGCTCGAGGATAATTCCGTCACTGAAACATTTCTACTAGTTTTCGTTGAGCTACTGGTGTTAGAGCTATCAGCGTGAACTTGCGTAGTGGAATGATTGGCCTGGGGTACTTTCATCAAGATTAGAGCTGCTAAAGTTAGTAGAGCTATGATTATTATAGCGACAGCTATCTTGACGTTCATCACTCAATACTCCAGCAAATTATGATATAAATTTCTCGTCATTCGTCGTATATATATATATAGCTATTGTATGAAAATTTCTATATTATTTTTCCTCGTTTATTCGGATTATGAGAGCTCTCCTACTACTTTCCCTACTTATATTGTTTTTATTCCCCTTAGCGTATGGGATAGCTCAACCGGACAATCTGACCCGAGAGCTGGACCCTGAGCTGATGGAGTTGAAGAAAAAGATAGATGAGAAGATAAATATGACTGAATTAGAGGAATTTTGGAGAAAGGAATCACCAAAGCCAGAGTTATTGATACCTGAGCCCAACGTCTACGTTCCAGGGAGGGGTTACGTTACAGATGAGCAGGGGAGGTTCATCTCGCCCTTAGGGACTAATGAGAGGGATCGCTACTATGACGTGTATGGGAATAGCTTTTACGTCTATGTGAATGACGTACTCATATTCGGTAATGTAGCTGATAGCCAGTTCAAAGGTACTTATTTCTCGGTTTTTGATAGGTATGGAAGCTGCCTGAATTGTAATGGTACACAGACATTTTCAGATTACAAGCACTATAATACCTTTATAAAGCCTTATGTTGAGCAATATTATCCAAATTACTTCAAGATACATGTGAAGTACTTCATACAAGCTAAGCTAGAGGATTATGTCTATAAGAACGGGAATACAGTGTATCTGGTGCTCAGAACTAGTACGGGATATCTTACTAAGTTCGAGGCGGAGCTGTGGAGTGAGGAAAACTACTGTAAGGGAGTTAACACGGGCAATAATATGAAGTGTTACCATGCAGGCTGGGGTAATAATCGTTTCGGTTATCCAGATGATTCGGATGGGGGTGCTTCCCGCATAAGGGGGAAGACAATAAAGGTCTCAGTGGGGTTCTCTT
>CAZFIJ010000084.1:0-38801 GCA_964519515.1 uncultured Nitrososphaerota archaeon
CATCACCACGCATTCAACAGGGGCTTAAAATGGAGAGCGGGGGGGGTGGGACTCGAACCCACGGCCGTCCGGTTAACAGCCGGATGCTCTACCTGGCTGAGCTACCCCGCCACCCGGTAGTGTAGGGAGGAAGTATAAAAGGTTATGGGTCGGTGCGGTCGAGCTAGACAACCTTAAAAAAGCTCAGGGAATATAGCTCCTGTGGAACTTAGAGTATTAGGAGGGGTCCGGGAGATAGGAGGAAATAGGATCTCACTGAGATCCTCCAGTGAATCTATTTTCTTGGATTATGGTAAGAATTTCTTGAGGGAGGAGGAGTTCTTTCAGAGGCCTTTCATGTCCCCTTCCTTCAGCGAGGATTACCTTAAGACAGGGCTGATAAGCTCGCTGGAGCTCGAGGGTCTGAGGGGCGTCTTCATAAGCCACGCCCATCAGGACCATTGGGGCTACCTGAACTTACTCCCTCGAGGGATAGAGGTGTATATGGGGGAAGCGACTGGTAAGATAATAGGGGCTAATGTAGAGTTAGGTTACGCTGAGGAGGTCCTCCATACCATTAGGACCTTCAGGACGGGAGATACTATAAGCTTCGGTGATCTCTCGATAATACCGATACATGTGGACCACTCAGTTCCAGGTTCCTATGGCTTCTTGATAGAGTGCAATAATATCAAGCTCGCATACACAGGCGATCTGAGGATGCATGGCCCTAGGAGAGATATGACCCTCGATTTCATAGATAAAGCGGCATCTATGGGAGTAGATGCCCTGATAATGGAGGCGACTAAAGTAGCCCCTGAGAACGATCCTGAGACCTCCATAATAAGGCTCTTGGAGACCAGGCTCTTCTATAGGTGGGGAATGGAACCTCCTAAGAGGATAAAATTCGAGCTCTCAAATGAGGAAGAAGTAGCTGAGAGGATCTCATCTATTTTCGAGGGTTCAGATTCTCTGATACTCTTAGAGACATCCTCATCCGATGCTGATAGGATAAGGAGCGTTTTCGAGGCAGCTAGAAAGCTATCTAGAGTCCTCGTGATGGATGAGAGGATCGCTTTCATTAATGAAGCTATGAGAGGGGCTGGGGTAGATGGATTACCTGGGATCGGAGACTATCTCCTCTGGAGGAGGAAGAGAAGAGGGGAGGGAGAAGATAAAACGATCTCTAGAGAGAGGAAAGGGATCAAGAGGTTCATAGAGAGGTTCGAGGATCTCTCTGGAGATGAAGCTATCATTCAGGGGGAGAGGAGAAGTGAGGTATTTAAGGAACCTCATAACTTCCTCGTCCTCACGAGCAACGCCACGAGATTCCTCTATGAGATCCCGATGAATGTCAAGGCTAAGCTGGAGTTCATACTCAGTAGGTCAGAGTCTTTCAGTGAGGAGTCAGCTCTCTCACTAGACAGGTTGATGAATTGGCTCCTCCTCTATGGTGTGAGGAGATATTACAGGATCCACGTCTCGGGACATATGATGCCGGAGCAGATAGGTGAATTCGTGGAATCCGTAAATCCAGAACGCATAATCCCCATCCATACAGAGCATCCTGACCTCTTCGATGCCTTCGTCCCTAGGAGGATGAGGGATCGCATAATACTCCCTGAGTATGGTAAATTAATTAAGCTCAGTTGAGTTCTCACCTTATGTACCCTAAGGAGGAGCTGGAGTCGAGGATAAGAAGGTTGAAGAGGTGGATGGCGAGGAGAGATGTCGATCTAAGCCTCTTCGCGTCGGGCCCAAATATGCTCTATCTCTCCGGAACTATGGAAGCCGAACTCCTAGCTGTACCCCTAGAGGGCGAACCCTATTTAATAGCTAGATATGCTTTCGGGGATGAGATAGCTAGAGAGAGATCTCCCTTCCACGTCGAAGTATTCAAGCCCTACTTCGGGACGAGTAAGAGAGAGTTAGAGGAGCCTAATCCATTCAAGGCCCTTTTAAACACTGAGAAATTGAGAAGAATCGCTATCGATTTCTCAGGGAGGAAGGAGCTAGTTGAGAAGATGAGGAAAGTCCTCAGGAGGGGAAAGAAGAGTGTAGCTACGATAGATGCGAGGGAACAGCTTAACAGGATGAGGTCTGTTAAGAGTGAGTATGAGATAGGCTTGATGAAGGAGAGCGCATCTATCTCAATAAAAGCTCTGGAGTCCGTGGAGATAACCCCTAAGATGAGCGAGGTAGAGATTGCTAATAGACTCGAGTTCGAGATGAGGGAGTTAGGCGCAGATGGAAGCAGCTTCCCGACGATAGTGGCTAGCGGGATGAACTCATTCAACGCTCATCACATACCGAGCGAGAGGAAGATATCTGAGGGAGATATACTCTTGATAGACTTCGGAGCGAAGTACAAGGGGTATTGCATAGATATAACGAGGACTTACTTCATCGGTACTCCCCCTAGCGAATTCATAGAGAGATATGAAGCTGTCTTGAACGCCCAAATGAGAGCGATGGAATATATGAAGCAAGGGGTAGCTTTCGAGAGGCCCGATATTGAGGCTAGGAAGATATTGAAGGAAGCTGGCCTCTTAGAGTACTTCGTCCACTCCTTAGGCCATGGGATAGGGCTCGAGATACACGAGGATATAAGGCTGCTCGTAGGGAGAGGAGGGATTATGGAGGAGGGCATGACCATAACGGACGAGCCAGGCATTTATATCAGGGGATGGGGAGGGATAAGAATAGAGGATACAGTACTCGTCAGTAAGAGCAAGGGCCTCTCCTTAACAGAGAGACTCCCTAAGGATCCGGACTTCCTGAGGAGATAGAGTTGAGGTGGAACATAACTGGGGAGGTGATACTGAGAGGGGAGGGAGCGGAGAGAGCGAGGAAGGGTCACCTCAACATATACATGAAGTGGTTGAGTTCTATAAGGGGGCCTGTCTCAAACGGGGATCTGGTCGTTCTGAAGGATGAATCTGGAGATCCCATAGGCTTAGGATTTTACGAGGGGATAGGGAGCATAGCGGTCAGAGTACTGTCTGAGGAGCTGATGAACCCGGAGGAGTTGATTGAGGAGAGGTTGAGGGAAGCCTTGAGTGCTAGGGAGAGGATTAAGTTAGGGAACTTCTTCAGATGGGTCCACACAGAAGCGGATAAGCTCCCAGGTCTGATAATAGATGTTTATGACGATATAGTGGTCATATCCTCGACATCAATGGGAATGGATGTCAGGATTGAGGGGATAGCTGAGTTAGTTAGGAAGATATATAGGCCATCCTCGATAATCCTGAGGAACGATAGCAGGCCGAGGAGGGAGGTAGGCCTCCCTCTGGAGAGGAGGATCTTATTCGGGGATAAGAAGAGGGCTATAATAAGGGAGGGCTCAGCTATATTCCATGTGGACACTATTGAGGGTCAAAAGACCGGTTTCTTCATAGATCAGAGGATGAATAGAATGAAGTTAGAGCGTTTAGCTGGTCCTGGGGATAAGGTGCTAGATCTCTTCAGTTACACTGGGGGCTTCGGTATTCACGCAGCTCTCTTCGGCGCTGAGGTCACAGCTGTTGAGGAATCTGATTACGCACTAGCTGAGATGGGCGAAAACATGAGGTTAAACTCCGTGGAGATGAGAGCGGTAAGATCCAGAGTGAGGGAGTTCTTGGAGAGTGATGACAATTTATACGATATAGTGATCGTAGACCCACCCGCTTTCGCACCCAGTAAGGAGATGATAGATACCGCTAGGAGAGCTTACATCGCTCTCAACTCCTCAGCGATGTCTAAAGTAGCCCCAGGGGGTATAGTCCTCACATACTCTTGCAGCCTCTTTATCACGAAGGAGGAGTTCAGGAAGATCGTGGAAAGGGCTTCTCTCCTATCCGGCAGGGAGATAAAGGTATTGGAGGAGATGGGTCCCTCTCCAGACCATCCATTCGATCCGAAGCATCCTTGGACGCTCTACCTCAAGGGCTTGCAAGTTCTCGTGCTCTAAATGAGTTGAGAGCCCCACACCTCTTTTATATGAGCTCGCTCTCACTTTAATAAGTCAATTAGCGAACTTCAATGATGCTCCGCCCTTCGGCAGTACCCTCGCTCTCCCGAGGAGTAGGTCCCTGACAGCTTCGCAAAGGATATCTGAGGATGTGAGAGCGACCTTAGTCCCGTTCCCCACTAAGGCTTCCACAATATTTGAATCTACCTTATCGCTGACGAACATATCTGGCTCCAACTCCATGATTATCTCGGGGAGGAGCTCTACTTCATCCCCTATCTCCAAGAGAGCTATATCTGTGACCAGCCCTAAATCACTGATCTCAACTATTGCAATGAATTTTACTTTTTCTAAATTTCCTGAAATTTTACTTAACTTAAGATCGGGTTCCAATTCTCCGATAGGAAATATAAGCCTCATTTCGACCCTGCTTTTTCCAAATGAAATCGATATAAAGCTCGCCATCGATATGTTAGAACTAGGTATAGTCAACTTAATGCGCGGTGATAACTATGATACCCGCAGTATTCCTAGGGCTATGCCCAGGGAGCGAGATCTTCAAAACGCATGAAAGAAGCTCATGCTTAGAAGAAGATCTTAAAGATATCTCTGGGGAGCTAGAGGACTATAAGAAGTTCTTCGAATCCTGTATAGGCTCCCCTCCCTGGGAGGCCCAGCTCATGTGGGCCAAGAGAGCTCTAGCCAGGAGGAGTTTCGCTGCCATAGCTCCTACTGGCGTCGGGAAAACTGTTTTTGGACTGATAACTGGATCTTATTTCGCTTATAAGGGGTTCGGAAAATCTTACATGATATTCCCAACATCTCTACTTGTCGATCAAGCTCATCATAATTTGTTAAATTATTCTAAATACTCAGGAAGGCAGATAAGAGTTCTCAGCTACAAGAGCGGGATGAGGGGAAAGGAGGAATTCCTCTCAGCTCTAGAATCGGGAGATTTCGATATCTTGCTCACTACCTCGCAGTACCTATCGGTCAATCATGAACTCATAAGGAAGTCTGTGAATAGATTCTCATTTATATTCGTTGACGATGTAGATTCTTTTCTAAAGAACTCGAAAAACGTTGATAAAGTGCTACAACTAATGGGGTTCGATCAAGAAGACATACGGAATGCTATGAGAGGGAGAGAAGTAGAGAAGAGGACTGATAGCGTGCTAGTAGTCTCTACAGCGACAGGGAGACCTGGACAGAGAGCTTTACTCTTCAGATCCCTTCTAGGCTTTGAAGTAGGAGTCATGAGACCTGAGCTCCTCAGGAACATAGCTGATATCTATACGAGAGAAAGGAGCGAACTTAATTCATTCATGAAAGAGATGGGAAGCGGCTTCCTCCTATTCCTCGCTGATATGGACTTAGTTGATGAAGCCCTTGAGTTAGTGGAATCCACTGGATTCAGAGGGGAGGTAATGCACGGTTATGAGGAGGATAAAGTGAGGGATTTCAGCGAGGGGAGGTTGGATTGCCTGATCGGAGCGGCGAAACCTTATGGCGTCTTAGTGAGGGGGATAGATCTCCCGAAGAGGATAAGGTACGTGATCTTCTACGGGGTCCCTAAGTTCGAGATAACCTTGAGGGATGTCAATGAGATGGAGGACGCTTCGATCATCTCACTCTTTTCCTCCCTATCTAGGGCTTTAGGCAATGAGGAGAGGAAGTTAGCGATTAAGCTGAGGAGGAATCCGAGTAGCGATGATATAAGGAGGGCTAGGCAGATAATAGAGGATATCTTAAAGGATGAGGAGAAGATAAGTTCTATCTCAAGTCTGACAGATATTATCATAGATGCGAGGGGCAGGAAGATAGTGATCCCAGATATAAGGACTTACCTTCAGGGATCCGGGAGGACATCTAGACTATATCCAGGCGGAATTACCAGAGGAGCTAGCTTAATTTGGGATGAGGATCCCATACTCACTTCTTTCATCAAGAGAGCGAGGGCTCAGGAGATAGATTTCCTTCAGTTGAGTGAAGTGGACCTGGAGAAGCTCAAATCTGAGATAGATGAGAGCAGAAGACTCATATCCTCCCTTAAAAAGGGATATGAGTTAGCTAACTTACTAAAGACAGCTCTTTTCATTGTTGAGAGCCCAAGTAAGGCTAGAACTATCGCTAGTTTCTTTGGAAGGCCCAGCAGGAGGTTCCTGGATGGTCTGATGGCTTATGAAGTGACTACAGGGGATTACGTATTGACGATAGTCGCGAGCGGAGGACATATCGTCGACTTAACGACGACTGTGGGATATCATGGGGTCTTGATCGAGGATGGCACTTATGTGCCTGCTTACACTTCGATAAAGCGGTGTAATGCTTGCGGTCATCAGTTCACCGATGCGGATCGTTGCCCTAGATGCGGCTCCACAGATCTGAGGGACAGTAAGAGCGTAGTGGAGAGCCTCAGGAGACTCAGTTTCGAAGCGTCCAGAGTGATAATAGGGACGGATCCCGATACTGAGGGGGAGAAGATCGCCTGGGACATATATCAGCTCATAATGGATTCCTCTAATGAGATATACAGGGCGGAATTCCACGAGGTGACTAAGAGAGCGATAGTCGAGGCCCTTAGATCCTTGAGGGGTATTAATGATAGGATGGTCAAGGCTCAAATAGTTAGGAGGGTGGAGGATAGATGGATAGGGTTCGAGCTGAGCGCTGAAGTTCAGAAGAGGTTCGGTAAGAGGAACCTATCTGCCGGAAGGGCCCAAACCCCTGTCCTAGGATGGGTGATAGATAGATACAGAGAGCATCAGAATAAGAAGGTAGTGAGCATAATAAAAGGAGATGGGCTACTTCTGAGGTTAGATGGAAAATTAGAGGAGGTAGGAGCGTCTAAAATTTGGATAAAGGAGCTCAAAGTTGAGGAAGAAGTAGTGAAGCCTCCCCCTCCATTCACGACAGACGCTATGATAGGAGAGGCGAACAGGATCCTGAGGATGAGCGCCAATATGACGATGCAACTAGCCCAATTTCTATTTGAGACAGGTCTCATAACTTACCACAGGACCGATAGTCCGAGAGTCAGTGACGCTGGCTTCAGAGTGGCCTCGTTAGTCTTAGGGGATGACTTCGTCCCTAGGAAGTGGGGGGAGGGTGGAGCTCACGAGTGCATAAGGCCTACAAAACCTCTCTCAGCGAAGGAGCTCGTCGATTACGTTAAGGAGGGGATAATGATTGTGGAAGGCTTGAGTAGGGATCACATAAGATTGTACGATCTGATATTCAGGAGGTTCATCGCATCTCAATCGAAGGATGGCACCTTAGTGAAACAAGTAGCTAGCGTCAGAGTAGGGAGAAGTGAGTTCGAGGTAACGAGGTTGATAGAGGCTAGGGGAGGGTGGATCGATTGGTATCCCTTCCTCTACACTCCGGAGCCGAGGTTGAAGGAGGGAGTTCTTGATGTCGTCATAGAGCACCAGACAGTCCCATCAGCTCCTCTATACACTCAGAGTAATTTAGTGGCATTGATGAAGGAGAGAGGGATCGGGAGGCCCTCAACTTACGCTACGATAGTTGAGAAGATACTTCAGAGGGGTTACGTTATAGAGAGAAATCAGAAGCTCATACCGACGAAGCTGGGGATCGAGGTATACAACTTCCTCAGAGATAGATTCCCCGATCTCATAAGCGAGGAGAGGACTAGAACCCTCGAGAGGAAGATGGATAGCGTTGAAGAGGGAGTCGCTGACTATCAAGCACTCATAGATGAGTTATATAACGAAATTAGAGAGAAAATGGGAAAATTAGCCGCTGATTAGAACTAACTCGTCTCCTCTCAGCTCCAATTTCTTCTCCTTGTGCATCCTCATGAATCTCTCAAGCGCCGCTATCCTGAAGCTCGGGGGGACCATCGTGAGCATCATAGCTGGGGCCTTCCCCCAAACTCTCAGCATTATGTCTATCCTGTTCTCCACAGTTCCCCAATTTTCTCTGAATATTTTCTCTGCCTCTTTGATCTCCTCCGTCAGTACTCTAAGGGACTGCTTAACTGAATTCACTAACCTCTCGGCTTCCTCATAATTGCCCTCCTTGAGCCTAAGCTCAGCAGTAACTAAGGACGATTCTGCATCAACTAACCTATATGGAGATAGTTCGAAGCCTAATAGCTCTTCTATATCAGCTAGTTTACTCTTAATCTCCTCAATCTTCAGGTTCAGATCCCTTATTTCCCTCTCAATGGATTCTATGAGTTCCACTGGCACGGCTCTCGGAACTTCCTCTCTCGGTAAAACCTCTGGTACCTCTAGTGGGATCTCCTCTCTCGGTAAAATCTCGGGGACTTCTGGAGCTTCTATCCTCTCCTCTATGCTCTCCCACCCTAGTGAGATTTCCTCGGGATATTCCTCAGCTTCGGGAATCTCTTCTAGCTCTGGAGCTTCAACTACCTCCGGGACCCCCTTGGGGATCGGGGCTATTACCTCTACCTTCTTCGGCGGCCTGGGTCTCACTAAGAGGAGGGCGATCGCTAATGAGAGTAGCAAAAAGGCTAATGCCATCAGGTACTCCATCCTGATCTGTGGTATAGCTGATGTAACCGATGTAGTTGCGGTAGGTGTCGGTTGGAGTGTCTGGGTCACTTGAGGGGGCTTCACAATCATAACAGACTTAGAGGATTCTTCTATCTTAGTACCATTGCTCAGGAGAACCGATATGAGCAGTTGGAGGCTCCCGTTCACCTTCGGCTTGATACTGAACCTCACTGTTTGGGACTCCCCGGCAGCTAGGGGTCTCGTCACCTTCTCATCACTCGAGTCACCGAGCTCCACTCTCACTAGGAACTGCTCACCCTCCCTGTATCTATTCACGAGAGTCACGTTCAAATCGAGGCTCTCGTTTAAGTTCAAACTCGAGGGAGATTCTATCGATTCTATGATCTTCCCCCTCTCTATCCTCATGTAGAGTATCTCATCCCGTAGTACTGAGCCATCCCCTATTAAGAGGATCCTCGTATCCTCTGATAAACTCCTCGCGAAGCTTTCCAGCTCTGCCTCAAATTCTTCCCCGTAATTCGAGCTGATCTCCTTCGTGACCTCATCTATACCACTTCCAATGAGCTTAAGGGTTAGTTTAGTAACGTTCCAACCATTGATGCCCCTCACTCTCACTGTAAACTTCTCGCCAACTATCACACTTCCCGGGGATTCGAAGCTCAAAGAAGGAGTTATTGCGGGCCTCGTGGTCGTAGTAACGGTAACTCCAGGTCTCATAGATATCCAATCCTCTATACTCATCCCGATTACTGCATTAGGCGGGAACTTGAAGCCCCCTAGGATTAAGCCTACCGCCCCTCTACCAGGTAGGAGAGTTGAAAACCTCGCTGAGCATTCCCCTGGTCCTATCGATCCTATTCCCTTTTCACCTATCTGATTGGCACTCTCGTCAAGTGTGTAAATCTTTAAGGGCTCTCTAGGTCCTGAGGAAGCTGTACTACACACATAACCCTCGATTAAGTAACCTCCACTCTCTTCCCTCAAATCCAAGATCTTTATAGTGAGTTCTGGGAATCTGAGTAGATGCAATACTCCTGAATAATCGAAGAGAGTTATGAGATAGCTCTTACTCCTGGGGTCCTTGAATATAGAGGGATCGCTCCCGATCCCCCCTTCGATCCTGACCTCGGAGAGCATTATCCCGAGGGGGAAGTGGTACTCTCTCACTAATCCACCCTTTCCGAAATAAAATAGAGCATTCTCTATTATTATTGGCTGCCTTACTGGCTCGATCCATGTTTTTATCGATCTCTTGATCTCCATCTTCCTCAGATCTATCTGATATATGATCCCATTCGATCCCACGAGCACAGCAGCTCCTCCCACGATTTGAAATTCTCCTCCTGGCACGCTATACCCCAGCTGATTCGAGAGATCGATCTTGGAAAGATAAGTTCCTTTATTCACATCCATCAGTACCAATGTCTTATTCTCAAGCAAAATCGCTAGATAACTTGAGCTCGCACCGAACGCCTCTATCCTCTGGTTCAATTTCCTCTCCCATAGGACCTCTCCCTTGTAGCTTAGGAGGGCCAGATCCGCCTTCCCTAGGACGAGTAAATTACCGCCCAAGTTCTTGAGGAAATCTATCCTGAATGTTAGGTTTTTTAACCAGAGTTCCGCTCTCGACCTTATATCGAACGCTCGAATCGAGCTCTGGAGGGGCAGGAATACGGTCCTACCATCCCCAGCGTACTCAGGCTGGACCCCAGCTGATGTCGACGGTAGAGTTACACCGTATATCCTCAACCCTCCATTCACAGCATCCAATGCCCTCAGCTCAGGAGCTTCGGTTAGAGCTATTACCCAAGCTTCCTTCTTCGTTGGACTGAGCGGGACATCCGGGACTAGGAGGAGCGGAGTGGCTATGAAACCACCGACGTTCCGTGACCAAAGCACTTTACCATCTGTTGAGACAGCTATTACATCGCTCCCCTGACCTCCTGTTACGTAAATCGTGTAATTGTGTACTATGGGCTTTGGGATGCTGAACATGGGTTTTGAACTGTAAATCCTCAAACTAAAGACTTCTGAGGGGGAGAAATCATGACAATAAACGCTTAATGTATTAGCGTTTGCTAGCAACAGTATTATAATGAGGGCTAGCGCTCTCTTCATGACTATCTTCATTTTATAGAAGCGACTTCCTTTAAAAGAGATTCTCCCCTTTTAATGCGTGGATATTATTCGTATATGTCCTCTCGAGCTCGAGCCTCAATCATGCGATAATATGAAGGTCAGAGGGTCCCTTCTGTCCAATCTAACGAAACCAATCCTCACGAACTGGACTATTTCGCCCTCCCTTATTCCCTTCAAGGCCGGCTCACCGTAGCCCCCGAGCATCCTGAAGCTATATGGGCTCTCAGGGACGAAGAGCCTAGCAGGGACTCCACTTTTGACTGGTGCCCACTGGATTATTTTTACCCCCTTAACTCTCTGTTCCTCACTCACTCTGAGGGAGACCTCATCGGGATTCACGCTCCTGATAGTTACGTTAACCAAGCCCCTTAACCTGAGTTCATCCCCCGGCTTCAAGCCATCTAGATCCGACGATGCTATGAAGACCTCGCTCTCATCGAGCCTTATCTCCCTCTTCCTCTTTGAATCGGGATGGACCTCGACTTGAGCTATTACTGGCGGGTTTAGGCCCTCTATCTTAGCTTTCATCGGGTTGGGAACGAACATGTACCTCTCAGCTATAGGATCCAGAATCTTCCTGTTTATCGAAGCTATAGCCTCCATGTTGATAGTAGCATCTACTTTACTGGGGCCTAGTTCATAGAAGAACCTGACTATAGCTCTGGGAGTTATCCCCCTCCTGAAGAGTCCCCTCAGCGTAGGTATCCTCGGGTCATCCCATCCCTCGAGGATCCCGCTCTCCACCAAAGGCCTTATGTACCTCTTGGAGAGAGGTATCCCTTCCACAGTTATCCTGCCGAATTGGATCATCTCATATTCCCTTAACCCCAGAGCTCTCACTATATGCCTCTGGACATCTACATGGGGCTCGAATTCCTTACTCCTGAAAGCATGAGTCACGCCCGTTAACGAGTCCATAACGCTAACTGAGAAGTCATAGACTGGGTAAACCCTGTACTTATCCCCGTGTATCGGGTGCTCAGCTTCTATCACTCTGAATATCCCGGGATCCCTCATCGTGACATTAGGATGTTTCATATCGGTCTTGAGCCTGAGATGAGCCTCCCCCTCCCTGAAACCGCCGTTGAGCATCCTCTCCCAAAGTTCCAAATTCCTCTCGATCGGTTGATCCCTGTGATCGCAACTAACCCCGAGCTTCCTCCTCTTCCTGACCTCGGCCGCGGGGCATGTGCAAACGTAAGCCTTACCGCTCTCTATGAGCTTCTTAGCGAGAGCGTACATCTCATCTAAGTAATAGGACTCTATTATCTCCTCATCCCACTTACCGGGAGAGAGGCCGAGCTCCTCCTCACAAGCCTCGAGAAGGCGGGAGAATTCGTTCCTTATGGCTTCATAGTACTCGAGCCTCTCCACTCTAGGGTTAGTGTCCTCGAACCTCAGGAGGAATTTGCCCTCGTAGAGCCTAGCGTATATGAAGGGGACGAGTAGCCCTTTAGCATGCCCAAGCGTGGGATAACCGTTGGGCTCTGGTGCCACCCTAGTAACGACTTTTCCTCTCTCCGCTTTAGGTAGATCGGGCCATTTCCTCACCTCCTCCTTCTTCTCCTTCCTCACCTCCCCTACCATGCCCTGGAGCGCTTCCTTAGGCATCTCATTCACTACTCGCACCACTTCCTCCACTAGAGGGATCAGTTCCTTCACGTTTTGTTTCAGATCCGGCCTTATGTATAATATTTTTCCTATTACAGCTTTAGTATCAGCTTTCCCATACTTAAGGGCATTCTCAGCAGCTAATCTCATTATTAGATCTTTCACATCCTCCATGATGATCGTGTATGCTCGAGCTCCAACGATATTAAATTGAGCCCGTCCCTATTCGTGATGGAATACGGTATACCCGATGACTTGATAAAACCTGAGTTCGAGAGGAGGTATAGAGAGCTCCTAGGGGATGAATATGAGACCTTCCTATCATTCATGGCTAAGAGACCAGTTCCGAGCGTAAGGATCAACCCTATGAAAGTCGATCCCGGATGGCTCCTCTCAGTCCTGAGAGCTAGTGGATGGGAACTCTCCCAGATACCCTGGTACGAACACGGCTATAGGGTAATGAGAGGGCCTGAAAGACTTGGGAACACAGAATGGCATCAGTTAGGCCTTTATTATGTCCAAGAAGCTGCATCAATGGTGCCTCCTGTTCTCCTCTCGCCTAAGCCCGGTGAAAGGGTATTGGATTTAGCAGCCTCCCCTGGATCGAAGACGACGCAGATATCGGAGATGATGCGATATAAGGGGTTAATCGTAGCTAATGATGTGAGCCCAGAGAGAGTAGATTCCCTATCATCTAACGTACAGAGGATGGGTTCTATGAATGTGGTGATCACTATGTTCGATGGTAGGAGAGCCCCTGATGTACTGGGCAGGGATTCCTTCGATAAGGTACTCTTGGACAGCCCTTGCAGCTCACTCGGGGAGGTGAGGAGGAGCTGGGGGGCTTTAGTTAGGTGGAGTCCCAGGAATGTCGAGAAGATATCGAGGCTCCAAGTCTCCCTGGCTAAAGCGGCTTATGAGACCTTGAAGCCCGGGGGGCTGATGGTCTACTCGACTTGCACGTTCGAGCCGAAGGAGAACGAGTGGGTCGTTTATAAATTGCTCCAGATCGGAGCGGTAATTGAGGAGCCTGAAGTTAAGGGATTGATTTGGAGGAAGGGGTTGAGGAAATGGATGGATTGGGATTTCGGGAAAGAGATGGAGAAGTGTATGAGGATATATCCTCAGGACAACGATACGATAGGGTTCTTCATAGCGGTCCTGAGGAAGCCAGGGTGAAAGAGTTCTTAGAATGGGTGAGGGATTGGTTCGGATCTGAGATCTCAGGGGTAGAATTATTCCCATCTGGGAAGGATAAGATCAGAGCTTGCTCCCCTGAGGCGAAAGTTGAGATTAGTAATGTCTTCCTGAGGGGAGTCTACGTAGCGAAGAGAGCTCCTTATGGCTTCATAATAAGCATAGAGGGGTCCTTCCTCATAGGGAGGAGTGCGAAGAAGCATTTAGTGGATCTCAGCGAGTCGGATTTCAAGAAGTGGATGCGTGGAGATGATATAGAGTTGAAGCTACCTGAGAAGGGTGTCTATATAGTGAGATACGGTGAGGCCTTCGCGGGCTCCGGATATTACGATGGGAGAGTCCTCAGGAACCTGATACCGAAAGTGAGGACGCTCGAGAGGGAGGGGTAGCAAAGTTTATCATGAGCTGAGGGGAATCTATTTATGCGGATAGATAAGTTTGAGTTCGCGTTCACATTCAACGATGTGATACTCCTACCCGGGAAGACTGAGGTAGAGCCCTCCAATGTAGATTTAACCACGAGGATCGGGAATATAGACTTGAGTATCCCCATACTCTCGTCCCCGATGGATACCGTGACGGAAGAGGAGATGGCTATCGCGATGGCCAGGATGGGGGGTTTGGGGATACTACACAGGAACTGCAGCGTTGAGGAACAAGTGAGCATGGCGAAAGCTGTTAAGAGAGCAGAGTCATTCATAATAAGGGATGTCATAACTGTATCTCCTGAGGACAGCGTTGAAGAAGCGAGGAGGTTGATGAGGGAGCACGGTATCTCGGGCCTCCCCGTGATAGTCGGGAAGAAGCTAGTAGGGATAGTGACCCGAAGAGACGTTTACTTCGCTGAGAATGGGAACCTTCTCGTTAAAGATATAATGACAAAGGATCCAATTACTGTTGGTCCTGAAATAACACCTCAAGAAGCTAGAAAAATAATGGCAAGGTATAAGATAGAGAAACTCCCTGTCGTGAGTGAATCAGGCGAGCTCATAGGCCTAGTGACTGCTAAGGACGTATTCTATAGGGAATCCCATCCATTCGCTACTAGGGATGAGGAAGGGAGGCTTAGAGTGGGTGCTGCGATCTCACCATTCGACATAGATAGAGCGAAGACGCTAGCACCTTATGTAGATGTCTTAGTGACAGATGTAGCTCATTTCCACAATGAGAACGTTATAAGTGCGACTAAGAGGATAATAGATGAAGTTGAAGTCCCAGTGATCGCGGGGAATATAGGGACTTATGAGGCAGCTGAAGAGGCGATAACTAGACTCGATATAATAGGGCTCAGAGTCGGGATAGGTAGCGGTAGCATATGCACCACTGGTGAGGTCACTGGAGTGGCTGCGCCCACCCTCTATGCGGTGGCTTCAGCTAGTGAAGCCGTCAGGAAGTACTCGAAGGATGTAGCTATAATAGCTGACGGTGGGGTGAGGGGGCCTGGTGAAGCAGCTAAAGCTTTCGCATTAGGAGCGGATGCTGTCATGCTCGGATACGCTCTCGCTGGCACGAAGGAATCGCCGGGGTCTACGATGATGATAGGGGGGAAGATGTACAAGATATACAGGGGAATGGGGAGTCCATCAGCTAGATCGAAGAGGTTCGCTATTGATAGGTATAGTAAGCCCTCGAAGGATATAGCTGAGGGAATAGAGGGCTTAGTCCCGTACAGGGGCGATGTCACTACAGTAGTTGATAGGTTCATAGCCGGGCTCAAGGCAGCTTTCGGTTACGTAGGGGCAGCCAACATAAATGAGATGAAATCAAAAGCTAGGATAGCGTTGATCTCCCATAGCGGGATGAGTGAGATAGCTCCACATGATGTCAAGCCACTAGAGAAGATCTCGGATTGATTAAAAGCTCCTCTCGACGAGGAAGTCAGCTAACTCCCTTATCTTATCCTTATAAACGTTTTCCGGCAATAGATCTTTGATATCCTCCCAGGAGTCCATGACTATCTTCCTAGCCACATCCCTCGCATATTCAATAGCCCCGTGCCTCTCCATTATAGATATAGCTTCCTTTATGAGCTCCCTATCGCTCGTGTGCATAGATAGTATCTCCTTGAGCCTCCTCCTCTCTCCCTCACTCGCCCTGGAGAGAGTAACTATGACCATGAGCGTTATCTTCCCCTCCCTTATATCCTCGCCGAATTCCTTACCCAAGCTCTCAGCACTCCTCAGATTCAATATATCATCTTGGATTTGGAATGCTACCCCTATGGACTCCGCGAATTTCCCTATTCTCCTCTCCTCCCCCTCACTGAGATCAGCAGCTATAGCTGCGAATCTCGCTGCCATCCTCGGAAGTACTCCGGTCTTGTTAGCGCACATCTCCAAGTAATGCTCAACCCCCACTGTCTCGGGATCCCTCAAGCCTCTATGCCACCCTATATCGGTCGCTTGTCCTATGTGTATCCTTATCATATCCTCGAGGTAGGCGTTAACTAACCTCTTATACTTCAACTCATCCACATCCATCTCCATTAGGATCCTCAAGGGGAGGAAGTACATAGCTGAAGAGAGGTTCACAGCTATATCCAACCCATATTTTATGTGTATAGCCTTATCCCCCCTCCTGACTTCAGCCCCATCCTCTATATCATCTGCTATCAGAGAACCATTGTGGAGGAGCTCTATTATCACAGCTAGGTCCTTGTACCTCTCCAGATCCACACCTAAGTTCTTGGAGAGGACTAGGAATAACCAAGGCCTCCATCTCTTTCCCCCTCTAGATAGTAGATCCCACATCGGCTCGAAGATAGCTTTTTCCACAGTTATAGCATCATAGCCATGCGATCTCTTCCCCATTAGCCACTCCAGATATTCCTCACCGATTCTCCTTGGGAAATATCTTTCCATTAAGGCATCCAGCCATTCCCTAGCCTCCTTGAGCTCCCTCTCTATTTCCATGCGTTCACCTCCCCTAGCTCCTCCCTCAACGTATAAATATTTAGAGCTCAACTCCAGGATGTAAGATGAAACTTTCAAAGAGTAATCGAGCTTATCGAACCTTCAAGACCCTCACCCTAGTCGAATTCAAGCAATTCCCTCCATTTATCCGCTGCTTCTCATCCGTTATGAGATCGTTTATGAAACCGTTGAGCATTATAGCGCTCCTCCTAGTCCAGACAATCCCTTCAGGCGTGCTATTATCTATCTTAACTACTCCCATGACTCTACCATATTTGGATTCCAAAATCACTTTGTCTCCATCCTTAATCCCTATTATCTCGCAATCCAGAGCGTTCATATGAATGAAATCTTGACTTAAGTCCATTAAATCCTGAGAGGAAGTATTCTCAGGGACAGCGCTCGTGATGAGCCTGAAGGGGTACTCCTCATCTTCCTCCTCCCAAGCTACTATCGGTAGAGGGGAGTATCCGAGCCCCTCCGCGATCTTGCTATAAAATTCTATTTTTCCGGATGGTGTTTGGTAGAGATCTTTTGGAGGATATTCTAGCTTTACATAAGGCTTATTCAAAATTTCCTCGAAATTTTTTATCATCTTGCTCTTAGAGAGAGCCATCCTGATAGCATCCATAGGATCTTCCTTGAGCCATTTAAGATCCATTCTCTCAGCTAACTCATTCGTGACCCACCAATTTGGCTTGCTTTCCCCCATGGGTTCCATTATCCTTTCACTATAACCGAAGTACTGATGCCACCAACTAGCTACGAAGTCATCTTGCTCTAACATACTCGTCGCCGGGAGCACGATATCAGCTAACTTCGCGGTCTCCGACCATACTACTTCGTGAACTACCTTGAATAGGTCTTTCCTCATCATCCCCTTCCTGAAGAGAGCAGCATTAGGGAGTGTTACCGCTGGGTTCGAATTGTAAATGTATATGAACTTGAATTTGCCATCAGCTATTAAGCGTGGGACGTCGAGCATATTTACCTTCCTCCCGCTACCGAGATGAGAGGCCTCTAAGTAATCTGTATCGAAATCCCTCCAGGAGTTAGAGTAGAAGAAACCCCTATGCAATCCTACTAATGCGGGAATTAAGGATATGAGCCTCACGGCCTCAGCGCCATACTTAGTTTTCTGGACCCCCTTCCCTATGTAAGTCACGCTAGGTTTCAACTCTGAGTAGCTCTCTGCTAGATCTCTTATCTCCTTCTTAGCGATGGATGTTATTCTCTCAACGAGATCCGGATTATATTTCGAGATTAGCGATACGTAATGGTCGAAGCCCTCAGTGTATCTCTCTATGAATTCTGAATCAACTCCAAACTCGTTTATTATATACCAAGAGACTCCAGCCGCTAGTAGCGTATCAGTGCCCGGCTTTGGCCTCAGATGCTTACCGAGTAGGGAAGTCTTCGTGACCCTGGGATCTATGATATATACCTCCTCCCCCTTAGCTCTGAGGTCAGCAGCTATCTTGTATGCGTGGACGCTCGTGGATGATAGATCCGCACCCCAGATGACGAGGAGCTTCGCTTCCTCCATATCCTCAGGGAATGCTCCATACTTAGATCCGAAGTGGAACTCTAATGCGAGCTCACCAGCCTCATCGCAGAGAGTATGATGGACGAGAGTGGCCTTGAGAGCGTTAAAGAGCCTGAGAGGATAGTGATAGTTTATTAGGCCCGTGGTACCAGCGTAATTGTAAACTAAGACTTCCTCTGGACCGTAAGTTTCGATAACATATTTCAACTTATCGGAGATCATGCCGAGGGCCTCTTCCCAACTTATCCTCTCGAACCCATCGCCCACCCTCAAGTGAGGGTAGAGCACTCTTCTCTCCCTATAATACCTCATGAAGTTCTTAGCCTTCTTACAAGCGAAGCCCCGAGTCACGGGATGTCTAGGATCTCCTTTTAGCTCATTCCCCTCTATTATGAGAGAGCAAGCATCTGGGCAATCCCTCTGGCATATGAGCATGCTTCTCTAATTCGAGTCAGTTCCCAAAATTAAAAACGTATATAACGCCGTTAACTTTATTAAGATCTGCTTCGTAGTGGGGTATGCCCATCAAGGTTAGAGTGGATAGGTCCCTCTGTATAGGTTGCGGTGTAGCTCCAACTCTCTGCTCCGAGGTCTTCGTCCTGGAGGACGGGAAGAACAGGATCGTCCCGGAGTTCTCCTCAGAGACTAACGATGAGATCTCGATCGGGGAGGTAAGTGACGAGCTTAAAGATTGTGTTGAGACAGCCGCTAAATCATGTCCAGTTGAAGCAATAAGTTTCGAAATCATCTGATCTTTATCCCTTTAAAATCTTCTCAATTTCTTTCTGGAACCTCCTGAGGGCGCTCATTTTATCCTCCATGAATATCAGATCGCTCAAACCCTCGAGTATTATACCGTGAGCGAACGGTGTGGGTACATCGAGCTTTCCTACATCCACTACCCTTATCTCACCACTCTTTATCCGGTTTAGAACTTCTTGAGCCCCTCTAATATCCATATAATCCTCCATTATCTCCCTATAGGCCTCCTTGAGGAGAGGAAATCCCTCTATCTCGCTAACTACCTTCAGGAGATTCTGAGCGCTTATCTGCTGCTTATTGACGCTTATATCATACCCCTTATAATTCCTCAAGATCATGAGGCCCCTCGCAGCTACGTGCCTGAACCTCCTCCTCAGAAGCTCGGTCTTCTCCACAGCCCTCTCGAGGAGCTCCCTCAGGTCGTACTCAGTGAGCTCATCTATACTAGCGACTGGCTCAGTCCCCCTCGGGTATATAATTGAGAAACCAGTATCCATGACGGAGATACCGAGGTTCCTCCTCAGCTTGCTTCCAGCTAGGTAAGCTAGAGCTCTGGAGAGAGCGTCATTCACCCTCCTACCGAAGAGAGAGTGAGTCACTTGATGCGTCCTACCCGCGTCATCTACATAGCTCTCAATCAGTATGACTTTGTTAGATGGCATTTCATCCACTTTGAGGCCTAATGATTTCAAGTAGAGATATTGCTGCTTCAAATAAGTGTATATAGCTCTAGCTGCATTCTCGTTAGCATTAGACATCTCCATTATAATCCTCATTAACTCCTCATCCTCACCCCTCTCCAACATACTGAATGAGAGCTCCCTGAACTTCCCTATCTCAATAGCCAGCTCGTAACTCAGGGGAAGCATCTCTGAGAACCAAGATGGTACTGTCGGCTTCTGATCGTATGCAGGCCTCACCTTAACTTTCAGCCCTCTAGCTGAGACGAACTCATATACCCTCCCTCCTAAGACGAACCTATCACCAGGGAGGAGCCTCTCCAAGAACTCCTCCTCTAAGCTCCCGACTAGCTTCCCATCAGTCGTGTATACTTTGGCATCGACCTCATCAGGTATCGTGCCGACGTTAGCTGCGTATATGACCCTTATGTACCTACCCCTCCTCCCGAACTTCCCCTCAGCGGCATCATACCATATCTTCCCGTAGACCTTCCTGCTCTCCAGCTGAACATACTCCCCAGCTAAGTACTTGAGCACGGACTCGAATTCCTCCCAACTGAGATCTCTGAATGGATAAGCTGATCTAACGAGGTCGAAGGCCTCTCTAACGTCCCACTTCCTCTCTACAGCCATCCCCACTATATGTTGAGCTAACACATCCAAGGGCTTCATCGGTATGTGGACCTTATCTAATCTCCCCCTCATAGCTTCCCTCAACATGACAGCTACTTCCACGGCATCATCTCTATCGACCGCTATGAACCTCCCCTTCGAGACCTCATGCAGCTTATGGCCAGCTCTCCCTACCCTCTGCAGAGCCCTAGTCACTGATTTCGGGCTCCCTATCTGCACTACTAAGTCTATGTAACCTATATCTATCCCCAATTCGAGGCTAGTTGAACTCACTATAGCTCTCAACTCCCCTCTCTTGAGCCTCTCCTCTACATCTCCTCTCACCTGCCTTGATAGGGAGCTGTGATGAGCGGCTATAGCTTCATCTATCTCAATAGGCTCCATGATCTTCTTGAGATGGAAGACTACTCTCTCAGTCCCGCTTCTCGTGTTCGTGAAGATGAGAGTCGTTCTATGCATCTTAACGAGCTCAGAAATTAATTCATACATCTTAGATGATACTAGATCGCTGGGAGTATTAACTAAATCGTCCACTGGGGAGAGGAGAGCTAGATCTAGGGCTTTAGCCCAATTAGCCTCAACTATAACGCAATCCCTAGGCCTCCCATTCTCATACCCGACTAGGAATTGGGCCACTTCCTCTAATGGGTTTATCGTTGCTGATAACCCTATCCTAATGAAATCCCTCCCAGTCAGGTACCTGAGCCTCTCTAAAGAGAGTGAGAGGTGGCTCCCCCTCTTGTTCTCAACTAAACTATGTATCTCATCTACTATGACCCATCTCACGCTCTTCAACTTCTCCCTGAACTTAGGGGCCGTTAATATTATTGAGAGAGTCTCCGGAGTAGTTATCAATATATGAGGAGGCTTCCTCAACTGTTTGGATTTCTCAGATGATGAGGTATCTCCCGTCCTGACTGAATGCCTTATCTCGGGGATCCCCGGGTTTCTCTCCCTTATCTCCCTCAACGGGACCTCTAGGTTCCTATAGATATCGTTGTTCAATGCCCTCAATGGGGAGACGTAGATCGCATAAACTGAGTCCTCAAGCTCTCCTATCTCCCCCATCCTTATAATTTCACTTATTATCGAGAGGAATGCGGTTAAAGTTTTACCAGTGCCCGTGGGACTTGAGATGAGCACGTTTCTGCCTTCACTTATCGGTACTATTGCTAACCTCTGAGGGGGGCTGAGAGATGAAAAATTTGAATTAAACCACTCAGCTACAACTGGATGAAGCACTTCAAGTACTTCTTCCTTGCTATATTCCTTAACTGCTCTAGCGAGCATTTCTTCCCCTCTCTCGAGCCGATCTAACTTGTAGCATAAAACCTTCGAGGCCCTGATGGGGCTCCCGACCCAGTATATATTAACATTCGGAATTTTTAATTTAAAAATTTATGAAATTATTCCCCCATTACTATAATTTTTACTATTTCTCCGCACAAATTCTTTATTGAGCGACCCCTAGATGAGTAGGTGACTCCCCTGAGGTTGGAAGTCGCAGAGCCTGATATATGCGTCGGCTGTATGTCATGTATGTTCGCTTGCTCTAGGAGATTTGGAGACGCTGGATTGAATTATTCAGCTATACAAGTGAGGAGCGTTGGGGGCGTCGAGAGGGGCTTCACTGTCATCGTATGTAGGGCTTGCAGTGACCCCTCATGCATGAAGATCTGCCCCACCTCAGCCCTCAAGTTTAGGGAGGGGGGAGGTGTCATCTTAGATCCCAGGCTCTGTATAGGCTGTGGATACTGCGTTAAAGCTTGCCCATTTGGAGCTATCTTCTGGGATGGGGTGAATGATAAGCCAGTGATATGTACTCATTGTGGCTTATGCGTCGATTTCTGCCCCTATGATGTGATCAAGTTGGGTGGTTGAATGTTAGAGGACGTCCTTTACGTAGATCTGACGAATAGGAAGCATTACGTGAGGAAGAGGGAGGATCTATTCTCTGAGTATTTAGGCGGGACTGGCGTAGCTGTCCAGTTATTGAAGGAGGAAATAGACCCTAAGGTCGATCCCTTATCCCCGGGGAACGTCATCGTGATGGCGATAGGAGTCCTCACTGGGATATATCCAGCTGCATCTAAGTTAGTAGCGATGTTCAAATCCCCTCTCACTGGAAACTTAGGCGAATCCCACGCTGGAGGTAGGGCGGCGATCTCATTGAGGATGTCGGGTTTCGGGGCTATCGTGATCAAGGGAGCTAGCAGGACCCCGATCTATCTATCGATACATGATGGAAGAGTTGAGTTCAAGGACGCGAGCTCCCTTTGGGGAGTTAGGAGCTCCCTGACGATAGGGAAGGTTTTGAGGGAGAGAGAACCCTGGCCCGGTCTGAGGAGCATAATGAGGATAGGGAGGGCTGGAGAGAGGATGGTGAGGTATGCTTCAGTGATATTGGAGACTTACAGGCATTTCGGGAGGCTTGGGCTGGGCGCTGTCTGGGGGTCGAAGAAACTGAAAGCGATAGTCTTAGGAGGTAGGAGTAGCGTTAAAGTCGAGGATATTAAGAAGTACAGAACTGTATACAGGGAGATATTCGAGGAGTGTGTGAGAAGCGAAGCTACTAGGAAGTATCATGATCTAGGGACTGCTGAGAATGTCTTACCATTGAATGAGATAGGGGGACTCCCGACTAGGAACTTATCCTCCGCTAGATTCGAGGGAGCTGAGAGCATAAGTGGGGAGAGTTTCGCTGAGAGGTCCCTAGCTAGGAGGATAGCTTGTGCCCACTGCCCGATAGCTTGTATACATATAGCTTTCATAAGGGAGAGACATCCAAAGGAAAAATATTTTTATACTGTGAGGTATATAGGATATGATTACGAACCTATATATGCTCTCGGGAGTATGTTAGGGGTGAGCGATATGGACGGTCTCTTGAGATTGATCGAGGAGACGGATGTCTTAGGCTTGGATGCGATAAGCTCTGGAGTTGCATTAGCTTGGGCGACTGAAGCTTTCAAGAGGGGGATCATCGGGAAGGAGGAGACTATTATAGAGCCTGATTGGGGGAATTGGGAGGTCTATTTGAAGATGCTAGAGTTCATAGTCGAGCAACCTAATGAGTTCTATGAGAAGTTAGCGAGAGGAACGGAGGAAGCTGCTAGAAGCTACGGTGGGCTGGAATTCTCGCTCACTTTCGGTGGGAATGAGATGCCGGGTTATCACACAGGCCCGGGGGCGTATATAGGCTACCTAATAGGTCTGAGGCATAGCCATCTGGATAACGCTGGCTACTCACTGGATCAGAGGTACTTAGGGAAGGATTATCCTGATCCTAAGAGGCTAGTCGATGAACTAGTTGATGAGGAGTCTTGGAGGCAGGTACTCACATCACTCGTCCTCTGCCTCTTCGTCAGGGGGGTATATAAGCCTAACGTTGTGGTGAGAGCTCTCGAGCCCCTCGGAATCGAGATGAGTGAAGATGAGCTGAAGGAACTAGGGAAGAGAATTTATAGGGAGAAGCTGGAGCTTAAGAAGATGATGGGGTTCGATCCCAGCAAGTTGAGGGTTCCGAGGAGGATATTTGAAGTGGAATCGCCTCATGGTCTGTTGAGAGAGGGATACGTGAAGGAAGCTCTGGATCATTTCTCCAGGGCCCACTTCTCAGATTATTTCGAAGCTTCCATCGGGTCTATGGAGGAATAATAATGAATTAGGGGCTATCTTCCTCACCTCCAGTAATGTCTCTAGATCGTCGTCATGATATTCAACTACCTCGCAATTCAGACCCTTGAGGAGGGATGGCTTCAGCTCCTTATCCCTCTGGAAGTTGCCATCAGGCCTCATTATTAACTCATCGTAGGGTATGCCAGCTTGCATCAATTGCAGCTCTGTATCCCTCCTGAGACTCTCATACCTCCCCGTTATCAGTACTACCCTGAGCCCCCTTTTCTTAGCATCCATGATCATCTCTATACTCCTGCTTATCGGGATATCGAGGCTGAATAATTCAGGATCGAGGAACCTCATCCAGAACTGTCTCTGCAAATCGAAAGGCAGTTCCCTTGGAGAGTTGACGTTGAAACTTGAAATAGCGAAATGGAACCTCCTCCTAACATCGAATAGCGTGTTATCTATATCGAAAACTGCGCACTTCATTATCGCTCCTGAAGTAAGACATCTCAGCTTAATAAAAGTCTCACTAAGTGAGATCAGGGATCAACCTAGCTGCCCTCCTTACAGCACGAAGGGGGCCGAGATCCTCGACTCCTATCTCCTTATCAGCTACTTTCATGTTGAAATTATCTATATCAGCTTTCCTCAAGATCGGCGATAGTAAGTCCCTCCTGCTAACGCTGAGCAAATCTGTTCCAGGTGCTAGCGGCGAGATAGCTGGTATCACGAGCAATTTAAATCCCATGTACTCTCCTTCCATGAAGACCTTGAACTTATGAGACGCCCCTATCTCATCCCTCATCGTTATAGCTGGATGCTCGTGCCCCATCACGATCAGTTCAACGTCATCTGGTATGGGGATATCCAAATGGCCATGAGTTATGAGGAGCTCCTGGACCTTCAAGTAAGGATTACTTATCTCTACGCCTTCCTTCTTCAATATAGGGATTAGGAAGTTATCATGATTTCCCCTCACGACCTCGACCTTGACTAGATCCTTCAGAGTCCTCAAGAGATCTATCACTTCTCTCCACTCCTGACTCAGTGCTCCGCTGAACTCATGCTTCACATCACCATTTAAGACGAGGATCTCAGGGTTATATTCCTCGATATAGCTCATTATTTCCCTCTTCACCCAGCTGTATTGTTCATAGGGGAGCTCGACTCCTCTCTCCCTGAGAGCATCCTCATAGCCTAAGTGGAGATCCGCTATCACTAATATCTCATTGAGAAGAGCTCCGAAGGGGAATAACTTCATCTCCCCCTCAGCTCCCTCAATACATTTAAGTTATTCAGGACAGCTCCTAGGGACATCTTAGCGTACTCCTCAGCGCCTAAGCTAGAGAGACCCTCGCTCCAATATATCCCTGGCCCAGATATACCGAATGAGATGGGCTTCTCATAGTACAAGGATAGATCCATGAGCTTAGATATCACTTGATTGAATATATAATCTTCTAATGAGGTCTCCTTAACTATAGATCCCAGTACTATGACGGCATCGATCTCATCCATTTTCAAAAGCTCCTTAACCACTAATGGAGCATCCAATAGGCCTGAGACCTTACATACTCTCTTTATATCTACTTTAAGTCGACTAGCTTGATCCAGTAAGCTATTCAGCATCTTCTCCGTTACCCTCGAGTTGAGTTCTGAGACCACTACACCTATCCCGGGTCCCATATGAGTCAACTGAGGTGAGCCCTTAAAAAGCTCTGAAGCTATTAAGGTTTTATCTATTCACTGTGGGCTAAGAGGGAATGGAGCACTTCCCGTACAGGCCCAGGGAGCATCAAGAGGAGGTAATGGAGGCTATAAGAGATGCGGTGAGGAGAGGGGAGAATTTCTGCTTACATGCCCCTACCGGATTTGGAAAGACTCCAGTGGTCCTCTCAGCTCTCTTGAGCGAGTTAAATGATGGTAAGATAATATGGGCCGTTAGAACTGGAAATGAGACGGATAGGCCTATAGAGGAGCTAAAAGTGATAAACAGGAAGTTTGAAGTATTTGGTTTCTCCTTCAGGGGAAAGAAGGATATGTGCTTACTCGCTAGGAGGATGAACATATCTAGTTACGAGGGAGTGAGTAACTTATGCAGGCTGAAGAGGGAAAGCTGTCCCTATTTCAGGAACCTTAAAAAATTAGATTATTTCCAAATAGATGGGCCGATGATATTCTCTGAGATATTAAAAGCAGCCGAAAGCATTCAAGTTTGTCCTTACTTCTTACAGATGATGTTACTTGAGGAAGCCTCTCTCATCTCCTTAAGCTACAATTACATACTCTCACCACTCGGTTGGGCGATCAGACATAAGGTCAGCTTCAGGAAGTCATTCTTAGTAGTTGATGAAGCACATAACATAGATAGGGTTGCGATGGAGCTCAATAGTAAATCCATATCGCTGACGAGCTTGGAAAGGGCTATAAAGGAGGACGAGAGGTATGATCCTAAGGACTCCCTAGGCTTGAGGAAGAAGCTCGCATCCTTAAGGGATTTCATGCTTAAAGTAGCTGTAGGCGAGGACGGTACATTCGATCTAGATGAGATGCTCTCTTCTACGGATCTCGGGCCTGATGATCTGAAGAAGTTCCATGAACTAGTTGATATCGTTTACTCAGATTATGTCAAGAGGGGGAAGGAGCCGAGATCTCATCTGAATTCAGTAGCCGAATTCCTAATAGTAGCTCTTGAGAAAGCTGGAGAGGAGGGAGTCGCTTACCTTTACTCAGTTGAGGATGAGCCGAGCTTGGAAGTTTGGGATATGAGAGTCAGGGGATTCCTCTCACCAATATGGAAGGATTTCAGATCAGTTATCTTCATGTCTGGAACTCTCGAGCCGATAGATGCTTTCTCGGATGTCGTAGGGGTCGATAATTTCTCGAGGATGAGCGTCCCATCTATAGCCGATCCCGAGAGGGTTTCCACGGTCGTAGTGAGGGGAGTGAGCACGAAAGGCGAGGAGTTATCTGATGAGATGCTTAAGAGGTACCTAAAGGTAGTTGAGAGTTTCCTAAGCATCCCTGGGAACTTAGCTATCTTCACAGCGAGCTACAGGATCCAAGGGGAGGTTATCAGCGGTATAATTGAGTTAGCTAAGGGAGCGGGGAAGCTCACTTACTCAGAGGATAGGAATATGAGCGGGGATGAGGCGAATAGGATCCTGAGGGAGTTCAAGAATCTGCCTAAGGAGGGGAAGGAAGGTCTTCTAATAGCTCCGGCTGGAGGGAGGTTCGCTGAGGGAGCTGATTTCCCCGGTGAGGAGCTCGAAGGCATAATGCTACTCGGAATACCTTTCGATAGGTTGACGACGAAGACGAGGACCATGATCGAATATTACGAGAGGATGTACGGGAGGAAGAGAGGTAGATACCTCTCTTACGTAGTCCCCGCCCTCAGGAAAGCGTCTCAAGCGCTCGGTAGGGCTATAAGGTCTCATGAAGATGAAGCCATATTCCTGTTAGCTGATGAGAGATATCTGAACAGGACTTACTTCTCCCTCCTGCCGGATTTCGTGAGGTGGAATGTGAGAGTAGTCGACTGGAGGGACCTCCCGAGTCTTAGTGGGTGAAGAATATTAGGAAATTTCCGCGGGATTGTTCGTTATTTTACTCCTTAGGACCGTGCCGAATCCGGACCAGTAATCTATTACATCGCTGCAGTCTGAGCATACTGCAGCTATAGCTGGCCCCGTCCCCGAGAGGCCCGCCCCTAGAGCTCCGAGCTCAATAGCTTTAAGCGCTAAGTCATCCCTGTAACCGAGGACCCTGCTGTATAAGAGGCCATTCAGCGTCATGACTTCCCAGATCCTAATGGGAAGGAGTTCTATCAGAGAATCCGTTATTTTAGAGTACCTCCTCAATCTAGAGGCATCTACAGTGGATTTAGGCCTCGATGATTCCCAAGAAGGTAGTAATATCGCTACATCGAGCTCAGGGAGCGGTATCCTCATTATCAATTGATCCTTGGAGTTATCCGTTACCGTCAGACCTCCTAATATGGAAGCTGATGCGTCATCCATAGCCCCCGTTATAGTGACACCAGCCCTCCTAGCAGCCCTTACGGAGAGTTTAGTCGCCTCAATAAGCCCTATCTTCCTATCATAAGCACTAACAACAGCTAAAATTACTGCATTAGCTACCGCGCTACTGCTTTTCAATCCCCATCCAGCTGGTATATTCGAGTCAACTTCCACACTCGCTCCCTCACCCCCCACGAAGTTTAAGGCCTCTTTAACTGCTTCAATAACCAAAGGATCGTATGGACTGACTGAGAGATCATCAGAAGCGCGAGCTCTAGCTTCTACTTTCATCTCTATTCCAATTGCAGCTCCCTTCCACGAAGCTATCGCATTAACTACGGTTATCGCACCGTTGACCCTAGCTACTCTCATTGAGACCACCCAAGAACCTCAGAGCCGCTTCCTCCATCACTCTCTCGTCAGGCTCGACCCCGAACCATATCCTCTCAGAAACTGATGCTTGCCTAATTAACATCTTAAGCCCTCCAATAGCTCTGCATCCCTTCATCCTAGCTATCCTCACTAGATCGGTTTCAGGCGGGTTGTAAACTAGATCTAGTACCGCGATACCGCTGAGCTTAGTTGCATCTATAGGCATCCCCTCTCCTTTAGTCCCGAGGGGGGTAGCATTGACTAAGAGCTCAACTCTATCCAAAGCCTGCTCCCTAGCCTCCCAAGGTAGGGGGATGCACTCTATCCCCAACTTGAGGCAGAGACCTTCTAATCTCTTGACTCTCTCGATGTCCCTCGATGATATGTAAGCTTTGGAGAACATCCCGGAGATGGAAGTTAGGACCGCTCTAGCAGCTCCCCCAGCTCCGAGTATCAAGACGCTCTCCCCATTCCTCACCCCTAAGAGCTCTAAGCTGTATTTGACCCCATCTACATCGGTATTAAACCCTAAGAGTTCATCCCCGAACTTTATGACATTAACAGCGCCTATTAAGCTAGCTCTCTCATCTAAGGAGTCTAGGAACTCTATCACTCTCTCTTTGTGCGGTATAGTTATATTGCAACCTACAGCACCCAGCTCCCTCAACCCCTCGATAGCTACATCTATCCTGAGGACATCGAACGCTAGATAAACTGCGTTCAGACCTAATTCCCTATAAGAGGAGTTATGAATGACTGGAGAAGCTGAATGCTTCACAGGATGGCCTAGGAGGCACGTCAGTTTGGTCTCAGCGTTTAAGTTGAGCACCAGTGTTTTAAATGGGAACTAACTTAAGCTTTTAGTGCGATCGATACGATAAACTGCGGTGAGATGATGAGATCCTCTCACGTGGGGAGCTATCCCCTCGAGCACTCGCAGGATAATATGCTGAGGGCTTATCGTGATACTGTGAGCTCCGGGATCTCAGTGCCCCCTATACCCCAGCTCAGGAGCTTCACAGAGATTTACTTGGATCCTCTCGTATCTAGCGGAAAGTTGAGGAAGGTCAAAGAGGACAGATATGAAGTCTTGTATCTAGGTGAGCCGATCATAGATCTCAGTGAAGTAGAATCTTTCTTGGAGAGATCTAAAGCCGACCCCAAAAGCTTGAGACTCCCCGTGACTGGACCCCTGACTTTAGCGAGTAAAGTCGGTGGGGAAAGTTTCATGGACTCTATGATAACTAATAAGAGTGCGATCTTCTCATTCTTCGTCCCTTATGTGGAGAAGATAGTGAACTGGGCCTCCTCGAGGGGTATAGGTTACATCTTCATAGATGAACCCGCACTCGGTCTCATAGTCGGGAGGAAGATATTAGGTTACTCTGAGAGGGAACTCCTCGATATCTATGAGGAGATATTGAGTGGAGCTAAATCTAATGCGGGACTGCATGTCTGCGGGAGGATCCCCCCGTTGTTATCTGAGATATTGATGAGGGTACCCGCGAGGTACTTGAGCCATGAATTTCACGATACTAGGGAGAACCTCAAGTCCTTCAGTAAGGAGAAGTTAGAGGAATATGATAAGATAATTTCCCCAGGGGTCGTGAGCGCTAAGAACCCAGAGGTAGAGCCGATTGAGGAAGTCAGCTCATTACTGAGGGAGATCTTAGAGAGATTCGGATCTAGAGTAGACTTAGTAAGTGCTGATTGTGGTTTCGGCGGTCTCAGGGGCTTGAAGAACTCCTATGATATCTCCTTGAGGAAACTCAAGTTGATAGCTGAGGTATCCTCATCATTCGATGCCTAAGTGATCCTGGACACGAAGAACTTACTCGGGAAGGACCTAGTGCACTCCATGAAATCATCCCCGAGCCCTACATAAAGTTTCCATAGAGCTATGAAGTCATCCATCAATTTCTCCACGTCTCTAGGGTCATCTAAGATAATTACATGCTCTATGCTGTTGTAAAGTTCTTGCTCAGTCAGGCCCGAGGATCCTATTATCGCTTGCTTCCCATCGATTATGTACATCTTCACCTTTTGGATGGATGAGTCCCTCTTGAGGATGAGGTAGTCCAAAGGAGGGCTCACCCAATCACTCTTTATCTCTCCTCTAGCGTTCCTCTCCGGTTTCAATGAGTTCTTTATGATATTAGCAGCTTCCTCGTTCTTATAGGCGTTCGTTATGACCTTAATATCGACCCCCTTTTTAGCTAGATCTACGAGTTTCTGAGCGTATTTAGGGGATAAACTCGGGCTACTGATCCAGAGCAGTTTGTTCGCGCTGAAGATCATTAATTCAAGGAACGTACCTAGGGACCTCCCGATGTAGGTTCTCATACACAGGAGCGTATCACGTAGTAATTAAAAAATTATAGTTAAGGGTTCCCTCCGCATAGGCGACCTCGAACGTTAGAAATTTTAATTCAGAGAGATGGAACTCCTAGAGGTGGTCCCATCTCCCCCAGACTCAAGATCCTCCCTCATGCTATAGAGATAAGTGTTGATGGAGGCGAGAACCTTGGAGAAGCGTTGAGTAGAGAGCTCGGATTCCCTCTGCCATGCGGTGGGGCTGGTTTCTGCGGTGGTTGCGCCATTAGGATAATTGAGGGCGAGGTATCGGAGCCGAAGATTGAGGAAGTGCTCTCTGGAGCTCTAGAGAGGGGGATGAGATTAGCATGCCTGACTAAAGTATGGAGTGACGTTATAATAGAGATACCGGAGGTCGTCCCTATTGCCTCGGTCTCAGGGGTCATGCCCAAACTAGAGCTAGATACATCTCATCTGCCTAATGCCCACGGCTTAGGTCTCGCTGTGGACCTAGGGACTACTAACATAGCCGGATCCCTGATGGAGCTTAGTAGCGGGAAGGTGATAGCTGAAGGATTCGTCAGGAACCCTCAGATCGCTAAGGGGAGCGATCTGATGACTAGGATCGAGAGGGCAATTAGAGGGGAGGAGATAGGACCCCTAGCTGTAGAGGGGATCGAATCCCTCATATCCAAACTAGCTGGAGGGCGCAGGGGTGAGATATCCTCCCTAATAATAGTCGGAAATTCAGTCATGCAATCACTACTGCTGGGTCTCGATATAAGATCCCTCTCAGTAGCTCCCTTCGATCCTCCCCTCAAGGATTGGTCAATAATCCCAGCTCTGGAGATAGGAATAGAGCTGCCTGAAGCTAAAGCTATAATTCCGCCTGCGATAGGTGGCTTCGCTGGATCCGATGCCCTAGCCGATGTAGTAACTACTAGGCTCTTGGGGATAGAGGTCCCCTACTTACTCATAGATCTCGGGACCAATAGCGAGGTGATTCTAGATGCGGGTGATTCCGTACTCGTCGCTACGGCTCCAGCCGGTTCAGCATTCGAGATGAACGCTAGAGGAGTTGGAGGGATAGAGGAAGCTGTGAGAGAAGCTAGGTTTGAGGATGGGAAGTGGAAGTTGAAGTATTCGAAGAGGCCCTTAGGGCTCACGGGCTCCGGGCTCATATCAGCGATAGCTGAGATGCTCAGAATAGGATTCATTGATGAGAGCGGGAAGATGAGGGGGGAATTCAAAGGCACTATCTCTCTCTTAGATGACCCTAAGATAGAGATAACTCAGAGAGATATCAGGGAAGTTCAGAAGGGAGTGAGCGCGATTTACTCAGCTTGGAGGATCTTGATGGATGAAGCTTCCCTTAAGCCGGAGAGAGTAGTCATAGCCGGGACCTTCGGGAGCCATTTGAAGTATGAGGACGCCCTCACGATAGGGTTGATACCCCCGGTATCTGAGGATAACTTCATATCCATCGGCAACTCCGCCCTCACTGGAGCCAAATCTATGATGATGAGTAAGAGGGCTTATGAGTTAGCTGAGGATGTCTTGAGGGTAGCGAGGCACGTAAACCTTACCGGAAAGCAGAACTTTCCAGACATTTTCATCGAGGGCCTGAAGTTGGGGAGAAGAGAGCTCTGATAAAAATCGTGTGAAAATTAACTCAAATACCCCTCTATAAGCAATGCTAGAGTTTAGATTCTATCGAGTATTATCTTGATATCCTTAAATGTGGAAATATGCTTCATGTTTAGTTTTATATTAGCTGCGTAGTAAATATTCTCCCTCGCTTCAATCCAATATCTTCGAAGCCTCTGCTCCTAAGACATGAAGACTTCATGAGGATAACTCTGTAAATTTAACGCTCAGGAATGATTTCCTTCATCTCCCTTCCGACTATAACAATTATTCCGTGTTTCCCGGCCATCTCCCTCAGGAAATCAGCTGCTTCCGCCCCCACATTAGCTATAGCTAAGATTTTTATAGTTACATCTTTTTCATATATTTTCTTAACGAAATCTACCCTCTCCAGTAGTTTATCAAGCTCTCTCTTAGCATCCTCTAAAGAAGTTACTCCAGTCGTGACCTCTCCCACGAGGAGGGGGTTCTCGCAGAAGAGATCTACCTCAACGGTCTTGCCCATGTGCCTCAGCTTAATTCCTACCTCTATTCTCACTCCCTCATACCCCCTTTCGCTCAGATATTCCTCAAGGAAAGCAGCGGTGTAATACTCCAACGTCATGCCGACGGCCCTACCTAGTTGCTCGAAGTTCTTCCTCAACCCTTTGACCTCTTTCCAGAGCTCTTGCTGACCCTCCCAGAGCTTCTGCTGACCCTCCTCGATTTTATCAAGCCTTTCCAATATCTCTCTCATCCCTATTAGCCCTGCGATAGCGTATCTGAACTCCTTATCCTCCTCTAGTGTTCTAAGTATCTTTTCCTTCTCTTCCTTTGTAAGTACTTGAGTCATCACTAATTCTCACTATTTAGGAATTTAAAGCTTCTGATCATCTATAGCTTTACCTAAGATCAAAACCCGGCCTAATGATTATGTAACCTCCTCAGGGAAACTTATTATACTCTCAACAAGCTATTTTTCAAATATTTTTATCATTAGGAGCGATTAAGTTATATATCATCAAACAAAAGCGTCCTTGATCATGAGAAAAATATAAAGGTTAAATGGGATCCCTTAATATATTTAAACATCGCCTCTGTACGCATCTCACTGGGCACTATTGCAAAACTCTCCGTACTCTCAGCTTAAAATGAACTCACTACACCCTATGGTATGCGATCGAAGGAGTTAATTATATTAGCGGACTCATCGCCAAATTCCGTCATTGAGAAAGCCATTAAGATGGGGCTTAAAGTCGCTGCCATAGATCAAAGTGTTAAGGAAAGGCTGATGGATTACTTAGATCCTTCTCTCATAGTAGAGGTGAGCGAGTGGCCCTCTGAAGGAGGACTCACTCTCCTCAAGATAAGGGGGCCCGAGGATATCGAGATCCTCAGGAGGGAAGCTAACGAGAGAAAGTTCTTAATAGAGAGCGAGAGTTGGAAGATAATACCCCTGGAGAACATAATAGCTGAAGTGGGTGGGGAGAGGATATATGCTATAGCTGATAGCTTGGAGGAAGCGAAATCCCTCTTGGGGGTCCTCGAAGTGGGTGTTAAGGGGGTAGTTATCCCTATAAAGGATCCCGTACAGCTTGAAGCAGCTTTGAGGCTCTCGGAAGAGGTAAACCCGCTTAACCTGAGGGAAGCTAGAGTTACTGAGGTTAAGCAAGTTGGCATGGGGGATAGAGTGTGCGTCGATACTACATCAATCCTATCCAAAGGAGAAGGGATGTTAGTAGGGGGCTCAGCTTCTTTCCTCTTCTTAGTGCACAGTGAGAACATAGAATCTCCTTTCACATCCCCTAGAGAGTTCAGAGTGAATGCTGGGGCTGTATCGAATTATCTGCTCGCTCCAGGTGGGAAGACACTTTATCTCTCAGAAGTAAGAGCCGGGAGCGAGGTCCTGGCTGTCTCGATCGATGGTAGGAGGAGGGCAGTCAGCGTGGGCAGAGCTAAAGTTGAGAGAAGACCCATGGTCTTAGTGAGGGCGAGTAGCGATGGGGAGGAGGGATGGGTCATCCTTCAGTTAGCTGAGACCATACCTCTAGTCACGCCTGATGGTTCAACAGTGGCTGTGACTGATCTCAAACCTGGAGATAGAGTCTTAGTTTACGTATCTGAGAGGAAAGCCAGGCACTTTGGCACAGCTGTAGATGAGTTCATAGAGGAGAGATGACTTCAAACTACTTCTATCCCAAACCTAGGGGCTATCGAGTTCAGGAAGTAATCTATAGCAAATAGGACTGAGTCGAATCTAGAGGAGAATGACTCTTTATTTAGCCCGCTGATGGGTATCGTAGTACTCGCCCCTAAGTTACCTTCGTCATCTAAGTGGTACCTGACCTCCGCTAAGGCATAGTGGACATTGAGGAGTGCTTTGTAGAACTCAGTATCATCTCTCAACCTCTCTCTATCAACTATGTTTGCCGTTATAGTTACCCAATCCTCGCCCACGAGTACAGCTACCATATAGCTGCCCTCACCTATCTTCCAGAGGGAGGCGAAGTAGCCCTCACCCCTCTGATACTTGACCCCCATCTCGGAGAGGTAACCCTCTATCTCGTCCATCGGATCGGATGACAAATCAACACCTCCCCACTGCGCGATAAGTCAATAAAAATCATACTCATCGATACCCGATGATAGTGGCAGTAGGCTCAACCAACCCAGTGAAGATAGAGGCCGTGAGGAGGGCCTTCTCTCTGTTCTGGGAGGTAGATGTCAGGGGAGTAGATGTCGAGAGTGGCGTTTCAAAGGAACCCTTTGGTCCTAATGCGATGGAGGGAGCGAAGAACAGAGCTAGAAATGCTCTAAGGGCCTTGAATGCTGATTTCGGCGTCGGGATTGAGGGAGGCATATTTCATCTCTTCGGCAGATATTACTGCGCGGGTTTCGTCTGGATCGAGAGGAAGGACGGTGCTCACAGCACTGGCATGAGCGGGTGGTTCGAATGCCCTAAAGCCTTCCTCCCCGAGATGCTCAGAGGAAGGGAGTTGGGAGATCTAATGGCTAGATTAAGCGGAAATGAGAACATAAAGAGGGAGGAAGGAGCCATTGGATTCTTCACGAGAGGAGCAGTCAAGAGAGTCGATCTATATACGCATGGCACATTAATGGCACTAGCGAGATTCATAGCCGCTGAGAGGTGGCCGGGGTGATCTCTTGCTACTGATAGGGGTGATGGGGAGCAGGAAGGAAGTCCTCATAAAGCCCCTAATCAGGACTTTCACGAACAGGAGCTATAGAGTAGCTGCTGTGAAGCAGACTAGGAGGATTGGAGTACCAAATGAACTCGGAGATTTAGCAGAAGCTGGTTCTAGCCTTAGGGTAGCATGTTCCATCGATAGAGTTCTTATTTCATCGAACTTCCCGCTGAAAGGACTCGATGATATCGTAAAAACGATATCCTCCCTCTCCCCGATCGAACCCGATGTAATAGTTTTCTTCGGGTTTGAGGATATGTTAGGTAGGGAAGATAGGATATTGAAAGTGATAACTGCTAGCAGCCCTCCTGAAGCTAAGCAACTCCTCGGGAGGCTTTCGCAACCTATAATAGGCGTATATGTAGAGAGAGGAGACTTCGAAGGAGGGTTTAAAGATCTAGAGGGATTGATAGGGGCTTTAATTGAGGAAGGAATTAAGAGAAGGCTTTTACAACCTCCCCCATTGGGGAACAAATTGGAAAGTTAAGCTTAATATTGGCGAGAGTATCGCTAGGGGGATCAGGATGTTGACACTCAGCTTAGAGGTGACTGAAGTTAGGAAGACGCAATCGGGTATAGTGCTCTCATTGAGCAGGCCGAGTGGTATAGAGGAGATCCCCCCTCCCGAAAGTGAGGAGGAAGCGATGATGTTCCAAGTGATGAGAGCGATGGAGAAGTACATGAGGCTGCCGATCCCAATAGCTCAACCATCGATGCCCACGGTTACTATAGTACTGAATGAGGAGGAGTACGACAGGATAGGTAGGCCTACAGTTGGAGATAGCTTGAGAATGGTCATCTCGAAGGAAGAGGGTGGATTCAGGGTCGGTGTGGATTATTAAAGTTTAATTAACTTCAAAGGGATAATTCTTTATGTCATTGGATGATGCCATCACGATAAGTAAGAGGGGGAGGAGGGAATTAAGGACCTTGGTATCTAGAGGGAGGTTCGCTCTCATTGAGTACAGAGATCCAGTGACGAAAGAGAGAACGGAAGATAAATATAAGCTCGTTCTATTACATGATGATGGGAGTGTTCAGGAGTTCTTCTTAGTGAAGACGAAGACTGAGGGAAGGAGCTTGCTCCTCGAACCTAAGGAGAGGAAGGGAGTGGAGCTCAAAGTATGGAACCCCGTGAGCGGGGAAGTTGAGGATATGTTCCCTGAAAGGGTGCGTCCTCCCAAAAATGAATAGCAATCTGAGGTCATACTTCACCGGAAATTGTATAGTGTGCTAAAATTTCGTCGACGATCTTGGAGGCTTCAATGCGTCGAAAAGAAAAAGGATTAAGCTTGACCCGTCATGAGTTGCATCAGCATCATGACGGCATCTAGGACATCTCTCACAGCGATCACACCAACTGGTTTATTCTCCTTATCGACGACCGGTAAATGTTTCACATCAGCATCCCTCATTTTCCTGAGGGCCTCTGTGATTGGTTCATTTGGAGCTATCGTTATCGGGTTCTCTGTCATCAGCATGTGGATCGGGATCCCCTTCCCTATCTTACCATTAGCAGCTGCGAACCTTAGATCCCTATCAGTGAATATTCCAACGAGTTTTCCATTATTATCAACCACTAATATACTACTTATCCTCTTTTCGTCCATTATTTTAGCAGCTTCTTCAACAGCAGCATCCATCTTGATGGTGATCGCGGGTGTCGTCATCACGTCCTCTACCCTCAGGGGTAACTCCCTCTTCCTCTTCACGAAGGCCATGGTATCACCCGCTTATTAGTCAACGGAATATTTTAAATGTGATGACGGTGAATTCCCGATTAATTACGTTAAATATTTATCGCGATCCGAAGTTGAATTATATATTTGACCGTGAAGTGGGTTGTGCAATCAATAACTTCCATCAGAGCTCTCATATCAATCTTTTACTAACATTTGAAATACTCGCATTTTATATATCGATGATCTTTTAGAAATAAAATTGATAGTATGATCTCGAGAGGACATCGCGGGCGGTGAGTGGTATCATGCCCAGCTAATATTATTTTTCATTTAGTGTAGATGATGTAGAGATGCCTATGGGTAGAGTATCTAGAACAGCTATATCTGTACCGAGGGAACTCTTGAGCGATTTAGATGATCTCCTCTCTCATCTGAATTTAAAGAGCAGATCTAAAGCGATATCTGAAGCCATAACTCTCTACATCGCTGAGAGGTACTGGGTCCTCTCAGATGTGGAGAAGGAAGTTGCCGGTACGATAATAATGGTTTACGATCATCATAAGGAGAGCGACATCACGGAAGTCCAGCATAAATACTTAGATCTGGTGAGATCGACATCGCATGTACACATCGACGAGGAGAGGTGCATGGAGGTCGTAATGGTCTTAGGACCTCTCTCCAGGATCAGGGAGCTCTTCAAGGAGCTTCAAGCTCTCGGTACAGCTGAAGTCCTTAAATCTTTCCTGATTCCTAGAGGATGAGAGCGCTCCCTTGATGGTATTTATCAGATCTTCGAGCCTTAGAGGGCATTCATCGAGGAACTGAGATATCTCCTTGCATATCTTCACTGTCGTAGGGGCTCTCACACCTATTTCCTCTAGCGGAGCCTCATATAAGACGTCTATACTCCCTCCCAAGATTAGCTTCCCCTTATTAAATATATATACCTTATCCGCGACTTCCGAGACAAGATCAGAGTCCTGAGTGGCTATTACCACTATTTTTCCCCTTCTCTTGAGCTCCCTCAGTACCTCCCTCAGGGCTTCCATGCCCTTCAGGTCCAGGGATGAGGAAGGTTCATCCAGTAAGTATATCTCGGGGTCCAGAGCTATGAGGCCTGCAAGTGCGACCCTAGCGATTTCGCCTCCACTAAGCCTGAAGGGTGATCTTTCCTCGAAACCTAAGAGCTCAAGTGTTTCTAATGCTTCCTTGACCCTCCTCTCTATCTCCTGAGGTCCCAATCTGAGTTGCTTCGGCCCTAAGGAGACATCCTCACCCACAGTCGGAGCGATTAACTGATCCGATGGATTTTGGAAGAGGATACCGCATATCCTCCTGTAATCCTTCCCTAAGTTCTCCCCATCAAGCGTTATAAATCCTGAAGTAGGCTTAATGAGACCTGCTAGTAGTAAGAGGAGCGTGCTTTTCCCCGATCCATTGGGCCCGAGGAGGCAAACTATTTCACCTGAGGAAATGCAAAGGTTAACGCCTTCTATAGCTTTAGTCCCATCTGGATATGAATAACTCACGTTATTAGCGCATAACTTCATTTAAGCACCCAGGAAGACGGGGACTAAGTAAGAAAAGGCTATCGCCACTAGAATCAAGGTATCTCTAAAGCTATTCCTCATACCAAGATTTAGCGATCTCGCTTCTATGACGAGAGATGCCTTGAAGGCATCATTGGGCCCTCTGAAGAAGAGCTCAGATGTTGCAATTGAGAGCGTGTCATACACACTCCCCTCTATGATCCTAGATGCCTTAGCTAAGATCAGCTCATTCAAAGATCTCAAGTACCTCCCTATATGGATCATCATTATCTCGAACGCTAACCCGAGATCCCCACCTAAAACCGGTCCAATCAACTTACTGATACCGGTTATTATCCTCCTGATACCTAGAAGTCGTATTAAGAAACTGAGGACCATTATGGAAGTAGCTACCCTTAAGGGCACTATTAAAGCCCCGATAATCGCTTCTACCGATCCCAAAGCTCTAGGGATCATTATTATCAGGGAGAAAAGGAACCAGAGCGAG
>CAZFIJ010000085.1:0-23834 GCA_964519515.1 uncultured Nitrososphaerota archaeon
TACTTCCTCAAGAGACCAGTAGCTATGAATAAGCCAGCGTTAAGTTCTTCCGCGAGTCTGGAAGCGTATCCCTCATCGAGACCCTCGACAGATAGTAACATCGGAGCCCCTTCCCTAACTAACTTCAGCTCCACCTCTATCCCATCCGAGAAAGTCTCGGGCAGTTCATAGTTGAGAGGGCACTCGGGTACGCACCTCCAACACTTGAGGCATTCCCTCCTACCGATCTCAGGATACTTAGAGTAACCCAAGGGGCTGAGCATCATGTTACCGCTCTCTAGAAAAGTGGGACAAGAAGTTATGCATATACCGGGGCAGTAGATACAGGGGACCCTCACTTCCTTCCTCCTCGCGAACTTCAGGAGGAGTGAGGGCGTCACCTTTATCGCTCTTATCATCCCAATTGCCACGATCTCACCCTAGGGACTTCCCGGGATTGCTGACTTTCTTAGGATCTAGAGCGTTCTTAATTCTCCTCAAGTAATCTAGCGAAGGCCCTATCTCACTGAAGACCCATTCCTTCCTCAGGAGCCCTATCCCATGATGATGGCTTATAGTCCCTCCGTTCTCGAGCACTACTCTCATAGCTTCCCTCCAGATATCCCAGTAAACTCTCTCATCAGCTTCATATGTCAATGTGAAGTAGAGGCATGCCCCAACTTCGTAGAAGTGAGATGCATGCGCTAAGACAGCATAGACACCTCTCATCTTCTTTATCTCCTTGAACTTAGAGTGAATCCTCATTAAGTTGCTCCAAGTAGCAGCTGTCTCTATTGTCTCGAACCAGAGGCCCATTGGAACGACTAATTTCTTGAGCTCGCTTATCACATCGAATCTCTTCTCGAGCCACTTCTCGACGTAACCTTCCCCAGCTTCCTTCCCACCATATCTAGAGACGACCCTCGTGATCTCACTGACCTTCGCCTCCAGTAGGGGCTCAGAATACTCCTCCAATATCAGGATGAGCAGATTCCTCCTATCCCCGAACCTGACGGATGAATCGTCCTCATCGTAGATTCTAGCGACTGCTGGAGTTAAACCGGATTGAACGATCTCCTTCACAGCCATTAGAGCTTCTTCGAAGCTCTTAAAAGCGAATGAATTCTTATAATCGAATGGAGGTATCTTGAATACCTTTAAGGCGGCTTTAGTTATTATCCCGAGCTGACCCTCGCTCCCCAAGAGGAGGGACTTTATCTCGGGCCCTGTCGATGCCCTGGGGACTATGTTCTTCCTGAGGGGTATGAGCCCTCCGTCCGGAGCTACTACCTCGAGATCTATCACGAGATCCTCTATCCCACCGTACTTCGTACTGTACTGACCCACGCTCTTAGTCGCTATCAACCCTCCTATCGCTGCCTCAGGGTAGGATTGGGGGAAGTGCCTCAATGTGAATCCCTTACTATTCAAGAACTCCTCTAGCTTCCTCAACATGATCCCCGATTCTACTAGGACGTATGAATCTTCTTCAGATAGATGGATCACTCTATTCATCCTCTTCACATCTATCACTAAGCACTTCTCACAGATAGTAGCTCCTATTACCCCGGACCCTCCAGCGTATGGGACGAATGGGACTTCGTGCTCATTGCATAACTTCACTAATTCGACGACTTCCTCCGAGCTCTCAGGCCAAGCTACAGCCATGGGTAGGGGGAGCTCCTCCCCCTTGACTTCCTTCAAGAGTGCTAGGGGCCAGTAATCCCTGCTGTAAATCCTCAGCGTATCCGGGGATAAGGAGCACCTCCCTCCCACTATAGCCTCTAACTCCCTCAGAAACTCCCCCTCATGAAAGGATTCCCCTCGCAACTAGTCATCACCTCCAGGAGCTTCGAGTACTCTCTGATGAGAGCTCTCCTCTCATCCTCACTCATCTCAGGCTCGAAGACAGTATCTATCTCAGGGGTCTTGGGGAGGTCTTCGCGACTCAATCTCCCATCGGAGTAAGCTAGTAACTTCGCGACACCGAATGAACTAGCCTCAGTATCCTTCAATCTAGCTACTCTCATCCCACTGATGTCTGAGAGCCTCTGGAGGAAAGCATTAGACCTCGAGTAGCCGCCTGCGGAGAGTAGAGGTTCCTTCAAAGATCCCAAATATGATCTCATCCTCTCTATTATGATCGCCAAATGGATTGAGATCCCCCAAGCGATCCCCGATACTATATCCGCTCTCTTCGTCGAGAGATCGAGTCCTGTCATGACTCCCCTCAATTTATCAGCCCTTGGGACTCTTAGGCCCCCTAAAGATGGTATGAGTATCGCTTTCCTCCTCCCCATCCGAGCTAATTCCTCCATCTCATCGTAACTCGAGAAGAGGCCCACTCCCTTCAGCCAATCTACGGTAGATCCAGTCGATCTTATGAATCCCTCCAATCCGTAGACCCTCCTCCCCTCTAAGCTCAAGATTATGAGCGGAATTAAACCACCTTTGGGCATTATGAATTCCGAAGTTGCTGCCTCTATGAAGCTGCCGGTCCCGTGAACGCTCTCGACCCTCCCCCTCTCCACGACCCCCATGCCCAGGGCTGCGGATTGTTGATCAGCTATCGAGACCACTAAATCCATATCCTCGAATCTCCCGAGGTCAGAGACATTCTCAACGACATCAGGAGTTACTTCAGGGAGCTTCAAGAGGTCGAAGATTATATCTATCTTGGATAAGTCCTTCGGATGTACCAATCCAGTGAGCGTCGCGTTAGTAGAATCCGATAGGAACTTCCCAGTTAGATTATAGATTAGGAAGGAGTCTAAGGTCCATGCGAAAGCGTTACCCTCTTCTACATCTTTCTCGATCCCCGTCCTCCCATATATCCACTTCAGTAAGACTGCCGGTGAATCCGGACTCAATATCGTATTTAGGGATCCGCTGAGCTTTCTCAAGGCTCTAGCTACAATAGGCAGTCTCGATATGACTTCCATTCCTCTCCCATCCATCCAAGTTATCACATTAGTCAGAGGACTCCCATCCCTCCTCCAAGCCAGAACAGATGCTCTGTAAGTGCATATGCCAAGTTTCTTGACTCCAAATTCCCTAGCTCTCCTAGAGAGCCCTCTCACTACCTCCGCTAGCCTCCTACTATCTTGCTCTATGAAACCGCTTTCCAATTGCTCGAAGCCCAATATGTGCTTCTCATAATGGATCTTCCTGAGTTCTTCATCATATATTGAGAGCTTTATCCCAGTAGTACCGACGTCTATCACTCCGTACATCCTATCACCTCTAGACGAACTCTATCGCCTCCAGGCAACTCTACAACTGGGTAGGGCTCCTCAGCTACTACCTCCCTGCCCCCTATCCTCAGCTTAGTCCCCTCCCTGACCCCTACTATGACTCTCCCCACTTCAGAGGAGACCCTCTCCGGGAAGCAGGGGACGTCGGAGATCACCTCCACACGCTTCCCCCGGGAGAGTAGAGACTCTGAGAGTATCTTCGCCCCCTCGACTATCTTCGAAGGATCCTCGAAGATCATAGCCGAGTTCCCAACCTTATACTCTAGGTTCAGCGGGTTCCAAGGGGAGAGTTCAGCTAACACGAGAGCATCTGCCTTCAACTCACCCTCATCAGTCCTCAAGCGTTCTAACCTAGCTCTACCCTCTACCCACTTCACCTTAGCGTCTATCACATCGAACCCCATGTCCATAGCCTCCCCCTCATCATGGATTAGCGAACCGGATCCCCTCACGAAGGTCACGCTAGCCCTCAGCTTAGACGCTAGGGAGAGGGAGTAATGGTTCAGGCCGTATATCACGACTCTCTCCCCTATACCATATCCCCTATTGACGAGCTCCCAAGCGGAGTATAGGGGGAAAATTCCAGAAGGCCTGAATCCGAATATGCCGAGTTCTATAGCTGTCTTCTCCCTGAATCCATTAGCTCCTATCACGAAACCCTCTATGAACTTCGATCCTTCCTCAGATAGTACGTAGACACCGTCTTCGCTAGTTTCGAAGGCCGCTCCTCTCACGACACTCGCTCCCATGAGTTCCTCCACTAACCTAGAGCCTCTGATCCCTCTGACGGGATAATCGTCATCCAGGAAGAATCCTCCAACCCTCCCCTTTTCTATCAAGACTCCATTCAAAAATTTAGCTAGGGAGAGGCCTGAGAGACCCGCTCCTACTATCACGAAACGATCCAACTCCCATCCCCCCTCAACTGTACCTCCCTGATATCCACGCCCATCTCACTAGCCACGACTTCTAGGACATCCGCTAGGCACCTGGATCCCTGACAAGTCCCCATACATGCTCCTGTCCTGAAGATAACCCCTTGAAGCGTCTTAGAGCCTCTCCTCACTGCTTCCCTTACCTCCTCCTCTGTCACGAGATTGCAGAGGCAAATCACCCTTCCCTTAGAGTTCTTCGGATCATCCCTCGCTCTCCTGAACTTCTCCCTCTCTCTAACTTCCTTCTCCTCTAGATGAATGCCCAACATATCTATGACGATATTAGCTAATGCAGGTGATGCTGTAAAGCCGGGTGACTCAGTCCCCAAGACGTGGATTATCCTCCCCTCGGATCTCTTTATGATGAAATCGTTCTGAGGGGGAATGGGCCTTATACCAGCGTAAGCTTTCAGAGGGATCCCGGGATCTGCATCTATCAATTTAGAGAATTTCTCTATTATTATCTCGATATCCCGCTCATCCACTGAAGTATCGTCCTTCCCGCTCGCCATCCTCAAGTTGGGACCCCAAAGTCCCCTACCATCGTGAGTGAACATTATGGCCCCTCCCTTCGTCTTCGGATCAGGTTTGAGGTATAAGGGAGCTAATAGCCTCTCAGAGACGGGCTTATCGAATACGATGAGAGTACCCTTACCCAACTCGAACTCCATATCCTCACCAGTCAGTTTAGCTATCTCATCAGCCCAGAGGCCAGCTGCATTGATCAAATAGCTTGCTTCATACTCCCCCTTATCAGTTAGAACTCTCACCCCTTGATCCCTCACTTCTATCCCTGATACCCTCTCATTGAACGAGAAATCTACGCCGTTGATCTTTGAGAATTCGTAGAGACCATATAGGAGGTCGAAGTTATCTACTACAGCGTAACCATCGACTTCTATCGCTCCCAGTACTCTCTTGGATAATCTTGGTTCCTCCCTCATCAAGTAGCCCCTCCCCCTCAGCTTCACATCGAAGCCCCTCAAGTTCACCTTGAGGTAGATGTAGACGAACGGAAGTAAGAGGAGTTGATAGAGCTTAGTAGCTAATATAAGCGTGCTGGTCCTCCTATATCTAACTCCAAGTTCCTCACATATCTTGATAAGCTCTGGATTGCCTGATCTAGCTAATTTACTCTTCAGGGATTTGAATGGGAGTTGAACTACGTGGACTATCGCTGCATGAGCTTTAGAGACCCCCCATCCCGGTTCAGGATTCTTATCTATCGTTAGGACCCTCAATTTGTAATGAGAGAGCTTATAAGAGATCATTAAGCCCGTTATCCCAGCCCCAATGATTACGACATCGTATCTCTTCATCCCGTCTTCCTACAGGTGTCCTTAAAAATCGATATCGCTCATACTCCCCTCTCGGGCTTATATCCCATCTGCGTTATCTCGACGCTCTTAACGAAGTCGAGACCCCTTATCCTCTCCACGAGAGCTGATACATCCAGCTGACAGTTCGATAGATCAGCTACTATGACCCATTCAGCTATTTCACCTCTCCTTATCGTCCTAGATTCCGTCATGATCAGATCCACTCCCTCCTCAGCCAATAGACTAGCTGCCCTAGCCAGTACCCCGGGCCTATCCGACATCACTATCCTCAGCCTATACACTTTAGCTTGGAGCTCTAGGAGGGGTATTATCCTGAGCTCCTTTTTAGATGAATTAGCGATCAATAAGAGCTTCATTCCCTCCCTCAATCCCAATACCTTCCTTATCTTCAGGGGGATAGTGACCCTGCTCTTCGAATCCATCACTACGAAATCATAAACTTCCTCTGACATACCCACATACGTGGGATGGAAAAGCTTTTAAATAAATAGGTCTATAGTCCCACTCAAGTGGGATGGTGGGACGATGGTGGGAAGATATATAGCGGTCCTGCTGCTGGGCCTCCTAGTAGGCGCAGCCCTAGGCTACGCTATCCCGAAGCAAGAGGAATGCCTACTAGAGCGATCTAAGTTCTCCTACCCCCCTAGCGGGGAAGTAACTATAGTCTACGGTTTCGACGCGAACTACCCTCCCTTCACTGTGATGCAACCAGATGGAAAGCCAGTGGGCTTCGACGTAGATGTCATGAATCTGATAGCGGAGAAGTACGGTTGGAAGATAGTCTATAAGCCATGGGATTGGTCCACGATAGTAGCTGCGCTCGAGAACGGGGATATAGATGTCATAGCCTCAGGGATGACCTTCACCGCTGAGAGGTCCCAGAAGATATGGTTCTCTGTCCCCTATTACACTTACGTGCACCAGTTAGTCGTCAGGAGTGAGGATAAGAGGAGCCTCGATGAGATACTGAATTCAAATGAGTATATAGCCGTTCAAGTCGGTTCAACAGCAGATAAATGGGCTGATAAGCTCCTCAAAGCTGGATATAAGTTCAAGAAGTTGGGTCTAGATTCATACGTCGCCGCCCTCGAGGCCCTGCTCGATGGGAGGGCCTCAGCCGTGATAACGGATTCAGCATTCCTCGAGCCCTACTTGAAGAGGAACCCCGCTGCGGCCGATAGAGTCAAGGTCCTGGGGAATTTGGGCGCTCCCAAGACTTACGCCATAGCTACGAGGCCCCAGGATAAGTGGCTGAGGGATAAGATAAATGAAGCTCTTGAGGAACTCATGAACAGCCCGAAGTGGAATGAGTTACTGAGGAAGTGGGGGCTCGATTGAATGCCTTCCCTCCTCGAATACATACCTTTTTTGATAGAGGGCTCCCTATGGACTCTCTCCTTAGTGGCCCTAGGCCTCTCACTCGGCCTCTCGCTCGGGTTACCTATAGCTCTCATGAAGTTCTACGGAGTGAAGCTAGATGCTTACATCTGGTTCATGAGGGGGACTCCTCTCGTAGTGCTGCTCTCCCTCCTCTACTGGGGGGTCTTCCCATCGTTCGGAGTGGAGCTAGGCCCCTTCGAGACTAGCGTAATAGCTCTAGGCCTGAGGAGCAGCGCTTATCAATCTCAGATATTTCTGAGCGCTCTGAACTCAGTGGATAGTGGCCAGATAATCGCTGCTAGATCGATAGGGATGAGGGAGAGTCAAGTGGTGACTTATGTACTGCTCCCTCAAGCCCTCAGGATCTCCCTACCGTCTTGGTCCAATGAGTATGCGATAATGCTGAAGGACTCCTCTATCTGCTTCGCTCTAGGAGTCATGGAGATACTGACGAGGGCTAGATACATTTCCGTAGCTACAGACTCCGCTCTTCTGCCTTATCTCCTCGCTGGAGTTCTCTTCTTCTCCTTAACTCATGCTGGGACTGGTGCGTTAGAGATAGTCTACAGGAGGGTCAAGATCAAGGGGACGCTGGGGGGCTAGATGATGCTCAGAGTAGAGGGCCTGAGGAAGAGGTACTCCGATATCGAGGTCCTCAGGGGGGTCGACTTAGAGCTGAGGGAGGGAGAGACTAAAGTCATAATGGGGCCGAGCGGGGCTGGGAAGAGCACCTTGCTCAAATGCGTAAACCTCCTAGTGAGGCCGGACAGCGGTAAAATATTCATAGATGGTGAGGAGATAACATCTAAGAACTCTGATGTATATAAGGTGAGGCAGAAGATAGGCTTCGTCTTTCAAGAGTTCAATTTGTTCAACCACTTGACGGTGATGGGGAACGTCACGATAGGGCTGACGAAAGTAAAGGGTATGAGCAAGAGCGATGCCCTACTGAAAGCGAAGGAAGTCCTGAGGGCAGTTAGGATAGGTGAAGAGCTCTGGGATAGATATCCGGCTCAACTATCCGGAGGGCAGAAGCAGAGAGTAGCTATAGCTAGGGCTCTCGCTATGGATCCCATATTGATGCTTTACGATGAGCCTACATCAGCTCTAGATCCCCAGCTATCGATGGAAGTGCTCAGCGTCATGAGAGAGCTATCTAAGAAGGGGATGACGAGCTTAGTAGTGACTCACGAGCTCAATTTCGCTATAGAAGCCGCTAACAGCATGGCTGTGATGTACGAAGGGAGGATAGTGGAAGAAGGAAGCCCTGAAGAGGTAATCAAGAACCCTAAGACTGCTGAAGCTAGAGCTATATTCAATGGGAGGTCGAATTATGTTCTGGTATGATCTCGCGTCCTCCCTGCTGATCGGGATCATCAACACCTTAGAGCTATTGCTCATCTCCGCCCCTTTAGGAACGGGGCTGGGGATAGCGGTAGGGATCCTCAGCTCTAGGAAGGGATTCTTAAGCATTCTAGCTAGGGCATTCTCATCTATCTTCAGGGGTTTCCCCCTTTTGGTCACTCTGTTTATAGTTTTCTTCGGCCTAGCGGACTTCGGTATTTACTTGAGCCCTACTGCTTCCGCTATAATATCCTTCATCCTCTGCAGTAGCGCTTACATATCTGAGTACGTCAGAGGAGCCATATTGTCGATAGATGAGGGACAGAGCCTCGCGGCGAAAGCTATAGGGATGAATGAGACTCAGGAATTCCTCCATATAATAATACCTCAAGCGATAAGGAGGGCCCTCCCCAGCATATCTAATGAGATAGTTTACATGGTTCAATACTCATCTCTAGCATTCGCTATAGGGGTTCAAGAGATATACAGTGTTGCTAAGAGCTTTAACTCCCTTTACTTCAGGCCCTTAGAGATATTCTCAACACTAGCCTTCATATACCTCTCTATGACAGCTCTAGTGACCCTATTATTCAGGAAGTTGACGGAGAGGCTTCGAATACCAGATTAAGCTTTTTTCAGGGCCCTAGATATCAATGTGAGTATGAGAGCTGATATCACAGCCCCTAAAATGAAAGCTATCAACTCTGATGGGGCTCTCTCCTCCACGATCGTGACCGTCTCCTCCTGAGTCGCGTTCATCGTCTTGACTTCTGCTCTCCCGACTTCTGAGGTCCTGTTCTCTCCAGTGATCTTAGCGGTCGTGGGAGGGGCTATGAACACTGAATAAGTGAAGTTAGCTGATAAGCCATCTGATTGCTTCGCCACTATCCTTATCGTATATCTGCCCTCCTTCTCATACCTGTGGGTCCTCGGGAAGGGTCCCTCCTCGTGACTCCCATCCCCCCAATCCCATGAGATTATGAGGGATGCGTCAGGAGTCCCTGGAATGGCCTCCCCATTGATAGAGACGACCGATCCGTTCACGTCTATCCTGCTTATCCTTATGGATGGAGGTATCCTCTCGACGGGCTTGAGTACGGAGAAACTGCAGGAATCCAAGAGGTTTTTCCCTTGGAGGAGCTTCAGCGTATAAGCTCCTTCCCTCAGGCCCTCCAATAATAAGGTCTTAGTCCTGCCTCCCTCTAATCTCCCGGAGAAGAGGAGCTCCCCCTTCCCTTCAGGTCCATAGAGGAATAGTTGAACTTCGCTCGTCACGTTAACTGAGAATAGGATCCTGATAGGGTTTCCAGCCGTTAAAATACCTCCATCTACTTGGAGCCCTCTTCCTCCAGCCTCCGTCCAGACGTCCCCGCTTATGAAAGATGTGATCACGTGGATCGTGCAGTAGTCCAAGACGTTCCCGCTGTAGACTCCGATCAGCTTTATCATTCTAATCCCAGGATCCACGAATAGTTGATGGAATCTGTAAGTGATCCCGGGGAAGACTTGAGAGCTCTTCATCACCTCCACTTCGCTACCATCTGGTCTGACGATCACTATCCTCAGGTAAGTGGGGGAGCCGACCTTGAAGAAGAAAGTCACGTTCTCCCCGACTTTCGCATAACCGCAAGTGACATTAGGGCCCTCTCCACCCCTATCTGACCATATATCCGCTGGATTCGTCTGAATCGACTTCATCTCTTCCTGAGCGATATTGTAAGCTGAGAGGCTCTGAAAGGCGAGCAGTAATAGAGCGAGTAAGGGCAACGATTCTTTCATCAAGAGAGGTCGATACTAATGCTGATAAATGCAATACGACAATAGGCACACTTAATTACGCTTAGAGTACTAAATCGTGGGATCGACGGATGTCCCAGAGCGAGTCCCTCTATCTCGCGAGAACAGAGCTCTCATGAGGCTTAAAGCCCATTTAACTTCTCGATAGAGTGGGAAAGTTGATTTCATCTCGGAGGCCCCATCATTTGATGCTCTGGAGTAATTGGACCAATCTATCAACTAAATGCTCGTGATATACCTTTCCTTTGCTCGGGTCGGACTTCTCAGGCGTCCCTATTATAGTATCCCCAGTTAATTCCCTGATCTCCATCATCCTCTCCTCAGTGCTCGGGATGTAGCACAACGTATCCTTAGGCTCTATGGGATCAGCATATACAACTCTCTCCGGGACGTAATCCTTAGCTTCCTCTATCCTCACTAACTCAGGGAATTTGTACATGAGGTGGGATGTCTCCATATCATCCCCATGACCGAATGGCCCGAAATCGACCCTCTTCCTCAAATCGAGGCTCATATAGAGGGGATCGAATATGAAGACGCTTATCTTAAGCTCTCTCTGGGCTCTCTCAGATGCTATCTGAATCCACGGGAGGTTAGCTAACCTATGGCCATTTATCAAGACGAACTTCCTGAAGCCATGTTTAGAGAGCGATCTGATGACGTCGTAAAGTAGCTCTATGAGTACCTCGGGCCTCACGCTCACAGTACCTGGAGCGACCATGTGATGGGGGCTCCAGCCGTACCAGATGGGAGGAGCTACTAACACTCCAGTCCTCTCGCTAGCGTCCTCAGCGAGCGCTATAGCCAGGAGCGAATCCGTGCCCAGGGGGGCATGCCTACCGTGCTGCTCAGTGCTGCCCAGAGGTATCATTATCCTATCGTCCTCCCTCAAGTACTCCTCTACATCGGGCCACCTCATCTCGTGCAACCATCTAGCCAAGTTATCACCTACTCATGAGGAAAGTTCCCTTAAAAAGCCGATTCATCTTGAATTTGATTATAACTCACCGTATTAGGTGGAAATATGACCTCGAGCTCGTGTTTAAGCGATTCTGAAGATAATGGAAGTTATTTCAAGCTGATGATATACGCTCGGGAGCGGACCTTCATGCATGAAAGTATTTAAGTAATCCTCCCTGGGGTGGAGTGGTGAAGGCCGTGAGCAAGCAGTTCTCGACTACCGGTATCGTGGCTATGGCAATAGGGACAGCCTTATATGCGGCATTCAATGTCTTCTTCAACGTATTACAGCTTCCAGGCACTCAGTTAGTCGCTCTGAGGCCGAGCGTAGCTATTCCAATGTTCTTCGGCTATGTCTTCGGCCCAGTGGTCGGCTTCGTATCCGGATTCTTGGGTAATGTGATAAGCGACGCTATAAGTTGGGGAGGCTTTTGGTGGAACTGGGACGTTGGGAACGGTTTGCTCGGGCTCATCCCCGGACTCGCATATCGCTTCGTCTCGAAGGAGGATATATTCAGGGCGAAGGGGTATATCACGTGCGCATTGCTCTCCATAGTAGGATCGATCGTTGGGATGGGATTCGCAGCTTACACCGATTATATATTCGGATACGGGATCTCAACAATAGAAGAAGCTACTTATGCCCTCTTCCTGCCTGCTGCTGTAACTGATGCGATAAATGGAGCTATAATAACGCCCATACTAGTAGCAGCTTATGCATCAGCTGCTAAGGGGAGGGCAAGGAGAATCTAGATGTCCACGAGGTTCATAAAGTACATAGAGGGAGAGAGCTCAATCCATAAGCTGGATCCCAGGGCCAAGCTCACCTTCATCTTTTTTCTCGTGATAAGCTTGAGCTTAGCTTACAGTATGTCCTTAGTTATACCTCTCTTATTGATATCATTAGCCTTCTACTCCCTCGCGAGACTCCCCTGGAGCAAGACTAAAGCTACGTGGAAGTTCATCCTCCTTATAATACTGTTCCTCTCCCTCTTGAATTACACTACTATAGTGCTGCTGTACGCTGAGGGCCCTCTCATCGAGACCCTCACCTCCCCTGAAGTAGTGAAGAGGGCCGTGACTCCCGTACTGAAGCTCCTCTCCCTAGCTCTAGCTACCGCTACTCTAGTATTCACGACACCGCCTAACTTATACGCTCCAGCTCTAGGGCAGATGGGGATACCGTATAAAGCTGCTTACGTAATACAACTAGCCCTGAGGTACATACCGGAATTCATAGCTGAGATGAACAAGACGCTCGAAGCCCAGATGGCTAGGGGCTTCAGGCCGAGGGGTGGGAGGAACCCCATAGCTAGGTTAATCTCGATAATACCGCTCGTAGTCCCTGTCACGATCTCAGCGACACTCTCAATATATGATATAGCTGACTCGATGGAGCTCAGGGGGTTCGGGGAGGAGAGGTGCCACACATGGTACAGAGAGCTCAAATTGTCGAGTAAGGATAAGCTATTAGTCGCACTATCGTACTTAATGGGGGCTATATACATAGCTCTCTTCATAATGACCCGCTGAAGTAGTTAAGTTTATGATAAGAAGTGGATCAATAAATTAAGATTTGATCTTATATAACTTCTCCCTGAACCTTAAAGCTACATTCACGAGACTTATGAGCACAGGTACTTCTATCAGCGGTCCTATGACTGTCGCGAAAGCTTGATCGCTATTTATTCCCCATATTGCGATTGCTACAGCTATCGCTAGTTCAAAATCGTTACTAGCTGCTGTGAATGAGACTGCTGTCGCTTTAGGATAATCTATTCCTAACTTATAAGCTATGAAGAACGTCAGGAACCACATTATCATGAAGTAGAGGGCGAGGGGTAATGCCACCCTCAATACGTTATAGGGCAGCTCTACTATGTACCCCCCCTTCAAGGAGAACATCACCACTATAGTGAGGAGGAGGGCTGCGGGAGTCATCAGGCTTATCTTAGGAGCTAAATATTTTTCGAACCAATCCCTCCCTTTTAACGTGAAGCTGAGGTATCTAGTCAATATACCTGCTATGAATGGTATTCCTAGGTAGATGAAGACAGTCTCCGCTGCGTCCAGGATGCTGACGTTTACTTCAACCCCCTTAGCTAGGCCAAAGCCCGTCAAAGCTAGAGTTATGAAGATGTAGATGTAGACAGCGTAGAATAGTATTTGGAAGATCGCATTAAAAGCAACGAGTCCTACCGCGAGCTCCCTATCCCCTTCAGCTAATTCATTCCAGACTATAACCATCGCGATGCACCTAGCTAGGCCTACGAGTATTACTCCCATCATGAAAGCTGGGAGATCACGGAGGAGTGTTATCGCTAGTAGAAACATGACTATAGGACCGAAAATCCAATTTTGAGCTAAAGAAAACGATAATAACTTTAAATTTTTGAAAATTTTTCCCATCTCCTCATACCTGACTTTAGCTAGCGGTGGGTACATCATTAAGATTAGCCCTAATGCTATAGGGATCGAAGTCGTGCCTATACTCATATCGGCCAGCCTAATCGAAATCTCTGGGTAGAAGTAACCCAAGGCGATGCCAAAAATCATCGCTAGGAAGATCCAGATCGTGAGGTACTTCTCAATCGAGCTGAGCTTTTTCTCCATCCGATCACCAGCAGCATAGCTGCAAAACTTTTTACTTAAAAATTTTTCCTTCATAGCACGAGGCCCGGGTTTTTAATGAGCTCACTACCTTTATTTGGGGAGTTGAGAAATGAAGATCCTCCCTCTGAGCTCTGACTCAATGGGAGCGAGGAGTATGGCTACCTTAGTGGAGACTAAGGACCTCAGGATAATGATAGATCCTGGCGTAGCACTCGGGCCGAGTAGATATGGGCTTCCCCCTCACCCTAAGGAGTGGGAGAGAATGGAGGCCCATTGGAGGGAGATAGTGAGGCAAGCTCATAGGGCCGACATCCTGATAGTGACTCATTACCATTACGATCACCACAACCCTTGGGAGGGGCTCGAGATATATGAGGGCAAGAGGGTATTCGTGAAGGACCCGAAGAAGAACATAAATCGGAGTCAGAGGGAGAGGGCCTCTTTCTTCCTCAAGCAAATTGAGGGAATAGCTAGTGTTGAGATAGCTGATGGTAGATCTTTCGAGGAGGGCGCTACTCTCATAGAGTTCTCCGAGCCCGTGTTCCACGGTACTAACAGTAAGCTCGGTTACGTGATCGAGGTCTTCATAGAGGAGGGGGAAGATAGCTTCTTATTCACGAGCGATGTAGAGGGACCATCTCTAGACGACCAAACTCGATTCATATTGGAGAAGAAGCCTAAGGTAGTGATGGTAGACGGTCCCATGACTTACATGTTAGGCTACAGGTACTCTAGAGCTAGCTTAGATGCCTCCATCAGGAACCTCTCCTCTATCCTAGATGCTGTGGAGACTCTGGTCGTAGACCATCACCTCCTCAGGGACCTCGAGTGGAGCAAGAGGATTGAGAGCGTGCTTAATAAAGGAAAGGACGTTAAGAAAAAAGTAATTACGTCAAATGAGCTCGTTAATAAGCCTCTAGATATGCTTGAAGCTAAGAGGAAGGAGCTTTATGAGATGTATCCCGTCGATGAATCTGAGATGAGGGAATGGAAGTTCGAGGATTGAGCCCAGAGGTATTCATAGCTCAGCGAACTTACCCAACATCTCCCTTATTATCTTAGCTGCCGCGAAGCAAGTTATCCCTGAGTGATCGAATTCGGGATTCACTTCGACTATATCGAAAGCGACTAAGTCGATATCGAGCTTCTTTATCGCTCTTATCAGCTCCCTCGTGCTCAAACCACCGGGCTCAGGGTTACTAGATCCCGGAGCGAATGCCGGGTCGAGGACGTCGATATCGAAAGATACGTAAGCTCTCTCCATACCCACACCGAACTCATCAACTTCATCAACTGAGAATATCTCGATCCCCCTCTCCTTAGCGAACTCCACTTGCTGCTTCGTCGCAGCCCTGATCCCTACCATCACGACGTCCTTAACATAACCTTCCTCTACTAGCCTCCTCACAGTGCACGCGTGAGAATATGGGTTTCCATCGTAAATTTCGTAACAATCTGGATGAGCATCAAAATATATCAGCCCGAATTCCTGGCCTGAAGCTCTCCTCAACCCCCTGAATGTAGCGTAAGTTATGGAGTGATCTCCCCCTAGGAAGAGGAACTTCTGACCCCTGTAAATACCGCTCACTCTCTCCTCAACAGAGCTTACTATATCCTCGAAGCTCTCTCCCTCGATATCGCCTAGATCTAAGTAGCTCCAAGCCTCAGCTAAGTTCACCAAACCCTCGCTGAAGCTATTGTAAATTTCTTCCGATGTCGCTTCCCTTATGAATTTCGGAGCCTTAGAGGAGCCTCTCCTGTAAGAGGAGGATCCATCCCATCTTATCCCGAGGACGCAGAGCTTAGCTTCATCTGACTCGGGGATGCCGAATAACATACACTAGTGAGAGCTGGGTAAATAAAAATCAGAGGGGAGTCCTGACTAGAGCTTTAAGGACTCCTTTAGCAGCTTTCAGTTCCAAACTCCTCCTCTCCTCTTTCTCGCTCAGAAATTCGCCTGTAGCTAGATTATCTATCACTAGTAACGCTGCTCCAGCTCTCATCCCCCTGAGCCTGGCTACTGTGAATATAGTAGCGCACTCCATCTCGACAGCTATCATACCTAGAGAGCTCCATAGGGGCAGGTTCGATTCCTCAGCATGGAAGGAGTCACTAGAAGCGACTAATCCCATCCAAACATTGAAGTTCTCCTCAATCAAGGCTTTCTTAAGTTCTAAGGTCGCTTCAGGGTCGGCGACCGCTGGGTAGCACACGCCAGGGGCGTACATCCCGATGGTCCCTCCGGGGCAGTAAGAAGATCCTAAGGCTACGACTACATCTCCAACCTTAAGGCCCTCTATTAGCCCTCCTGAAGTCCCCAACCTCAGTATGAGCTTCCCTCCGAGCATCCTCAATTCCTCAACTGTTATGGCTGCTGAAGGCCCCCCTATACCGTGAGTAGCGACTGTGACTTTTACACCCTCGAAGAAGCCAGTGTAAGTATTGAAGCCCCTGTTACTGTTAACTAACTTAGCATCCTCGATCAATTCCTCAGCTATAGAATCCGCCCTCTTCGGATCTCCAACAGCTACTATACGTTCAGCTATATCCCCGGGCTTCGCGAGGATGTGATACGGCCTCTTAGCTAACTCATGCTTGGAGATCTTGAGCACGATCCAAATAGTAGCGGATCTATATTAAAGGTTTCGCGAACCGCTCCAGTGCGACTGCTGAATTCAGTCGGATATCTCCCGATGCTACAGGGAAAAAGTAAATAAGTGGGGAGGAGGTAGTGTCCTTTATGGGTATCGAGGATTTCATGAGGAGTGAGAACGTCGTAGCAGTCGTCGGAGTATCTAGAAACCCTGAGAAGTGGGGTCACAAGCTCTATAAGTTCTTCAAGGGGAAGTACAGGAAAGTATATCCTATAAACCCTATGGTAGAGGAGATAGATGGAGATAAGGCTTATCCTAACTTGAGGAGCCTCCCAGAGGTCCCTGATATCGTGGATATAGTGGTCCCACCTGATGTAGCTAGGGAGGTAGTGAGGGAAGCTATAGAAGTGGGAGTGAAGCGTATCTGGTTCCAACCGGGATCTGAGGATGAAGAAGCGATAAAGATGTGCGAGGAAGCTGGTATCGAAGCTATATGGGGAGCATGCTTAATGGAGACCATGATTAAGGGATCCCCGAAGATGGGGGCTGTCTTCTCCCCAGATAGTGGCTGATCGAGGAGAGTAAGGAGAGGGCCAGCACGGATATACCGAGAGCTTCAGCTAATGCTGCGGATGGCCAACCTAAAGTTAGATCGATAGCTAGAGCTATTATCGGGGAGAGAGCTGAGGGGATCGATATCAATGACCCCCTAACCTTATCGCCCTTCAATGAGATAGCGACTCCTAGAGTGGAGAATCCCCAGAAGGATTGTAAGAAGAACCATGTCGATACGAAATTATGGGGTCTCGTCCCCCCTGGGAAGAGGCCTATCAGAGCTAGGAAGATAGATGCAGTCATCAAGAGCCCTGAGGAGAGAGCCTCGAGCTTATGGGAGGAGACCCTGTAGATACCTATGGAGTACAGCATGAAGAATATAGAGGAAATTATGAGGCCCCCATTGTAGAGCCAGGGGAATCTAGCTCTCTCAACTCCGAAATCGCTGAAAGCATCCCTCCAGAAGTCGAACCAGGGATTGAGAGTCCAGCAGAGGGCTATAGTCATTAGGGCTATTGAGAGAGATATGATACCGCATGCGAGGAGCTTCATAACCCATCATCGCATTAAATTTTAAAAGCATACTAGCTCAGATCTCCGTAGATGGATCCAGTTCTACTTTAGATGCAGAGAAATTGCTCTCGAGTTGCTCTATGCTCTTAGCTCCGGGGATAGCTAAAATCCCCTCTCTCCTTATGACCCAAGCTATCGCTAATTGAGCTGGTGTCAACCCCATCTCCCTAGCTCTCTCCTCCAACCTCCTTATCAAGTCCCAATCTATCTTGCGGTAAGATAGAGCTAAGAATATCCTCCTCTGCACGTTCTTAGGGCCTCTCTCAGGCCCGTACTTCCCAGTTAAGAGTCCCTGAGCTAAGGGGCTGTACGCTATCACACTTATCCCTTCCTTGAGGCAGTGAGGTATCACATCCAGCTCAGCTCTCCTCTTGAGGAGGTTGTACTCTATCTGATTCGAGACTAAATCCACTTTACTCAAGTAACTCCTGGCCCTCTCGAGTTGCTCCACGGAGAAGTTGCTCACGCCTATGCCCCCTACCCTCCCCTCCTCTACTTCCCTCTCGAGGGCCCTCAAGGCCCCTCTGAGCGGGAATATGGGGCTCGGCCAGTGGATCTGATATAAGTCTATCCTGCTCACGCCCAACCTCCTCATGCTCCCCCTGAGGGCTTTTATCACTTGGTGAGGGGTGAGCCTCCAGGGATAGGGCAGCACTTTAGTAGCTAGCACTACCTCATCCCTATCCAAGCCCTTCAGAGCCTTCCCTATGACTTCCTCAGATTTGCCATTCCCGTACATCTCCGCAGTATCTATGAGATTTATCCCTAGCTCTATCGCCCTTCTAATTATCTTTATCGCTCCATCCTCATCTAGCTCTTTCCCCCATCCCCAATAACTCGACCCGAATTGCCAAGTCCCCAGGCCTATTTTAGATACTCTGATCGAGGTCTTGCCCAATCTCTCGTACTTCAAGCTATCCCCCACTTTTACGTAACTCAACTTCCCGAGGGACTTTTTAAAATTTCCCTGAGTTTAGGGCTTATGAGCGTCATCAAGTTCCTGAGCGATTTAGTTAAGGAACCTAGCCTCTCGGGAGAGGAGGGAGAGATAGCATCCATCGTAAAGGAGGAGATCTCGAAGTTAGGAGTGGATGAAGTAAGGATAGATCGCGTTGGGAATGTGATAGCTAGGATCGAGAGATCTGGAGATTGCTTAATCCTTCTAGATGCTCACATGGATACTGTCCCAGCTGGAGATAGGGAAGCTTGGAGGAGGGATCCTTTCTCCGGGGAGATAGTGGATGGTCATGTCTACGGGAGGGGCTCTGTCGATACTAAGGGCAGCTTAGCTGCGATAGTGCACTCAATCCCCCTATTGAGTGAGAGAGGCCCGGATCTCGTGTACGCTTTCGTAGTACATGAGGAGGATCATGAAGGCTTCGGTGTCCGTCACGCGATGAATTCCATAGGGAGTAGGCCTGATCTCGTCATAATAGGTGAGCCTACTTCTTTGAATATCGCTAGAGGGCACAGAGGGAGGGCAGAAGTATTAGTAGAGTTTCGTGGAAGGGCAGCTCACTCCAGCATGCCTGAACTGGGAGTTAATTGCTTGGATGAATTATGCGAGTACTTAAGGGAGCTCAATAAGATTGAGATGCCCTCCCACCCCCTATTAGGATCTGCTTCAGTCAGCCCGATAAGAGTGGATGTGAGCCCGGGCTTAATACCGATGATACCCGATTACTGCACCCTCCTACTCGATAGGAGGACGCTACCCGGGGAGAGCAAGAGCGATATAGAGGAGCAATTGAGGGGGAGGATAGTTAGGAAGATCGTGAAGTGCTACACAGGATATGAGGAGGAAGCTGAAGCTTGGTTCCCCGCTTGGATAAATGAGGAACCTTTCATAAATAGATTGGCCTCGGAGCTGGGGGCCGATGTGATACTCTGGAGGTTCGGGACCGATGGCTCTCACACAGCTGGTGAAACTGGGATCAGTACTATAGGCTACGGACCCGGGGATCAGGAAGTTGCTCACAGGCCTGATGAGATGATAAGGATAGACGAAGTCGAGAGAGCTGTCAAGGGATACGCTAAGATAGTCAATTCCCTCCCATATGAATTTTAAATCTTCCCCGATATATAGAGTGTGCTCTTCAAGGATCTCGCTGAACTAGCGATGAGTATAGCTTCTAAATCATCTAGGAAGGATAAAGTTGCCCTAGTCTCAGATCTCATAAGGAAGGCTGACCCTGAGGAAGCTTACAAGGCCTTACTCATCCTCACGGGTAAGATCTTCCCCCCATCGGATCCCAGGGAGCTCAATGTATCTTGGGCTACCTTATGGAAGGTCGTCTCATCCCTCTCCAATAGAGCTGAACCCGCGGGGGTTGATGCAGGAGAGCTCGTTAGATCTCTAATTGAGCAGAAGAACAAGAAGCAGACTGCCCTCTTGGAGGAGCCTCTAACAGTTGAGGAGGTCTATAAGATACTTGAAGCTATATCCGAAGTCGAGGGACCCGGATCGAAAGGAAAGAGGGAGGCTATGCTCAGTATATTCTCGAGGGCGGATCCATCTGAAGCTTGGCTCTTAGCTAATGCTATAATTGGGGAGACGAGACTTGGGCTCAATGAGGGGCTCCTGATCGAATCTATAGCTCAAGCTTACGGTTTGAGGAGGGAAGATGTCGAGAGGGCCGTCATGGTGATGGGGGATCCTTATGAGATAGTCAGGAGGGGAGGGAAGCTAGAGTTTGAGCCAGTATTGTTCAGGCCCCTGAAACCCATGTTAGCTCAATCATCTGAGAGCGTTAAAGCTGCGATAGAGGAACTGGGGAGGTGCGCTCTAGAGTACAAGCTGGATGGCGTCAGAGTTCAAGTGCATAAGAAGGGGAGTGAGGTCAGGTTCTTCAGCAGGAGGATGAGTGATGTGACTAAGAGCTTGCCTGAGGTCTCTGAGCACGTTAGAGCTGGGGTGAGAGCTGAGGAAGCTATCCTCGAGGGCGAGCTAATAGCTGAGAGAGATGGAAGACCTCTACCATTCCAAACACTAATTAGGAGGTTCAAGAGGAGCAGATTGGATCTGAGGTTGATTGAGGAGATACCTCTGAAGCTTTATGTCTTCGATTTAATCCTCCTGGACGGCTCTAGCTATCTCAGGAGGCCTTATGTGGAGAGGAGGGAGGAGCTAGAGGGTATAATCGACGATCCAGTCTACATAGTGAGATCCTTAGTCACATCGGATCCTGATGAGGGCATGAAGTTCATGAATGAAGCCCTGAGGGAGGGGCATGAGGGTATAATCGCTAAGAAGCTGAACTCCCCCTACATACCTGGAGTCAGGGGCAGGAACTGGCTCAAGGTGAAGGAAGCTAATTCACTAGATCTCGTCATAGTAGCAGCTGAGAGAGGATATGGGAGGAGGCACCTCTGGTACAGCGATTACTATCTAGCTGCTAGAGATGATGCGAGTGGGGAGTTCTTGATAGTGGGTAAGACTTTCAAGGGGTTGACGGATGAGGAGTTCGAATGGATCACTGAGAAACTTGAGGAGATAGCGATAAAGAAGGAGGGGAAGCTTATTTACGTGAAACCGAAGATAGTCGTTGAAGTGAGTTTCAATGAAGTTCAGAAGAGCCCGAAGTATAGGAGCGGTTTCGCCCTGAGGTTCGCTCGGATAACTAGGATAAGATACGATAAAGGCCCTGAGGAAGCTGACACGATAGACAGAGTGAGGGAGATCTATGAGAAGCAGATCAGGAAACTTTAATTTTATCCTAGATTACATTCGATGTGAGGGATAACGAGCTATACTTCATGAGGCTAGAGGTACCTAAGGAGCTCTCAGATCTAATAAAGAGGGGGCTCTTATCTGAGGCTGAGGAGCTCCTTAAGGAGCTCATAAAGGGGGCTGAAGGTGATTATAGGAGGAGGCTCGAGTTCGAGCTCGATAGATTGAGGAGATGGGCCATACAGTATCCATACACTGAACTAGAGGCTTATGAGATTGCAAGCAAGAAGATAAGGGATCTAAGCCGAGAGGAATTTCGAGAGCTCATATCTTCAGGTTGCGTCGATCATATAACTCTAGATGGTGACCTCAGGATCTATAAGAGGTTCCTCCCGAACATTATGTGGCTCTGCCCTAGCCTAAAGGATAGATCGCTCGAGCGGGAGGATGAGGGGAGAGTAAGAGCGAAGGAAGCGTTATCGAAAAGAGCGAGGGAGGTCATGGAATCTAGAGCTGAGCCTCTCATCTTTAAGTTCAGGGCTGAGCTCACCTTGAGGGCTCTGCCGAAGAGGGAGAGGTTGAGGGCTTGGCTCCCGGTCCCTAGGGTAAGTGCTCTCCATCCTGAGGTTAAGATATTCTCATCGAGCAGCGAGCCTTACGTCTCTGATGAGATGCACCCTCAGAGGACCGCTTACTTCGAGTTGACAGCTAGTGGATCTGATGATACAGTCTGGATAGAGTATGAAGTTGTCTCCGTGCCCCGACGTCCAATGGAGGAGATATCGGATGACCTGAGGGAGCTAGATGGGAAGCCTGAAGCCAAGCACGAGGAGGAGAGGATCCCCCACATAACTTTCTCAGAGGATCTGAAGCATCTAGTCTCCTCGCTCACTGAAGGGCTTGATACATTGGAGAGAGCTAGGAGGATATGGGATTGGGTGGTGGAGAACGTGAGATACACTTATGTGCATGATTACGCTCTATTCGATAATATCAGTGAGTTCGCATTCACTAAGAGGAGAGGAGATTGCGGTTTTCAGGCTATACTCCTCATAACTATGCTCAGGCTAGCTGGTATCCCGGCTAGGTGGCAATCGGGTTGGTACGCGAATCCAATTGAGTGGGGTATGCACGACTGGGCCCAGTTCTACATAGAGCCCCTCGGTTGGGTTTACGCTGATCCGAGCTTCGGCCATCCGACTGAGGATTGGAGGAAGGAATTCTACTTCAGCGGGATAGAGGGATTCAGGCTCTCCTTCAACTCTGAGATATGCTACCCCTTCGATCCTCCAAAGGAGAGCTTCAGATCAGATCCCGTGGACAGTCAAGTGGGCGAGGCTGAGTGGGATGGCGGGAACATTTACTATGATATGATGGACAGCAAGCTGCATCTCTTGGAAGTCGGAAGAGCGGATATCAAGTGGAAATGATATTGAGAAAAGATTGATGACTTTTCCACGGTATTTTATCATTCCTGATATCAGACTACCTTCGATTGAGCTAACCCTCAAATTCTATGATCCCTTCGAATTGAGAATCCCATAGCTCTCAACGATCATGAGAACGTAAATTCAATAAGCCCTCCAAAAAGATTTATGTTATATTCTGATCCCGAAGGGCAGCAATATGAACTTGAGTGAGACGTAGAAGAACACCAATCCGAATAGTATTTTTATCATCCATGCGGGTACCTTAGTGACCAATCTAGCCCCTATCTGAGCACCTATAGCTGTCCCTACTCCTAGGAGGAGGGCCGCTATTATATCGACATAACCCTGGAAGAGCTTGAAAGCTCCAGATACTAAGGCCATAGATATGAAGGATGCTAGGGACGTGCCCACAGCTATCTTAACGGGAGAACCGAGGAGGTATATGAATGAGGGGACGAGGGCATAACCTCCTCCCAACCCCAATATTCCAGTTAGGATCCCTATTAGGAAGCCCAAGACCCCCTTCTTAGTTGAACTCCCGGGTATCTCCTTCCCATCCTTAGCCCCTATGGACCTCCTGAGCCCCTCGTAAACCATCCTGATAGCTACGTATAGGAAAGCCAGCCCCAATATCAAGCTGAGGATTGAGATATTTCCAGCTAATAAGATGAATATGAGGCTCCCTATGAACGCACCTATCGCTCCAGATATCGCTATGACTTTAGCTGTCCCGTAGTCAACGTTCCCGATCTTTATGTGGCCTATAGCCCCTGAAGTAGCGGTTATTATGACAGCAGTTATCGTCGTCCCTATCGCTACGGGTAGGTCATACCCGAAGAGGAAAGCGAGAGCAGGAAGCATTATGACACAACCTCCAGTACCTAGAAGACCCCCTATTATCCCTCCGAATAGGCCTGCGATCAGGAGAGCTAATTCTTGTGCCATGATCTCCCCTCAGATCCGCAATATCATAAAATTAAAAATTTTAGTGTTACAGATCGTAATACCTAGTCAGGTGCTCTGGAGCTCCCTCAAACTCCGAAATCTTTCTACTCAGAGTCGGAGGGACGAACTCGCTCCACGACCATCCGAAGGATCCGGGTGCCTCTCTAGCCTCTGGGGCCCATCGGCCGCGAGAACGTCCGACTCGAGGCACAGTAGGGGGAGAGATGATGGACGAATCGAGAGCATCAGAGGAAGGATGTTAAGCGTTGATGAAGTGAGATAGGCTTCGAGGGATCTCAACACGATCGAGAATTTTGGAGCTAGAGGCCCTCGGGATGACCACGGTCCCGTCAGGCGCCCGAGAGCTAGGGCTCATCGGCAGTTGGGGGGGTCCCGGGAATTCTCCGGAAGCAAAAAATATAGTGTGGGTAGGATCACTCCGGAGGTAGCTCCTTCCACGCCAGA
>CAZFIJ010000086.1:0-16723 GCA_964519515.1 uncultured Nitrososphaerota archaeon
ATTGCCGGAGTTTGAGCATTTATCACCTCCCAATCAGCTTTCCTCCTCCTCATCTCCTTGAACTCCTCGTCCTCCTTCTCCCACTCCTGAATGAGCTCGAGGGGTGGCTCTATCTCCTCAACCATTCACTGACCCTCTTCGCCACAGTATCGAGCCTTTTCTTATTGAAAATGTGCCTCGCGTCCTCCTCATACTCTCTCCCGATCTCGAGGAACTCATCTAGAGAGTCAATATCGGTCAATCCGCTGTAAACGGAGTTCTCAAGGACTTCCAAGGAGGTCCAGACTTTCACTCTTGAGTAGAGGGGATGGAATTGAGTCACTCTCAAGACTCCTAAATTCTCGCTGAGGAGGATAGATCCTGTCCTATGGGCGATCACTAAGCAGAGAAGATCTGGGCGCTCTAGAGAGGGTAACCTCGGATCTAAGGAGACCTCCTCCCTGAGCTTGTTGTACTGCTTCTCATCATCCGAGGACCATGGATAGAGCCTCAAGAGACCGCTCGCTAGGAGTGAGGAAGTGTACTCAATAGCTGGTGGGGATCTGAGCTGTAGAAGGGTCTCCTCATGGATCAAAATTAGATTGAAGAGCTTCTCGAGGAGATCCCTCCTCCTATATCTGCTCCAATCTATTAAAAAACAAGCATCAGCGACTCCCCTCACTAGACCACCACTGGTATTTTCGCTCTCCTCCTGATCTCATCGAACTCATCTAGCGAGAGACCGGCGATCCTCGAGGCCACGTACCTATCGCCTCTCTCGATGAAGTAGATTAGAGCTGCCCTTATATGCGGAGGTTGAGCATTTATGAACTCCCAATCAGCTTTACTCCTCCTCATCTCCTTGAACTCCTCGTCCTCCTTCTCCCACTCCTCGACTTTCATACTCTCATGGAAAATCATAACTCACATTTTAAATATATGCTCTTTACCGTCTTATCGAGGAGAATTCCTTTTTCTCGACGATTGGCTCTCGAAATCAGGGAATTAGTGAGCTAAGGTAAGATCAGCTCTCCTTCGGTCGAGAGTGCCTCGTCACTGACGTAGAGTCCCTCGGAGGGATCGCTAAATAGCCCGCTTAGGTTAACCGTAAAATTGCGATGTCGCCTCCCGGATCGCCGCGAAGAGCTCCCTTATATCCCTCTCATTTAGGACCCCATAGCTTATCCTGAAGTACTCCTTCTCCCCTCTGAATGCGGCTGCTGGCACTATCCCCACTACCGGATCCCAGTTGAGGAGTTTAATCGCTAACTCATTAGAATCAGGTACATCGGGATGCATTGAATAGAGGTAAAATGCGCCTCTGGGCTCTGGGAATATCAACTCGGATTTCTTAGCTTCCCTAACTATTTCATCCTTCAGTTTAGCGTAATGCCCTCTCACTTTCCGGAAGTAATCATCGCTCGCTGCTTCTATCATCCTCATCAAGATGAGCTGGGAGATCTCAGATACGCCTGCTGTCATTAAGTAGAGGATCCTCCCGATCAACTCGGGCCTCTCGACTCCCCAGTATATGTAACCTATCCTCAACCCGGGTAGGGCGAAGGTCTTGCTGAAAGTATCCGCTATGACATCTCCAACTACCTCGACTCTCTCCCCGAAGTATATCTGAGAGTAAGCTGCGTCATTTATCAGTAATACGTTCCTCCTCCTCAATTCATCCCATAGATCCTCGAGCTCGGAATTAGGTGGGACGTGCCCAGTTGGATTATTCGGGTAGTTTATCACGACTCCTGAGACACCTTCCAATTTGCTGGAGACCTCATTGACTAGATCATCAGCTAGAGGATCGTAAGTTGAGACTTGATACCCGAATTCGTTCGCGTGCTCGAAGTACTGAGGGAAGCCAGGAGCTGGGACTAGTACTCTCCCCTTCCTGATCTTAGAGGCAGCTAAAGTGGATATCAGTAAGGATTGAGCTCCTCCATTCGTTATGAATATCCTATCCTTCTCTAAATCCCTCCCCAAGAACTTATCCCCGAAATAAGATACGCTCTCCTTAGCGGCTTCAGTCCCGACGAAGGGCAAGTACTTCCTGCCTACATCTCCGATCTCCTTCAATATCTCGCTCAATTGAATAGGTGGCTCGTGGGAGGGCTCACCTATGTGGGCATTTACTACCCTCTTCCCCTCGCTCTCCTTCCTCTTGCAGGCATCGAATACATCCCTTATCGTCAGCATATGCATTCACTCACCTGTAGATTAAGACGATATCCCCTACGCTCGCGTTGAGGTCAGCAGCTACTACGGGGCACTTAACTAAGAGTATGTGAAATATCTCATTGAACTCCCCAAGAATCTCGTAGTTCCCCTGGCCCTTCGATATGACGAGATCGTGCTCCCTAATCCACTTCAGGACTTCTTCGCTCCTCCTATCCGGTCCGGTGCCCTCATCACCATTGCTGACTGTCCTCACTTCAACAGCATCTATATCTGAGAAACTGACGTAATAGAAGTCCTCTAGAGTAGCGTCGTTTATCATAGGCCCTCCCTTCACGACGAAAGTGAATCTCACTTCCCTGAGCGAGAGCATAGTCTCCACGAGTAGTTTATCGAGGACTATCTCACCAGCGTTATCAGAGAAGTAGAGGATCCTTGAAGCCCTCTGAAACTTCTCCTTCAGGAGGGGATAGTGATCGATACTCAAATCGGATTTGAGGACTCTATCGATAGTCCCCTTTAGATCGTACGATGTGTAAGGCCCGAAGTCGATCACGTTGCCAGCTATAGCTAACTTGACGGCAGTCCTGAGGGGGTCCTCACTAGACTCCACTATCCTCTCGCACTCCCCGTAGATGGATAGAGCTTCATCATTACTCCTCTTCTTGACTTCCCTGTAAGGGTCCCCACCAGCGTACTCCCTTATCACCCTCTGGACTACATAATCAATCTCAGGAGGGCTCAAATCCCAATCTAAAGATAGAAGATATGTCATGACTTCTCTCTGAGCTCTCTCAATTCTCGAGTCATCAATAGAAGAGAGCCTGAGGGCATTCACTACCTGCCTGAGGAAGCAGGGGATACAGTCAGGTCTGACTCTCAAAGCTCACCAACCTCATGACTCTATCGATGACCTCACTCACAGCTCTCTCCACTTCCTCACTCAACCCCTCCCCCTCTCCCAAGCTCTTCGGTTGCACGCCTATCAGGATAGCCTCCTCAGGCCGGCCCATCGCTTCCCTGACTATCTTGAGGAAGCTCAGGGGTGAGAGGCCGTGAGTGGAAGACCTCATCTCTACTACATCGAGGTCCTCTACTCTCCCCTCTAGGACGCTCCCCGGCTCAGCTCCGAAATCGACAGCATCTATTAAGATGACCCTATCGAAATCGGCTATTTGTAGGGGGAGGTCGGGGCCGGAGAGGAGCGCATCGACCCCTCTAGCCCTCAACTCCTCCCATACCCTGAAGCCCAGCCCATCATCTGATCTCATGGGGTTCCCGATGCAGATGACTAATGTCCTCATACTCTGATCCTAGTCAAGTGGACTGAGCAAGAGATACAGGGATCGTACGCCCTCACTAACATCTCCAACTTGAACTTGAGCTCATCATCGCTCAGATCCTTGAGATTCCTGACAGCTATCCTCAAGTACTTGTCCATGTTTGCAGCGTTCTGAGCGGTCGGAGTGACTAGGTTAGCGAATACCACTCTACCTTCGTCATCGAGTTTGTAGTGGTGATAAAGTAATCCTCTAGGGGCTTCGACGACTGCTATACCCTCCCCAGCCTTGGGCTTGACTTCTACCATGAGCTCATCCTTTATCCCCTCATCCAAGAGCCCATCTATTATATCTACGGCCCTCTGAACGCTATAGAGGAGCTCTATCGCTTGAGCTATGTTGTTGCTGAAGGGGTTCCTGGGGTCGACTCTATCCCTCAAGCTCTCGTAAGACTCCTTAGCCTCACCGTAGAGCTTCTTCTCGTTGAGGAGGAGTCTAGCTAGAGCTCCTGTCATGAAGCTACTTCCCTTGTAGCTAGAGTGCTTAGCGGAGGAATGCTCTACCGTGACTTCATTCGTTAAATGCATGTAGTTCTCCACAGGGTGCCTGGTACCATCAGATACTAGGAGGTGATCCCCAGAGTAACCGTAATGCTCTCCGGGGTCTACAGCGATATAGAGATTATCATCTAAGGCATATTCGGGCATTTTCAGTGATGAGAATACCCTTATAGCCTCTCTAGCGCCATCGATAGAGCTCTTGAGTTGCTCGCTCAATCTCTCCAGATCCTCAGCTCTCGGGACCTTAGTGTAACCTCCGGGCTTCGTCACGACTCCGTGAACGGTCCTGCCAGTTATGACTTCTTTTATCGCATTCCCAGCTCTCTTGACCTTCAACCCGAGTTTCACAGTATCAGGGTACTGCGTTGCCATTCTTATAGCATCAGTGTAACCCAGGAAATCGGGTAGGGCGAGGAAGAAGAGGTGAAGGGCATGACTGTGTATCACATCCGCTATCAACTGGAGCTCCCTGAGCGCTTCGACTTGCTTATCCACCCTTATCCCCATCGCTTTCTCTATAGCCCTAGATGAAACCACTTGATAGGGATCGGGGCAGATAGAACATATCCTCGCTGTTATATCAGGGACCTCGTAGTAGCTCTTCCCTATCAATATACGCTCGAAGAACCTGGGTCCCTCATATATCCTTAAGACAGCTCTCTTTACAGCATCGCCCTCTATAACTACTTCTATGTCCCCGTGTCCCTCTACTCTCGCTAAATGCTCAACTACTACTTCCCTCATGACTTACCCCCCTCAATAAGAGATCTTAAATCCTTATATCTAGCTCCGAAGAGACTCATCAAATCCAATATCCTCTCCCTATCATATCCTTTCCTCAGGAGCATCTCTAGCTCCCCAGATACGTTCGCCTCATCCCTTATGGGCCCTCTACAGCCTATGCATACGGTATTGTAGGATGGACATCTAGCATCGCAACCCGCTACTGTGATAGGGCCTAAGCAGGGCAGAGCTCTCTCCACTATCAAGCATGGGATCTCCCTCACTTTGCACTCTATACATACGGGATAATCGGGTAGCTCCGGCTTGACATCCCTCACTAGATCCATTAAAACTCTAGCAAACTCCTTCCCCTCTATAGGGCATCCTTGAATCTCATAATCCACTGGAACTACCTCAGAGACCCCTTTATGCTCCCCTAAGAAGCCATATAAGTTACTCTCCGTCTTATAGACAGATCTCATGAGTTCCTTCCAATCCTGCCCAGTCGTAGAAGCTTGTATCCCTCCCCAGACGGCGCAATCCCCTAGAGCTACTAGTATCCCGCTATTCTCCCTTATCCTCTTTATGTACTCGAGATCCCTCTCAGTGGAGACGGAGCCCTCAACGAAAGCTATATCTACTTTCCCATCGTACTCCTTGCTGCTAGCTAACTTGAACTCAGCTATATCCACTAAGCTGAGGAGATCTAGTAGTACGTCTTCCATCCCTAAGATAGTGAGGTACTCACCTTGGCAACCTGTCAAAGAGTAGAAACCGGCCTTGAGCTTTCCCATTCAGATCGCCCCCCTAATAGAGAGGATATCGAAATAGGAGAAGACTGGCCCATCTTTGCAGACATAAGCTATCGAGCTAGCTCCCCCTATTATACAATGGCCGCACTTCCCCACCCCGCATCTCATCCTCCTCTCTAAGGTCACGTAAACCCTATCGGCGGGGAAGCCCCTCTTATCTAGTTCCTTCAGGACGAACTTGTACATAACTGGAGGACCCGCTACAACAGCGTAACTATTGCTCGGATCTATGTAGCTTTCCGCTAGATCAAATAGGACTGTTACAACCCCTTTCTTAATGAACTGAGGATGTCTCTTCATCATACTCTCATAGAACTCATCATCCTTCTCGAAGGAGATGAAGGACCTGAAGCCAGCTTCCCCCTTGAAGGGGCTCAGTACCTCATCCTTGAAGAGCGTCTCCTCATACCCCTTGACCCCGTAGAGCAGGTTGACCTCGCCGTATCTCTCCCTCCTATCTAAGATGTGCTGGAGGACTCCCCTGAGGGGGGCCATGCCCAGCCCTCCGGATATGAGGAGGACGTCGTGACCCTCCATCTCATCGACTGGGAACCAGTTGCCGAATGGACCCCTTATTCCGACGACATCTCCGCTCTTAAGCTTGTGAAGTGCATTAGTTACCCTCCCAACCCTCCTGACGAGGAGCTCTAAGGGGCCGGGCCTGGTCCTGGATTTGCATATAGAGATAGTGGTCTCTCCAACTCCGTAAACGCTCACCTGGACGAATTGGCCTGGCATGTAGTTGAAGGACCTCTCCAGTTCTTCATCGATGAATTTGAGGCGGAAGAGCTTCTCTATACTCGTCATATCATTAACTTCCAATATCTCAGCTGGTTTCGGGATGAATTGCTCCTCTTGAAGCATCATCTCACCACCCCCCAGACTGAGTTCAATACCTCGACGTGATCTATCTCAGCTGGGCAGAAGACAGTGCACCTACCGCATCCCACACAATAAGGCAAGTTGGTGACTCTGTTGATTGCTGACTTGCAATTGTACCTATGGACGAATCTATCCGCTCTAGTCGGCCTGAAGTTCAAGCCTCCAGCGACGAGCGCGTGGCTCCTGAGGAAACATGAGTCCCATCTCCTCGCCCTGATCCCATTCTCCATGCTCAGATCTACGCACTCTGAGACATCGTAGCACCTGCAAGTCGGGCACACTAGCGTGCAGGACCCACAGCTGAGGCAGCGATCTATGTACTCCTTCCAAGCGTCGCTATCGTGAAGGGAATCTGCTATATCTGGGAGATGAGATGATAAGAGCTCTTTCTTGAACATAGAGCTCCTCTTCCTTTCAAAATCAGCTAGTCTCTTGAGGGAATCCTTATCAGGCTTCTTCAAGTCGAGGCCCCTTATGAGCTCGAACCCTCTCTCCGTTCCAACTCTCATTATGTAAGCATCGCCTATATCGTGCAGGAAGAGGTCGAAGCCATCATAAGCGTAATCAGCCCCCATGGATTTGCAGAAGCATTCCTCATCTGGAATGCAGCTTATCCCTACGATCAGGGAGTTCTTCCTCCTCTCAGCGTAGTAAGGATCTGGGAACTCATCTATATAGATGGAGTCCATTATCTTTATCGCATTTATATCGCAAGCATGGAGGCCGAATAATACGATCCTCTTCGGATCCTCCTCTAAAAGTTCATATCCCTTCATCAAATTCACTCTCATTATAGCCTCCCTAGGCTTCGTGAAGTACTTCTTAGGTGGTATCATGGTCCTCGTGTAGTTCAAATCGATCTCATCGATTGAATCGAACCTCTCGAAGGAATGAAACTTACCCCTTTTTATCGGGCCATGCAGCTCTCCCCATCCCCTTAACTTCTCTATGAGATTCGCTAAGTCGCCCTTCTTCATTTCGAGATAGAGCAAGCGGCAGCACCTCCTGAAGGAAATGGAAAAGCCTTTAATATAAATATTTCTCCCGTTATATATAGAGAAAAATATTTTATTAATTCTGGTTTTTTATAAATATATTATTAGAGCTTACTGTGGTATTATTAATTTTAATTTAATTAGTGTAAAAAATAAGGACAAGGTAAGCTACTTTTGGTAGCTCTAAGAGGGACTAGGACGCTCAATTTGTGGGGGGGTGGGTTAATTCGAGAGATAATACTATGAGTTCAGTGAGTTATTACTCTCTTTATTCTCCCTTAAGGCTAAGATACCAATTTTTCAGATCCCTCGGGCTCTGAGATGAAGCTTGTAGGAGTTTGGATTGGTTAGCCTCGCCCCAAGCCCTACGGTAGTTATAAGATTGGAGATGATAGAGCTCGGGGCCTCACGGGAGCTACACTCAAATCGTGTAATTTTTTATCTATATATTTTTCAGTCCTTGAGCTACTCTATTGAACTTCAAACGGATATCTCCAGATTATTTTGAACAATTTTACATTCTGATTTGCCACTCGGAAAATTTTATGTAAAATAATCATCATTCTTCTATAAATATTTATAGAAAAATCGGAAACCATCTAAATTCATTATACATAAAATCTTTCAACAGTAAATTTATTAAATAGCTGTGGGGCAGTCGGAGGTGCCTTCTAGTCGGAGGTGCCTTCTATGGGCGAGGAGATAGTGCCTAAAGAGGTCTTCGCCAGGAAGGCGAGCGGTCTAGTAAGGGAAGCAGGTTTGATAGATGCATTCGCTTTCGGATTCTTGAATCAGGGACCTGCAATAGCTATATGGATGCTATTGAGCTGGGGGGTTTTCCTCTTCCCATCAGGTCACTTATTAGGCTCGGTCTTCCTCAGCGTCGCATTCACGCTACCAGGCGTCGCCCTAGTTTGGGGAATTTTAGGAGCTTCTATGCCTAGAAGCGGGGGAAGTTACGTCTATAATACGAGGATAATACACCCAGCTGTTGGAATGGCTGTGAGCTTTGGAGATTACTTCATATGGTGGCTTTGGATAGTGATATTAGCTCCTTGGGTCGCAGATCCTGGTCTCTCTACTTTATTCGGCATGTTGGATATGGTGGAAGCTGCTGAGTGGGTTAGGACGACTGTGGGGATGTTCACAGTAGCGACTATAGTGAATGTCTTAGGCTACCTATTCACTTTCTACGGCCTCAGGTGGTATCTCCTTCATCAGAAAACTGTTATGACCCTAGGATTGATAACTCTCGGGTTAGTCGCCCTGATACTGGGCATACACTCTCACGAGCAATTCGTAGCAGCTTGGAACACTGCAGCAGCGAATTATGGCTCATTAGATTATGAAGGAATGGTAGAGGCAGCTAGCAATACTGCTCCAGAGGTATTCAATCCCGCGATGCCCTTGCTCTTCGGAACTTTAGGCTTGATGGTGGTGAACTCCTGGTGGGCCCATTACGGATGGGCGGTCAACGTGATAGGGGGAGAGGTGAAGAGGCCCCAGAGGAACATAATGATAGCGCAGTATGGAGCTATAATAGTTCCCGCGATCTTAGCGACGATATTCGCAGTGATATTCCCGAACCTAGTGGGGGAGGATTTCATGAGGGCTCTAGCGATCGCTGATAACGCTGGGCTCGATGGTTACAACATGCCGTTCCCACCTAACTTCGTCGGTGTTACTAGAGTATTCATAGACACGGGCAACATCCTAGGAATCATAATCGCAGCACTGGCTGCGTTCTCTCTCATATTAGCGGATTACATATGGATACCTATGTCGTATGTAGCTGGCAGCAGGATAGTAGTGGCTTGGGGCATGGACAGGATGGGGCCCAAGTGGTTCTCTGAAGTACATCCTAGATGGGCATCGCCGATCAAGAACCTCACTTTCATGTTCATAACTAGTGAGGTAGGGATTTTGCTCTACTCGATATTCCCTGAGTGGTTCGCAGGATTAGCTGTCACAGCGACTGAGTGCGTATCCATATGGGGAGTCACCGCTATAGCTGCTACTATATTCCCATTCAGGAAGAGCGTCAGATCCATATGGGAGACCTCTCCCTATAAGAATTGGAGGATAGGTCCAGTTCCCTTGGTCACGATAGGAGGCATAATAGATCTGATATACATAGGGATCCTGCTCTACTTCTTCTACACTAACCCCGGATTGGAGGGAGTCACTGAGCTCGCTGTAGCATGGTTCATAGGCCTCTGGACTTTCGGGGCGCTCTGGTACTATTACTGGAGGTGGAAGTGGAAGAGAGAGGGTATAGATATAGATCTAGCTTGGAGGACTCTGCCCCCAGAATAATCCTCTATCATTTTTAGCGATAATCTTTAAAATTTTGGATTGTTAGATCTGATGGATGCTAGATAGCTTTAATATGTTATACCTCTTAGCGATCTTATGAGAGCGGCAGTTCTTGTTGAGGACTTATTCGATGAGAGGGAGCTGATATATCCATTTTACAGGCTGAAGGAGATGGGATTTCAGGTGGATCTAGTTGGCCCAGAGGTCAAGACGTATAGGAGTAAGCTGGGCCTAGAGGTGAAGGCAGATGTGAGCGCTGAGCCCGAGCTAGCTGAAGTCTACGATGTCATATGGATACCCGGAGGTTACGCCCCGGATAGGCTCAGGAGGAGTAAGAAAATACTTGAGATGGTTAGGAGAGCTGTGGAAAGGGGGAAGATAGTGGCTGCTGTATGTCACGCTCCCTGGGTCCTCATATCGGCTGGAGTCGTTAAGGGGAAGAGGGTGACGGGGTTCCACTCGATATGGGACGATCTGAGGAATGCAGGTGCGTATTTAGTGGAAGAGGAAGCTGTAGCTGATGGTAATATGATTACTGGAACTGGGCCGGACGCTATGCCTGAGATGATGAAGCTCTTGAGGGAATTGATGAGAATTGAGAGATGAAACTAACTGACCTTCCTCACGATCAGTAAGTTATCCTTCCTATCCACGACCTCGACGGTATCTCCTCTCCTTATTTCCTCATTCGATGTAGCTCTCCATAACTCACCCGATATCCTAACGTAACCCACGCTCCCCGGGCTTATATCATCTACAGCCACTCCCCTACCGGTGGGCAGCCAGCTCACGGGTCTCCTCCTCAAGACGGCAGCTATACCCTTCATGAATATGAAGGATATTATCAGGCCAACGCCACCCACTGAGAGGATGAGCTTGAGGAGAGTCTCTATCATCCAGCTCGAGGATATGAGGACCGGCCTCCACGGGCTCCCTATCATGAGCAAGATAGCGAGGATCAGTAGAGCTGTGGAGGAGATGACGCCCAATCCGTGCAAGCCCTTCTTAACTTCAGCTATGAATAAGGAGGCAGCTATCACCAATAACATCAAGCTGACTAGATCGACGCTCACCCCCATGCCAACTATAGCGAGTAGTAAGAGCACGATCCCGACGAGCTCAGCTCCCCATCCCGGTGTAGTGAGTCCTATTATGAGGGCCATGAACCCTATGCTGAATAATATGCTCGAGAGCACTGGATCTGAGAGGTGCTTCATTATCTCTATCCTCGGAGTGGTCTCTAAGTACTCAACGATAGTGGGGTAGACTTCGAGCTTGAATTCCTGCTCCCCCCTCCTCACCACCTTACCGTTCGCTCTCTCGAGGAGGGAGTCCAGGGATGGCTCCACCGAGTCTATCAACCCGACTTTTAAGGCTTCATCAGCTATGAAGTTCACGTTTGAGAGGACTAGAAGCTCAGCTGCACTCTGATTTCTCCCATGCATTGCAGCGTAACTCCTCATCTTAGCAGCATATGCGTTGAGGTACTTGGACTCGTTCAAGGGAGTATAGCCCACGACCGGCTGAGCTGAGCCTATCGTCGAGTAAGGTGACATGACAGCGTAATCAGTCGCCATCAATATGTAAGTACCGGCTGAGAGGGCCTGGCTCCCCTCGGGGTAAACGTACCCTATCACTGGGACCTTTGAAGCCAGAATAAGCTCAATTATGTTGAATGTAGCGTCGGATTGCCCACCAAATGTGTTTATCTGGAGGACTAAAGCATTGTATCCATTTTCAGCCGTTCTCACAGCTAATCTAACTTGCTCAACTGTCGCTGGTGAGATATAGCCCGTCAAGTTCGTCACTAGTACCCTTCCGCCTGCTCCCACGCTCAAGGCATGGATGAATAGGAAAAACAGTAGGAGGGGTACGATGAGGATCCTCCTCATCTCCTTTCCTCCTTCCTCGCTGCGGCTAGAGCGTAGGCTAAGGGAGAGGCTCCTCCCTCAGCTATCACGATTAGGTTCTTCTCCCTAGCTATCTCGACCCATGTCTGAAGTTCCCTGAGCCTCATAGCATTCGGGTTCTTCGCGTAGAATTCAGCAGCTTCGTACATCTTCTGAGCTGCCATGAGCTCGCCCTCAGCCATTATGACCCTGGCCCTCCTCTCCCTCTCGGCCTCAGCTTGCTTAGCTATAGCTCTCAGCATCTCCTCAGGTAGGACCACATCCCTTATAGCAACTTGAGTGACCTTTATCCCCCACCCCTCGGTTATCTCATCTACTACTGTTTGTATCTTCCTGCCCAACTCATCCCTCTTGGTCAAGAGCTCATCCAACTCCACTTGACCTACCACATCCCTGAGCGTGGTCTGAGCTATGAAGTTAGATGCCGTTATGTAATCCTGAACCTTGACGACAGCATCTATCGGGTTGAAAACTCTGTAATAGACGATAGCGTCTACATCTACTGTCACGTTATCCTTCGTTATTATCCTCTGCCTCGGTATGTCGAAGCTCAGGAGCCTCAGATCGACTACCCTCGGCTTATCTATGAAGGGGATTAAGAAGATGAGGCCCGGACCCTTCGCTCCGAGTAGCCTGCCCAACCTGAATATCACAGCTCTCTCATATTCCCTGACGACCCTCAAGGCTGCCTTAAGGAAGGAGATTATTATCCAGAAGACTATGAGTGCTATTATGAGATTTATGAAGGTATTTATAAGTACTTCCTCCTGCAAGAAACACACCTACTCTCTCAACCCCCTCTAGAATATAATCCTTACGGGTTACATAAGCACCCATCCGGGGCATCTCAGGAGAGGCTATCTTAACTGTCATCCAATCGAATTTCAAGGGAATTGATGGGAATATTTTTAAAGAATGGGCTAGCGTATAATACTATGTCCCACATGAGGTTGGATAAGGTCCCCGCCTCGGAGCTCGAGTTATTTAAGAGCAGGACCCCCAAATCTGGGAAGATTTTTGAGGAAGTCTCCCAGATGGTCCCGTTCGGGGTCAACTCGAATTACAGGTATGCAGATCCCTACCCGATATACATGAAGAAGGCGAAGGGGAGCAGGATATGGGACGTAGATGGTAACGAATACATAGATTTCAATATGGCCTTCGGAGCTCTCGGAATAGGGCACAGTCACCCGAAGCTCATAGAAGCGATAAAGGAGAAGATAGAGGAGGGAACTATATTCGGATTCGAGTTCGATGAGATGTTAGATCTCGCTAAGGTAATAAAAGCTAGGTACAAAGTCGATATGATGAAATTCCAATCCACGGGCCTGGAAGCGACGTTTCACGCATTGAGGATAGCGAGAGCCTTCACGGGGAGGAAGAAGATACTGAAGTTCGAAGGATGCTACCACGGGAGCCATGACTTCCTCTTAGTTAGCGTGAAGCCGAGTAAGTACAAAGCCGGCCATCCGGTCACTCCCAACCAAGTCCCGGGCTCCCAAGGGGTGCTCGAGGACGTGGTTAAGCATACGTTAGTAGCCCAATTCAATAACTTGGAGAGCGTCGAGAAGATAATGAGGCAGCATGGGAATGATGTAGCTGCAATAATACTAGAGCCGATACCGATGAACATGGGTTTCGTCATACCCAAGCCCGGATTCCTCGAGGGGTTGAGGAGCATATGCGATGAGTACAACTGCCTCCTGATATTCGATGAGATAAAGACAGGTGGCAAGTTCTACTCAGGAGCGGCTGGCTACTTCAAAGTGAGGCCAGATCTCATGACGTTAGGGAAGGCTATAGCTGGAGGCTTCCCGCTTTCCGTAGTCGCTGGTAAGAAGGAGGTCATGCAGACCATAGTGCCTGGCGTCGTCTCACATGCAGGGACCTTCAACGCGAATCCAGTCGCTATAAGGGCTGGGCTCGTTACTCTGAGGGATATACTGACTGAGGAAGCCCTCTCATACGCTAGCAGATTGGGGGAGGAGCTAGCTAAGGGATACCTCGATATAATAAAGGACGAGGGGATAGAGGCAACTGTCCAGTACATAGGGGTCAGCGGATCTATGGTCTTCGCTAAGGACGAGGTAGTAGATTGGAGGAGCTTCCAGAAGGTCGATGTGGGCAAGTGGTGGCTCTTCATGATAGCTATGATGAACAGAGGAGTCCTCCCGAACTACGGGCCTGATGAACAGTGGACAGTATCGACGCAGCACACGAGAGAGGATGTTGAGACGACGATAGAGAAATTCAAGGAAGTCGCAAAAATAATAAAGAAGGTTGAGCTGGAGCTCCCGTTGGTGGAGGCTGTCTGATCAGAATAGGGGGCCTCTGGGCCCCTCCACTGCTCTGCCATATCTCGGCTCTCCAGTCCATACTGGGACTTCAGCCCTCCTCTCCCCTTCTTTCGTCGTCAGCACTAAGTTCACCTTAGCTCCGAAGCTCAGATCCCCTCTGGAGAAGTTGAAAGTGTACGGGAAGAAGAATGAGACCTCCTTAACTGTCGTAGGATCATGGGGCAGAGTCGCCTCCGCGATCAATCTACCTCCCTCACTGAACACCCTCCCATCTGAGAGTGAATATCTGAGAGCCCTCCTCTCACCTCTATAGGATAGCCATTCCTCGGCCTCGAGCTCGACTATAGCTTCGCTCGGGTCTATCCTCTCCTTGATGAACGCCCTCACCCTCTCATCTGACCTGTAGAACTCCTTATCGAAATCCAACCAGCTTTCTCTAGTAACTTCTGGTCTCGCAGGGTATACTTTGAGCCTCACATCCTTCCTCGGGAACATGAACTTCCCCTTGAGCCTCGGTATCCCGAAGAGGAGCCCCCACCTTATCCTATGAGCTCTAGCGTTTATCGAGGGGGGAAGGTCCTTCGGGTAAGTTATCTCGAAGCTCCCCTGCCTCAAGATCAGATCTTCCCTATGGAGGGTCATGACCTTAGCTACGCTCTCAGTCCCCGGGAAGAGGAGGGAGGAGAGGACCACGTACAACCTAGCGTGTATCGGGAGCTCGCTCCTGAGCTCTCCTCTTATCGGCTCCCCAAGCTTGAGGACATTCTTCTCGAGGATTATAGAGAAATCAACCACTAATCTCAACCTCCGCTAAATGATAATCCCGGAGCCACCCGGGCCTCTTCAATACCCTCACCCCTGAGTAATCGCTCTTGAATAAGTGGAGCCTGTACTTACTCGGCTTCATCCCGAGTTCCCCTATCTTAGAGGAGAGCTCATCTATAAGCTTTTGCGCAATTTCTTTTAAAAATTCATCCTTCCCGGGTTGATTCTTCATCTCCCTCTCGTAGAACTCGAGGAGCTTCGTCAGAGTGTACCACCTGCCCACTAAGGCTGCGTAGAGCAGGGATGTAGATGCTATCAACATAGGCGTCGAGTAAGGGGAAGCATAGAATATGAGACCTATGGAGAGGAGGAAGCCGACTGAAGAGACCCTGAGGAGGAGCCTGAATAACATGTAAAGGAGGGCAAACTTCCTCATCGATTTACTCTTGAATGGTAGGGATGTTACGAAGTCCACGGTCTTCTTATATTTCTTCTTAGTGGCGCTATCGAATATATCGGGGAGCTTAGGGGAGAGCCTCTCTATGGCATTCTCGACCTTCTTGAAGTCTATGTTCCTTCCCACTCTATAGGAATCTGTAGCTTCTATCATGAAAGCGATGTCCTCCAGTATATCCTTCCCGCCCCTCATAGTATCGAGGGGTCTGGCTCCCGAATATAATAAAGCGATATAGCGGCGACCATCATAAACTATTAGCGAAGTCCGATTAGGCATCTTAATAAATCTATATACAAAAGCCGTAATATATAAATATTTTTACAAAATAGCCACTTACTCAAAATTTAATTTCAGTAATTTTGTGAAATTAATTGATGTAAGAGTCCGCTCCCATCGTTTCAACGAAAAGTTTATATTAAATAGCTCCTAAAGTACGAAGCCCTCGCGTGGGGTGATGTTATGTCTGAAGAAGCTCCTACCTTGTTCGTTAGAAGGGCTTCAGGATTGGTAAGGACAGTGGGACCATTCACAGCTTTCATGATAGTTTTCACTCACACAGTAGGAGGAGGGATCCACAGGCTATCGGTCATAGCGGCTTATCAGCACCCCGGGGCCTTCGTACCCTACTCCTTCCTGATCACGGGATTGGCTTTAGCGATCCCAACTGCGTTAGTTTACACGATGCTCGGAGCGATGATGCCGAGGACTGGAGGGGACTACATATTCATAAGCAGGGGATTGAACCCCACAATGGGATTCCTAGCCTCTTGGGGTTTCTGGTTCACTGAGGTCTTAAGTTATGGTATAATAGCTTGGTACTCAATAGACTTCTTCGTAGGTGCTATAACAGCTGCTGGGATAGCACTTAACGATGAAGGGTTGCTTGCTACAGCTCAATGGATGGCCACCACAGAGGGGCATTGGATCTTGGGAATACTATTCGTCCTGATATTTGGAGCTATCGCTTACTTAGGTATGAGGATCTACGGATGGATAATAAACATATTAGGCGTAATAGCGATAATAGGGTGCCTCACGAACTTGATAATCCTCGGAGTGTGGGGCCTTGGCTACATGGCAGCTGTGAATGGATGGGGAAGCCTCTATGGAGCGGGAGCATATGAGAAAATAGTAGAGAAGGCGTTCGAGATAGGTATGAAAGAAGGCGACCTCCCAGTGGCTCCATTCGATTGGGGGGCGACGATAGCGGCTGGAGTAGGTGCTATCTGGGCTTATATAGGTATAGTCTCAGCTGTATTCGTTGGAGGCGAGCTGAAGTCCCCAGGAAGATCTCTATTTGTCGCACAGGTTGCTGGAACGATCTTAATAATGCTCTACTACATAACGCTGCCCTTCCTCGTCTACACAGCTTATATCGTACCTCAGGAAGTGCTCGCTAAGGTACCGGGTGCCCTAGATTACCTCGCTAAGAACAACATACCTCTCGACAGAGTTTACTTCACCGCTCTCTACAACTACCTCATGGTCAAGTTAGGATCCGATGGTGTGGCGAGTCTACTGGGAGTACCATCAACTCACTTACTACCGCCTAGGGTAGTCACTTCCTTC
>CAZFIJ010000087.1:0-24334 GCA_964519515.1 uncultured Nitrososphaerota archaeon
TTAATGTGAGCCTGGCTGTATGCGAGGTGGACTGCCTGGGGGTGATAGGGATGAACTGATCGGGGAAATCCACTTTAGTCAAGACTATGATAGGGCTGCTCAAACCTCAGCAAGGAAAAGTGCTATTCAGGGGTGAGGATGTCACTAAGTTCACAGTAGGCGAGCTGGCTAAGAGGATAGGGCTCATACTACAGAACCCGGATTACCAACTCTTCACGATCTCAGCGATCGAAGAAGTCATGTTCGGCCTCAGGAACATAGGCGTGAAGGGAGAGGAAGCGAGGAAGCTCGCCTTAGAGATATTGGATATGGTCGGATTGAAGGAGAAAGCAGAATACTTCCCATTCAAGCTCAGCTTCGGAGAGAGGAGGCTCCTAGCGGCTGCAGCGACGTTAGCGTTGAACCCCGAAGTGGTGATACTCGATGAGCCGACGACAGCTCAGGACTACAGGGGAAGGTACCTCTTAGCTGATCTAGCGAAAGACCTGCATGAGAGGGGGAAGACGATCATAATGATAACTCACGATATGGATCTGATCGCTAAGTATGCGAATAGAGTGATAGTGATGGCCAACGGTAAGATAATAATGGACGGCGATCCCCACGTGATATTCAACGATATCGAGAGGCTGAGGCAAGCTGGAGTGATGCCCCCCCAGATAACGAGGCTAGCTATTTCCATGAGCCAAATGGGAATACCCAGCCAGATAATAAAGATAGAGGAATTCTTAGATGTAGTGGAGGTGGTCAAATGACGTTCAAGTATGTTGAGAAAGATACTATAATTCATAAATTGCATCCGATGACGAAAGCCCTGCTTCTACTCGCTGCACTGATGCTAGCCCTCATCTTCACTTACGATTACTCCATAGTGCCCTTACTCATCGTCTTAGCTTTCGAGCTCATAATATGGAGGGTAGCTGGTATAGAGTTCTGGAGAGTGGCTATAGTGATAAAGGTCCTGCTCGGGATATTCCTCTTCTTCATAATCGTTCAGGGATTCCTATACAGGGGGGGCGTGACTCCATTATTCGCGATAGGTCACTTCAAGCTTTGGGAGAAGGATATAGGGGAGTTCACACTAGAGGGCCTTCTATACGGTCTCTTCATATCCGCTAAGATATTAGTCGTAGTGATAGCGGCCATAATATTCGTGATGACCACTTCGATAACGAAAATGTCAGCGCTCGCTCACAGCCTCAGACTCCCTTACAGCTTCTCCTTCACGCTACTAGCTGGTCTCAGATTCGCCCCACTGATATTCAAATCCTTCTCGGACATAAAGGATGCTCAGAAACTCAGAGCATTCGATATAGATAGGATGAACATAATAGTGAGGGCATTCAAAGCTTACGTCCCGATACTCACTCCTCTGATACTCAACCTCCTCAGGAGGGGGATGGAGCTCCAGATATCGATAGAGTCGAGGGGATACGGGGCTACTAAGAACCCGACGCAATTAGAGGAACTCCATCTGAGGCCCAGGGACTATGTGACCTTCATCATAATAATCTTGATCTTCGCGTCCTCCATCTACGTGAATTATACGATCGCTCCTCCTCTCTACGCAGACTTCCTCCAATACCTCAGGTCATTACTGAGGGGTTGACCTTGTTAGATGTGACAGATGTGTTCAAGATATGCTCCGAGAGGAGGAGGGAAGGGAGGAGGGTGATAGATGCCCACATAGGGGAGCCCAGTCACCCTCCTCCAGTGAGTGTGAGCGAGATCCTCAGGGGGATAGGGGACGCGGGATCTAAGTACATGCCATTCGAGGGACTTAGGGAGACGAGGGAGAGGATCTCTAAATTCGCTAGGGATTTTCTGAGGAGGGATATCGATCCGGATGGGATATTCGTGACTAATGGGGGAGCTCAAGCCCTAACATCGACTCTGATGGTCCTAAGGGAGAAGAAGATACTCCTCCCGGCCCCCGGATTCACTCAGTACTTCGATAACGCGAGGATAATGGGCTTGAGCTTCGCTACTTACGATTCCACAGCAGAGGAGCTAGTCGATGAGATCTTGGGGAAGTTAGGTGATGCTGGAGCAGTCCTCATAAATTACCCCAACAATCCCACTGGCTTCTTACCTGAGGGAGATGTCCTCATGGAACTATGGGATGAGTTGAGGAGGAGGAACGTGCTGCTGATAAATGACGCAGCTTACTCTCAGATATACTTCGATTCGAGGCCCGAGGTACCGGGGGACATAATAATAGATACGTTCAGCAAGACCTTCGGGATACCCGGGCTCAGACTGGGTTACGTTTACTGGGGGTTGGAGGAAAGGAAGAAGATATTCGATGCCGTCTACATAACATCCGCTGGCGTCTCAGAGATATCTCAAATAATACTGAACTCCCTCCTGGACTCACTCAGGGAGGATTACTTAGAGCGCGTCAGATCTCACTATAGGAGGAAGAGGGATAAGATCGTCGAGCTCATGGAGGGCTTCTCCTTCCCCTATCCAAGGGGGGCTTTTTACATATTCGCTAGTCATGAGAAGCTGAAGGACTCGAAGGAGCTAGCTCTAAAGCTCCTTCAGAGGGACCCAGCTGTGGGCATCGTCCCCGGGGATGTCTTCATGGGGGATGAGAGGAGCTTCAGGATATGCTACAGCCTCCTCAGCGATGAAGAAGCTGAGGAAATGGTCAGGATCATCTCAGAGGAGATTCATAAGATGTAATCTATTGGGAGGTACTTGACTCCGTTCCTCAATAAGCTAGCTAGCTTTCTCGTCGTCCTCGTCACATCCTCCCTAGTAGAGGCTTCCCCTAAGCTGAACCACGAGACCTCTGTGGCATCTCCTCCCGGCCTCTCAGATCCCTCTATCGAAGCGGGATCGAATATTATGTCCGCTATGACGTAATGGTACTTCACTCTATCATCTTCGTTCACTACTACCTGACTCAGAGCGATTAAGCCGATCGGCTCCGCTGACAAATTAGTCTCCTCGAGTAACTCCCTCTTCGCAGCTTCTAAGATGCTCTCTCCAGCTTCTACAGCACCACCCGGTATGGACCACTTTCCCTGGCCCGGAGGTAATCCCCTCTTGACGAGGAGGAGCTTCCCCTCCCTCAAGAGGACGGCGCCCACGCTAGCTATAGCGTACTTCGGGAACTCCCTCATAACTTGGAGGGGGATCGAGAGGTAAAAAAGTTGAGCCCCTCAGGGAGGCTCCTTCATGTAAGTAGGCGCCCTCTCCGGGGAGACCCCTCTCTTCACCTTATGATAGTAATCGTAAGTCATGACTTCCTCATCGCTGAGTATGTCTGCATCCACGAGCTCTCCTACGAAGATCGTGTGCGTGCCGACATCGAGTGTAGAGGTGACTATGAACTCCATGTATGCGACTGATTCCTCCAATACTATGGGAACCCCAGTTTTCCCTATCTTATATGAGATCCCCTCGAATTTATTCAGATCTCTGCCACTCATGAAACCGAACCTCCCTATCAGTGTCATCGGAGCATCTCTCCTGAGGACGGATACTGAGAAAGCCCAACTAGCTTTTATGCACTCATGCGTCAGATTCTCTTTATTTATGCATACAGCGACCTTAGGAGGATCTGATGTCACTTGAAAGACCGTATTAGCTATCTGACCGTTCAGTTTATCCCCTAATCTCGAAGAAACTATGTACACTCCATACGAGATCTTCCTCAGTGCCTTGGCGTTCATAATCCCTCAGGGAGGGAAAAAATAAAAAAATACTGTATCAGTAGAAAGTCACCCTACTCACATTCCTGCACTTCGATAAAGCTAATAGCTTTGAGATACTCTTCGGGAAGGAGACTTCATCGCAATCCCTTATCACTGCTACGTATCTCTCGAGAGTCGCTTCATCTACGTCTTGAGAGAAGACGATCTTCCTCACGCCCGATATCAGCACCCTCTTCCCGAACTTCTCGAAGTCCTCCTTATTGAGCTCTATCTCCTCAACGCCTGAGATCGGTATCGGAGCTAAATTTGAGATACCCTCACCAACTGACTTCCCGGCTTCTTTGACTCCCTCTAATAGAGGTTGAAGACTCCCCATGAGCCCGCCCCTGACATCAAGGAGGAGCCTCATCGCTTCATTTATAGCTTCCCCTATGCTTATCCCCAGCCTCCTAGATAGTTCAGCGACACTATTGTAAAGCTCTGGGTTGACCCCCCTTATGGTTATGTCCTTGCTCAGGCGTTCCCCTCCCGATGCCCTCACTACTACCTCCTTACCCGGAGACCTCACCTCAATGCCCTCGGGCGTCACACTCACTTCCTCTCTCGGGCGCTCCCCCCTACCCTCTGACATACTCACACCTATATTACATGTATTCATTGATATATAAGCATTACTAGTCACACAAGCCTAACTCTCTTAACACTTCAGTTATAGCAGCTACCACACTATCAGGCTCCTCCGTCAATGGGGGTCTCACATATGGCTTAACAGGAGCCCCCATGACATTCAGAGCTGTTTTAATCGCAGTGGGAAATGATGAAGCTATATCATAAATAGAAGATAATTTCAAGAGCTTATGATTCTCATCTAAAGCTCTCTTAAGATCTCCATCTGCCCAAGCATCGTAAATAGATCTATGCATGCCCGGAGTCACATTGGCTAGGGCAGTTATACCGCCGTCTCCTCCCATCATCAAGTTGGAGAGGAGCATATCGTCCATCCCGGTTAGCACTGAGAAGTCCTTCCTGACCGATCTCATCCTCTGAATCAATCTCCTCAAGTAGGAGAAGCTATCGTAAGTGACTTTAGCTCCCGCGATATTGTTGTACTCTTGAGCTAACTCGATGTAGAGTTCTATGGGCACATTTATCCCAGTGAGAGAGGGTATATTGTAAATTATTATGGGAAGATCTACTCTCTCAGCTATCTTAGAGAAGTGTAGCTTCAGCTTCTTAGCATCTATCTTGAAGAAGAATGGGGGAGTGACTATAACTCCATCAACACCCATGTCCTTGAAAATCGAGCCTAGTTCAATAGCTTTATCCGTAGAATTATGGCTTATCCCCGGTATAACCCAGATCTTCCCACCGACTTCATCTATAAGTGCTTCAGTAAGCCTTATCGCTTCCTCTCTTTCCAGGTGAACGAACTCACCCGTAGTGGAGTTCGGGAAGATGCCATGAACACCCCCTCTCAGTTGATGATACGCGAGCCACCTCAAAGCCTCGAAATCTATCTCGAGCTTCTCATCGAAAGGGGTTATCAAGGGGGTGATTATACCTCTGAAGGCCATAAAGTCACCGAATGATTAGATCGTCCTCTCAGATAAATCCAGTGATACTGATATCACAAAAATATAACTAATATATCATTAATCATTTAACTGTATAAAAATAACTTCAGTGCGGACGGCTCAAATAATTTACAATTCTTCCCATATGAATTCTCTTCAAGACCCCTAAAACTGAGGCCTCAAGATCTAGAGGATCTGATCACTTCCGTGAGGATCGAAATGATCGTATCGGCGGCTCTTCTAACCTGGAGAGAGTCCACTGGAGAAGGCCTCTGATGCGGATCGATGAAGCGCTCACGAGACACCACTCGAGAGAGGAGACTCTAGACTCCCCTGATACTACTACGAGATCCCATATTCCCATATGGGAAATTTCCCATAATTTTGTCATCCGTAATCAATAAAATACAAAAAGATACGCTGAATTTTGGGATGTTATTCATACAGATGGGAACCTCGCACCACCGACTCTCTATGTAAAAGTTTTTAAGTATTAAGAGGAGGAAGCATAGGGACGATCATGTTCGAGATAGTTGGAAAGAGGGAACTAGCGCCCAACATAAAGTGGATAAAGGTGAGAGCTCCCCTCGTGGCCAGGAATGCGAGACCAGGACAGTTCGTAGTCATTAGATTACATGAGAGAGGGGAGAGGATCCCTCTAACTCTCTTCAGATGGGATAAGGAGGAAGGGACTATAGAGATAGTCTTTCAAGAAGTCGGGAAGACGACATACGAGCTCGGGACTTACGGTGTAGGGGATAAGATAGCTGATGTAGTCGGTCCCCTGGGCAAGCCGACTCATATAGAGAACTTCGGGACAGCAGTAGTCGTCAGCGGGGGTGTAGGGGCTCCCATAGGATATTCGATCACTAAAGCCCTGAAGGAAGCAGGGAACTATGTTATCAGCATAATAGGGTTCAGGAACAAACAGTTAGTGATCTTGGAGGACGAATTCAGGGAGGTCAGCGATGAACTCCTCGTAACTACAGATGACGGGAGTTACGTGAGGAAGGGGTTCACTACCGATGTGTTGAGCGAGCTCCTAGAGTCCGGTAGGAAGGTGGATTACGTCTTCACAGTGGGCCCCGTCATAATGATGAAGAAAGTCGCTGATATAACTAGGAAGTACGGGATAAAGACTTACGCGAGTCTCAATCCCATAATGGTCGATGGTACTGGGATGTGTGGAGCTTGCAGAGTGACTGTTGGGGGACAAGTCGTCTTTGCATGCGTCGCTGGTCCAGATTTCGATGCTCATCAAGTTGACTTCGATGAGTTGATGAAGAGATTAGTTCAATATAGGGAGGAGGAGAGAGTAGCGCTCGAGAGGTTCCTCCAAGTGAGCGTGGTGAGAGGATGAGCGTTAAGAGGAGGGAAGTGAAGAAAGTAAGGGTCCCGGTCCCGGAGCAGGATCCTCACGTGAGGATACACAATTTCAATGAGGTAGCTTTAGGCTATAGCTTAGAGCAAGCGGTGGAGGAAGCCTCTAGATGTCTTCAATGCCATGTGAAAGTCGCGCCTTGCATCAAAGACTGCCCAGTCCTCATTAACGTCCCGGGATTCATAAAGAAGATAGTGGAGGGGGATATGAAAGGGGCTCTAGAGGTCATAATGGAGACTAACTCACTGCCCGGGATAACTGGGAGGGTCTGCCCTCAGGAAGAGCAGTGCGAGATGAATTGTATAATGGGGAAGCTCGGGGATAAGATAAACATAGGGAAGCTCGAGAGGTTCGTCGCAGATTACGCTAGGGAGCATGGTATAAGGCCTGAAGTCAAGATAGCGCCTCCGACTGGGAAGAGAGTAGCTGTAGTGGGCTCTGGTCCAGCTGGACTCACTGCTGCAGCTGATTTGAGGAAGATGGGGCATGAAGTAGTCATATATGAGGCTCTGCATGAGCCTGGAGGCGTCTTAGTTTACGGGATCCCGGAGTTCAGGCTCCCGAAGGAGATAGTGAGATATGAGGTCGAGTTCTTGAAGAGCATAGGAGTCAAGATATACATGGATGTAGTGATAGGGAAGACGCTCTCCCTCTACGACCTCCTCGAGGAATTCGATGCTGTCTTCTTGGGGACTGGAGCTGGCACACCTAACTTCTTGAACGTGCCCGGAGTCAACTGCCTCGGCATATACTCAGCTAACGAGTTCCTCACTAGGATAAACTTGATGAAAGCTTACCTCTTCCCAGAGTACGATACTCCCGTTAAGAGGGGGAAGAGGCTCGCTGTAATAGGAGGAGGGAATACAGCCATGGACGCTGCGAGGAGCGGTCTCAGGATAGGATATGAGGAGGTCTACATACTTTACAGGAGGACTAGGGATTTGATGACAGCTAGGATTGAGGAGATCGGACATGCTGAAGAGGAAGGGGTCAAGTTCATGTTCTTAGTTAATCCAGTCGCCTTCAAGTGCGATGAGAACGGATGGGTCAGGGCAGTCACACTGATAAGGAATGAGTTAGGAGAGCCCGATGAATCCGGGAGGAGGAGGCCCATCCCCATACCTGGGAGCGAGTTCGATCTAGAGGTGGATGCCGTAGTGATAGCTATAGGGCAGAGGCCGAACAGGATACTCTACCAAGAGGTCCCTGAGCTGGAGGTATCGAGGGACGGCACGATAATAGTTGACGAGAAGTACAGGACTACGTTGAGAGGGGTGTTCGCTGGAGGGGATGCGATAAGGGGAGAGGCTACTGTAGTTCTAGCTATGGGAGACGGTAAGAGGGCAGCTATGGCTATAGATGAGTACCTCAGGACGGGGGAGTGGCCGGAGAGGATAGTCCCGATGAAGCTCGCTCAAGCGGATTAGAGCGGGTCAATTGGGGTCTTCGAGCGCTCTCATAGACCCCGAAAACTTTTTAGTTTGGGATCTCCTCTGCTGCGTATGAGTACTGGAGAACTAAAGCTCAGGGCAATCGTCAGTATGTCTCAGTTAATTCTAGGGATACTTCTCTTTATAAGCGGGCTCATCTTATATCTTACTCCGCACGGAAGAGCTCAAGAGTTCGTATTATTCATGAGCAGAGGGTCTTGGCGTTATTGGCATGATATCTTCGCTTTCGCTTTCTCCGGATCATCCTTAATACACATATACTTCAACTTCAGATCCCTGAAAGTCTTAGCTAGGAGGTTGTTCTCATGAGGAAGCTCATCTTAGTGATCTTAATAGCTATGATGGTAGCGGCTATTCCCCTGCTCTACAGACCCGAGGAGAGGAGTTACGTCGTGAGGGGGAAGTTGAAGGACGTGGGCTCTAGGATCATAGTCGTGGAGACTGAGGGAGGGGACGAGGCCTTCGAGCTGAGGGGAGAGTATGAAGGTGGCTATAAGTGGCATCAAGTACTGGAGAGGCTCAGGGGGATGGTAGGAGAGGAGGTAGTGGTGAGAGTGGAGATCAGAGGGAGAGCTGCTGTAGCAGTCGGTATAGAACTACCGAGGTTAGGGATAAAGTATTAGTTCATCGCATCACATATAATTGAGATGCGGGGGAAGGTAGGAAGGTTCCAAGTGATGGCGCTCTTGCAAGCAGCTAGGTACTTCCTCCTCAAGGGGGATCTCGAGAGAGCGAAATCCTTCGGGTTGAACAGAGCTATATTTTACGCTTGGGCGAAGAGATCAGGGGGAAGAGTTCGCACGCATAGAGCTGCGGGTGCATCAGCCCCCTCGATACCTAAGGTCGCTAGGGAGATCGAGCAACTAGGGGATGAGAGGGCTTACGTGAGCGATGACGGGTTCTTCATAATAGGGGATGAAGTTCAGAGGCCGGAGGATTATGATGAACAAGTAGTGAGGAAGATAGAAGCAGTAGTTCCATACGATAGAGCATGGAACGCTGCCCTGAACTACTTGAGGTCCTTCCCCGCTGACTACCTACTCGATCAGAGGAAGTTCTATGAGCGTGTTTACCTCCCGGTCCGGGATAGATTCGAAGAGCTCGTGAGATCTCGTAGTTGAAAGGAGAGGTAAGCAAGGCTGAGGGGAACTTCGAGAGGTGATCTCTCTGTCAATGGGGATAGATGAAGCTGGAAGGGGCCCAGTGATAGGACCTATGGTCGTAGCAGCTGTTATCCTCAAGAGAAAGGAGGCTAGGAGGCTAAGGGAAATAGGGGTCACTGATTCAAAGCTCTTAAGTGCTGAGAGAAGGGAGGAACTGTTTCCAATAATAATTGAGAGCGCTGAATCCTATCTGATAGAGGTAATTGAGCCTAAAAGGATAGATGAAGCTGTCTCTAAGAATATGCTCAATGTACTTGAGGCTGAAGTCATGTCGGAGTTGATAAGGGAGCTCAAACCCGCTAAAGTCATAGTTGATTCACCGATGAGAAACTGCAGGAAGTTCTCAGATGTGTTAAGAGGATTCCTTGGAGATTCGAGCGTTAAAATAGTAGCTGAGAATAAAGCGGACTCTAAATACGTCCAGGTAGCTTCTGCTTCCATAATAGCTAAAGTAGAGAGAGATAGGAGGATCAGGGAGTTGAGCGAGTTAACTGGGATAGAGCTCGGCTCAGGATACCCTGGAGATCCTAGGACGAGGGAAGCGATTAGGATGATCCTCAGAGGGGCCGAGTTCCCCAGGGATCAAGTGAGGTGGAAGTGGGCGACGATAAATAAACTTTTAGAGGAAATTAAGGGGAGAGATTTGACTGAATTCTTGGATTAATCACAGCAGCTATTACCTCAGCTATTCTCCTTATCTCCGCTTGAGCCGATATATCCAACCTGAGCCTCAGGAAATGTTGCCAGTCCGATTGCCTCCCGCTCACGAAAATAGCTGTCCTCAATGCTGATGGGAGGATGTACCTAGCATCTTCCATCCTCACTCCCATGTTCAGGAGCCTCTCATATAGCTTAACGCTCATCTCAGCGTGCTCCTTCATGAGCTTCAGAGCTTCATCATTCAAATCTGGGAATATGAAGCCCTCTGGTTTCGTCACCCTCCCAGATCTCTGAGTGAAGCTGAGTCTCCTATGCCTGACGAATTGATGGGAAGCTACTCTAGACATCTCGATCCAGAAAGCGTAGAACCCATGTCTGGGGTCCTCGTGAGGGGACCTCAAGAAGTTGTACAATAGGGGCTCATCGCTCAACTTCTCTATCTCGACTGAGAGCTTCGGCTCAGCTTCAGATTCTATACCGAGGATCTCAGATATCAGGGGGAGCTCCCTCACAGCTTCGAGGCCTATGACCCTAGCCTCACTATCTAAGAGTTCTATAGCTGTCCTCGGATTGAGGGAAATCAAACTAGGGTTTCCTAGGGTTACCTCAACGTATTTATGATTTATGAGGAGCCTCATTAGTTCTCGATGATCGCAATCTATCCAGAGCCTTATCAAGCTGTGCTCTAGGACTGAATAGTGCCCCATCCTTATGATGTTCGATAGAAGCCTTCTGACTCTCTCCCTATCACTCAACTCCTCAGCTATTTCCTCCGGACCTCCAGTACTCCTAGATACTCTCGTAGCTAAGTAAATGAGGCCTTCTCCACCTATTAACTCCTTCCTCACGACCTCCATGCTAAACCCTACGGGTGGAGTAAGATAAAACACTAGCTGCACGCGTGAGACCTCTAAAAACGCGAATTAATTAAGATTTTTATATCAATGTGGATTGCTAACGAGATTTCATAAATTAAAATCCGTCATTTTCATAATATATTTTAGGAAATAAGGGATAAGTTAGAAGAATTTTTAATTTTTTCAATAATAAAATCATGAATATATTTTATGAAATAACCGAATATGTGAGGGAAAATTCTTCTGATACGAGCTAAGAGTTTTTATGCTGTATAGTTAAGCGTTATCTTCATAAATTCTCCTATGTTTAATTAACTTTTTAATGGGCTTACGAGCTTGGGCTGGGGGTGACCCTATGGAGTTCGAATGTCCCGTATGCGGAGCTGTATTCGATATAGAGGATGTAGAAGAGGGCGATGAGGTCAGGTGCCCTGAATGCGGCGCTCTGCTCGTCGTCATGAAGAGGGGCAAGAAACTCTACTTGGAGCCAGTGCCGGAAGAGGAAGAAGAGGAGTGGGAAGAAGAGGAAGAGTGGGAGGAGGAAGAGGAGTTCTGAGCTATCGAGTCATCCTGTAAAAAGCCATCCTTTTTCCTATCCCTAGATCATCCAGCTTTTTCTCCCACTCATCCGATATAGAGATCACTGAGAAGACCCCCCAAAGCTTAGCTCCCGCATCGTTCACTATATCCATTATAGCCTCTAAGGACTCTAAGTTCTTCACGATATCCCTCACTAAGATCACTCTATCATCTACTCCTATCTGGCTAGGTACGTAGAGTTCGACAACAGATCCTCTGTCGAGGGAGACGTATGAACTCCTCAAGTAAGACTCTAGGGAGAGGCTTACATGCTCCATACAGCTTAAAGCCTTCGCTCTGAGCCAATCGCTAGCGATCAAGGCTAGGGGGAAGGACTCCTGGGGGGATACTATGACGTTCACTTCCTCATCCCCGACGAAACTCGATATGACATATCCCATGAGCTCCAGGAATTTATAGTTGCTCATCAGCCTCCAAGACTCTATATAATTGTACCTGTTGACCCTCAGATTTCTCCTAAGAGCTTCCTCTATTAAATTCAGGCTCTCTATCCTCTCTATTATTTTCCTAGCTGTCGTCTTCTCGGGCGTGCTCTTGAGACTTATGTACCGCCATATGACTTGATAGGGTATTCCTAGCTTCGATTCAAGCTCCTTCAGTGTGAAAAATCCCTTTAGGGAGCTCAGAAGCCTGACGGAGATGTATGGAGACTCGAGCCTCCCGTTCCTCATGACCGCGTACCTTTCCTAAGGAGCGTAACTCACTTAGATTTAAATTCAACTCCACTGGGCAATGTGGTACCACTCCATTAGCATTAAATCCGTCTAGAAAACCTTTATAACAATGGATCCACGAGATCCGAAGTTGAGTCATGGAGATGCTTCAGCAGGCAACCTTACTTGAGGAGTTCAGGTTCCCCGGGACTCTTTTTAGAGCAAGGAAAATCCCGATAGCTCAGGGATGGAGGAGGATATACATCAAATGGGAGGGAAATAATCCCACGGGAACTCAAAAGGACAGAGCGGCTTACATGCACGTGAGGAGGGCTATAGAGCAGGGATACGATACAGTGACTGTAGGCACTTGCGGGAACTTCGGGACTTCCTTAGCTTACTTCGCTGACCTCTACGGGATTAGGGCCGTGATATACGTACCGTCACGCTACACCAACGGAAGGGTGAGGGAGATGAAGAAGTACAACGCTGAGATAGTTTACGTAGATGGTGGCTATGAGGAAGCTGTGGAGAGGAGCGTGCTCGATGCTATGAAGTACGGATATTACGATTCCAATCCCGGGAGCGTTAACGGTAGGGTAGCGTTAGAGTCCTTCAAGGCTATCGCTTATGAGATAGTTGCAGCCCTTGGCTTAGTCCCAGATGTGGTCTCCGTCCCTCTGGGAAACGGCACTACTTTAGCTGGGATCTACATGGGCTTCCGCGAGATGCTGGATATGGGGCTCTCGAGGAAGCTCCCAGTGATGTTAGGAGCTACTACGAAACTAGGGAATCAAATAGCTGAGACATTGAGGAGAGGTTCTGAGGAACTAGTCTCCCTAGGAGAGGATGAAGTGAGGGAAACTGAGTATAATGAGCCATTAGTCTCGATAAAGGCTTTCGATGGCGAATACGCTTTAGAAGCTATAAGGAGGAGCGGTGGTTTGACTCTCGAATTCTACGATGATGAACTACTTCAACTCTCTGAGGAGCTGAGGATGGAAGGTATAGATCCTCTCCCAGCATCTTCCTCCTCCTTAGGGGCTATAGAGAGATATTTAGAACTCGGGGGATATTTCGAGAATGCAGTGGCAGTCGTCACAGGGAGAAAGCTCTGAAGTTCCTGAAGCTCTGATACTAGCGGAGGGGAAATACGATACTTCTGACGCTAAGACAGCTCACGGCCTCGTCAGGAAGTCCATGAGGTACAAGATAGTCGGCGTGATAGACAGTAAGTTCGCTGGGATGGACGCTGGGGAGGTATTAGATGGGAAGAAGAGGGGCATAAAGATCTATGGGAACTTGGATGAGGCCCTGAATGAGAGGCCCAATGTCAAAGTGCTGATAGTCGGCGTATCTACAGCGGGAGGCATGCTCCCACTTGAGTACAGGGGCTACATAAGGGAAGCTATCGAGAGGGGGCTCAATATAGTATCGGGGCTCCATGAGTTCCTGAGCGATGATCCAGAGTTCTCAAAGATATCTAAGGAGAGGGGAGTTGAGATAATAGATGTCAGGAAGATCTATCAGAAGATGAGGCTCTTCTATACCGGGAAGATAAGGGAAGTAGATTCTTACAGAGTAGTCGTCTTGGGGACTGATGCATGCATAGGGAAGAGGACCACAGCTTGGATGATAACTGATGAGCTGAACAAGAGGGGTGTAAAGGCAGTCTTCGTCGGGACCGGTCAGACGGCTTGGATGCAAGGGGCTAAGTATGGGATAGTGCTCGATGCTATGGTGAACGATTTCATACCCGGTGGATTAGAGCACGAGGTCTGGAGGGCATACACTGAGGAGAGGCCTAAGGTAATAGTAGTCCCGGGCCAGGGTTCATTGCTGCATCCAGCTTTCCCAGGTAGCTTTGAGGTAATGAATCTACTGACACCGAACGCTATAGTACTGCAGCACGCACCAGGAAGGAAGCACCTAGAGGACTTCCCGGAGTTCCCAATGCCCTCATTGGAGAAGTACATACGCTTAATAGAAGTTATAACGGATAAGAAGCCTATAGCGATCACTATAAACACTGAAGGGATGGATGAGGATTCTGTAGAGAGGTACGTTGAGGAAGTGGAGGCTAAGTACGGCATAGTGACGTGCGCCCCCTTGATGCATGGCGTCGGAAGAGTAGTTGATGCGATAACTAAGGAGGTAGAGGTTTGAACATCATCTGTTTCGATAAGATAAGGATAGGGAACTTGAGAGTGAAGGATAGGGCTATATTAGCCACTTACGAACTTGAGGTGGATGGTATCAGGAAGGAGTACGATCTCATCGAAGTGTACGAGGGGAGCGTAAAGGATATAGAGGGTATCGAGGAGATAGCTGCATTAATAAGTATAGTTCCAGCGATAAATTATACACTATTTACGAAAGAAATCGATATAGAATTTCCAATTAATGAGTTAGATCTAAAATTTTTTATGGATATGAGTGAGATAACTGCGAGAGATATATTCGTCAATAGGATAGTCAGGAGGACGGGCCTAGTCAAGGGCGAGTTCATACCGGATCCAGAGAGCGTGAGGCCTGAGGATGCGAGCCCGAGAGCTGAAGTGAATGCGAAGATAGGATCGACTGCCCTCGATTACTCAGGAGATGAGGGGAAGTGCGGTGTGATGGTCTCAGGGGGGAAGGATAGCCTCCTCTCCTTCATGCTCCTGAAGGAAGCTGGATGCGAAGTGCATCCTTTCTTCTTCAATGAGAGCGGGAGGCATTGGCACGTCTCCCTGAGGGCATACAGATACTTCAGAGCTGGGGAACCGAGGACCAGCAGGGTCTGGAGCAATATAGATAGGTTATTCAACTTCATAGAGTCGAACATGAGGATCCTTGTCAAAGATTTCAAGAAGAAGACGAAGGAAGTATATCCGATAAGGCTCTTCTGGTTCGAGCATTGGGCTTTCTCCTTCCTCCCAGTTATCATGAGGAGGGGCATAGGTAACGTGATCTTCGGGAATGAGTACGACGATCCCTCATCAGTGCCCTCTTACTTCAAGGGGATAAAGCATTATAACGCGATTTACGACCAATCTCAGGACTTCGAAGATTATATGACGAACTGGTTCAAGGAAAGAGGGCTTGGGATAAAGCAATGGTCTCCAATAAGATCTATCTCAGGGTTGATAGTCCAGAGGATTCTCTATAGGAGGTATCAAGATATCATGAAGCTCCAGATGAGCTGCCATGCCCCTAGGTATACGAGCGGGGAGCTGAGGCCCTGCGGGAACTGTAGTAAATGCATCGGGATAAGGATCTTCCTGCTCGCTAATGGGATAGATCCTAGGGTAATAGGATACGGGGATGAACTGAGGGATATAGTAGAGCACGTTGAGACAGGGAAGTACAGGTTGGATGATGATGAGTTAGAGCACTCATTGTACCTCATCAGCGAGAGGCTGGGGGTGAAGCTGCCTAGAGCCCATCCGCATCCGGAAGTCGAGACAGTGAGGTTCAACGATATAACAGCTAGGATAGATCATATCCCATATCCAGAGCTGAGAAGAAAAATTTTTAATATAATTGAAGAATATGTAAATGGATATTCCATTCTGAGGGGTGGGAGATGGGTAAGAGTAGGGAAGGAGGAATTAGGGCTGTAGCAATAGAGCTGAGGGATCTGAGCCCTGAGGAGATAGAGGAATACATAAAATTCGATGCTAAAATAAGCTGGGATTTCCTAACTGATGAGGAGAAGATCGAATTGGGATACGAGGGTTACCTGAGGAGGCATAGGGAGGTAGTATACTCACTCTATAGGGCCAATATGAGGAACAGGATGATAGCAGCTTACGCCGATGGTGAGATCGTGGGGTTAGTCTGGGTGGGCATGAGGATAGATACCGTCCACTTCGTACCCATAGGCTACATATACGATATTGAAGTGAGGGAGGACCTGAGGGGGAAGGGGATAGGTAGCAAGCTCCTCAAGATCGCTGAGGAAACTTGCAGGGAGTGGGGGGTCAAGGAGGTCATGTTAGCCGTCGAGGCGAATAATTTAGAGGCAATTAGATGGTACGAGAGGATGGGTTATGCTCCTAAGAGGCATCTGATGAGCAAGAGGTTATGAGCGCTCGAATATACCTTTTTATGTATCACTAGGTGAATGACCTGATGCTCGAGGGAAGTTCAGATCTGATCTCAGTGGTAAAGTTCATGATAGATCTCGTATTGAAGTTAGCGAGTTGGTTCGATCAACTCTTCAAAGCGATAATAGTGCCCATCATAAATCAGATAGGCATAGAGGGAGATGCTGCTAATGCGATAACTTTCATAATAGAGCTCATCATATTCATAGTGCTCATAGAGAAAGCTGCCGGGCTCATCAAATGGGTCCTCTTAGCCCTCCTCATACTCTTAGTTATAGGGGCCCTCTACCCTTACTTAGGAGCGTAAAGTTTAATCGGATCTCCCCTATATCTAGGGGTCCGTATTGAGGGCTGTAGTGATACGCAAGCACGGAGGTCCTGAAGTCCTAGAGTTCGAGGAGGAGTATCCAGACCCTAAGGTAGGTCCTAATGACGTTTTAGTTGAGGTTAAAGCTGTCGCTATGAACCATCTCGACATCTGGGTGAGGAAAGGCGTCAGAGGGGCTACTCTACCTAGGATACTGGGCTCAGATATCTCCGGCATCGTGAGAGAAGTTGGGAGTGGTGTGAGCGATTTCAAGGTAGGGGAGGAAGTCATAGTCTCCCCCGGTTACGGTTGCGGGAAGTGTGAGTATTGCTTGAGCGGTAGGGAGAGTATGTGCAAGCAGTACAAGATGCCCGGCTACCACGTCGATGGTGGCTACGCTGAGCTCACATCACATCCGGAGAGAGCGATACTCCGGAAGCCAACTAATCTGAGTTTCGAAGAAGCTGCATCTATCCCTCTAGTCTTCTTGACATCTTGGCACATGCTCAGGACTCTCGCTGATGTTAAGGAGGACGAGTGGGTCCTCATCTGGGGTGCTGGGAGCGGCGTGGGTATATCATCGATACAGATAGCGAAACTCCTCGGAGCTAAAGTCATAGCGACTGTCGGAGATGATTGGAAGATAGAGAGAGCTTATGAAATAGGGGCTGATCACGTGATAAATAGGAAGAAGGAGGATGTCGTCGCTAAAGTGAAGGAGCTCACTGGAGAGGGAGTGGACGTCGTGATAGACTCAGTGGGTAGCGAGACTTGGATGAGCAGTCTCAAGTGCTTGAGAGTAGGGGGCAGGATGGTCAGTGTGGGAGCTACTTCTGGGGAGCAAGCGAGTATAGATGTCAGATACGTGTTCTCGAGGCAACTCAAGATACTAGGCTCTTACATGGGGAGCAGAGCTGAACTGATCGAAGTACTGAAGTTCTTCGAGAGAGGGAAGCTCAAGCCAGTCATAGACTCTACGTTCAAACTTGAGGAAGTTAAGAAGGCTCATGAGAGGATGGAAGGGAGCGAGATGTTTGGGAAGATAGTGATCCTACCGAGGTGATCTCGTGTTCGATGTAGAGGAGTTCTGGAAGTTCGATCTCAGGGTAGGGAAGGTCCTGGTAGCTGAAAGGATAGCTGGCTCTAAGAAGTTAATAAAACTGGATGTCGATTTCGGGAGCGAGAAGAGGACGATAGTTACGGGGATAGCTGATCAAGTGGATCCCGAAATTCTGATCGGGAAAAAGATGATATTCGTCCTCAATTTGAAGCCTAAGAAGATGATGGGAGTCGAGAGCCAGGGGATGCTCTTACTAGCTGAGGATGAAGGCGGGAAGGTGCACTTAATAGAGGTCCCGGATGAGGTCCCCGTAGGTACTAAGGTGTGGTGATCAGAGCAAGCCCGCTGACTTGAGGGCGTTCTTAACTTCTCCCCCCTTAGAGGTTGAGATGGCATCCTAGCGAAACCTCCAGGAAGGCCCCTTAGCCTTAAAGCTTCTTTAGTGGCGCTCAACTGATTGTACTTCTTCACTGAGTCCTATAGTGAAAGGGACACTTTTCACTTTTTGATTAGGCTTTAGTGTCACTTCTATCAACTCGCAGGATCTTCAACGACTTTAATTCATCCTAAGGAAGCATTAGGCTCCCTTTTCTCCCTGCCCCTTTCGGCTACTTCAGCCAATACTCTTTGAGCAACATTTCCAAAAATACTCTTTTAGCTCCAATTGACCTATCTTAGCTAGGAGCTAATGCGTACCTATGAGCTGAGAGATCTCAGCTCATCACTCATTGGCTCCATGCAAGTATCATCTCATGTTAGGATGGAGCGAAGTCTCCCTCCGGGCCCCCGACCTCCTAGAAAGTCGATCAGTCCGTCCTTATTAAGTTTCAGGAATGAGAGGGCCCCTGTTATAATTCTTTTTGAGAGAAATAGGTCGCGGTATAGACGCGAGAGCTATGAACTCACATTTAGATTTTCTTCATTGGTCGATAGAGAGCTTCGAGTTCCTGAAGTTTTTTAGGGTTGAGCAAGTGTATGTTTACCCTAGGATCATCAGTTAGATTCCTTACAATGGAGACATACCATTCGAAGGAATATCTCTCTGGAATCGCATCCGATACTATAAGGATGTCTAAGTCTGATGAGAGCGTATGCTCACCCCTCGCGTAACTGCCAACGATGTAGATCTCACAACTACCTAGCATCCTTATTGCCATTTCCTTGATTCCCTTAGCTATATCTTCAGCTCTCTTAAAGAACTCCTCGTTACGTTGGAGGATCTCGAAGTACCTCTTCATTCAATCATCTCCATGAGCCTCTCTGCTAACTGAAGGGCTCTCTCCACGACCGCCTTGGTATACTCAACATCTGTGTACCTAGATGCTATGTAGGCCAGCTCTATCTCCCGAATCAGATCGACGTTCTCTCTATAAAAGGTCATCAGTCCATCATCTCCTGTCAGCTCGAAGAGCAACTTGAGGCTGTGAGTCCTAGGGAAGTCGCCGAATCTCTTGGCTAAGAGGTACTTAAGAGCAAGTTGGACAGCCTGCTCCACGAAGAGCATGGCGAAAGCATAGTCTTCTTTCTTAAAACTTTCTTGAGCCTCTTCAAGGAACTTTAAAGCGTTTCTCTTGAGGAAATTCATCAATATCTAGAGAGACATTGCTTTAAATAACTTCGCCTCCCATGTTGAACATAATTGGTCTTAGGAGGGTGATTATCACGTTCAGAGGGAAGGTCTCCCACGGGCCGAGAATTAATATCGATGAAAGATTATCCTGAAGACCCAGAGCACTCCACCCTAACTTTCCATAGGACCCGATTCCACAGGACCTTCATATTCCGGGACAACGAGTACACCAAGATATATGAGAGTACATCCTGGAGTAGCCTTTCAGCTCCTCTAGGACCTCAAATCACTCCATAGTCCTCTCCCTTTATTACACACGAGCACAGACATAACCGTCCTATGGCCGAGATCTTTGTGGAGACCTAGTCACTCGCCTTCCCTTCTCGGTAGGGTTGGGGAGGGCCGGGTGATACCACCTGCGGGAGGGTAGGGATCTCTGGGAGGCGCTGAGGAAGAAGGGCCTCAAGTTCTCTATAAGGAGAGAGGGAGCTGACTAAGAGGCAGAGGGAAGATCCTGCTGAGGGTCATAGAGGAAGATACTACGACTTCCCGAGGAGGGTGGCCCTCTAGGAACTAGCGGAGAGGCTTGACATTTCCAAGTCTTACCTTTCGGAGACACTGATGAAGGTGGAGAGTGAGCTCCTTCCCGAAGTCCCGCTCCATCACAGCTGAACGGCTTCTCCCGTTTTGGATCTCAGGTATTCCCTGATGTAGCCCGAGAATTGCTCCAAATAATCTAATTTCGTTTTTAGGAACTCTAAAAGTCTGTTCAGGTCGAGCTCGCTGTATTGATGGACCAGGATGTTCCTGAAACCAGCCATCTGAGCCAATCGGGTAGAGAAGTCCCTCGGAATTACTCCTATCTCTCCTAGCCTTAAGAAAGTCTCTCTGTAAGTTTCAGGCATTTCAGCTCCTTCTTCGGAGATTATCATCTCGCTTACGTCTATCGCAGCCTCTATAGCTATCTGAAAGTTCCTCTCGATGGCACTTCTTAGCTCATAGTTACTCTGGAGGTCTTCTAAGGTGATGTCCCTTCTACTCTTCAAATAATTCAGCGAGATCTCGAGGTATTTCAACTTCTCAGAGATCTTCTCCCTGAAGAACATGTCTCTCACCTAGAGAGGGTCATTTCGGCCCTCCTCAGATCGTAATACCTCCTATCTAAGTAAGTCCTCAGGGTGCGGTAGATGAACTCCTTCCTCATCTCTTCATCCCTGGAGAATAGGAGCCTGCCCTTAAGCACTTCAAATGCCAGCCTGTAGCTAGTGGTATTGAGTAAAACGACATCCACTTCGACATCCCTGAAGCTAAGGCGGCTGGCTATGTCCAAGAAGGTGTCCCACATGGCGTCTTGAGTTAGGGATGGATCCAAGTAGACAGCAACATCGATATCGCTCAGCTTCCCCGCCTCGCCCCTGGCGTGGGAACCGAACAGGTAAGCGAAGATCACCACCTCGTACTCCCTCAAGATCTTCACTATTCTCTCCACGAGCATTTCTCCTCAATTCACTTTCAGAACCAAGTAAAAAACGTATCTGTTGGGTATGGGTCATTCATAAGCGTCTCTGGATCTGAAGCTCAACAATCAGCCACTAGCGGCCTTCAGGGACACTAGAATTTCCAGCCTGGCACCCCCTGCATATAGTTATGGCCTTCTCACCTAAGTGCACTAGAAAGCCAGCGAATGGCATCACCACTTCCCTAGGTATGAGAATGAGCGCACCCTCGAAGGTCATTCTCATCTCCTGAATGCTCTCCCCACGCCCCTCCTCGTGATGTGGAGAAATTGCGATAAGAGTGCTTTCAATGCGAGGAAGCGCGACAGGGATACAGGCAGCTGAGGAGGAAAGCGGGAGGGTGCACTTAATAGAGGTCCCGGATGAGGTCCCCGTAGGTACTAAGGTGTGGTGATCAGAGCAAGCCCGCTGACTTGAGGGCGTTCTTAACTTCTTCCCTCTCCCCCTCTGATAGAGGTTGAGATGGCATCCTAGCGAAACCTCCAGGAAGGCCCCTTAGCCTTAAAGCTTCTTTAGTGGCGCTCAACTGATTGTACTTCTTCACTATGACTTCATTCAACATAGTGAGGGTCAGCTGGATCTTAGAGGCTCTCTTCAGATCTCCAGCTATGAAAGAGTTGTAGAGCTCGACAGCGAGCTCAGGGGCGAATATAGATACAGCTACTATCCCACCATCCCCTCCTAAGACTAAGGTATCGAGGAGCACATCCCCAGTACCAGCTAGAACGGATTTCTTACCTCCAATCAACCTGATGAGCTCTGAAATTCTCCATATTAAGCCGCTGGACTCCTTTATGCCTACAAAGTTATCGAAATCAGAGAGCTTAGCTACGATATCTATAGGTATATCGTAACCGACGAACTTCGTCACATTGTACAGGATTATGGGGATGCTGAAGGAATTGAGGATGAGTTTGTAATGTTCTAAGAGCTCCCTAGGGCTCGGCTTGAAGTAGTAAGGAGGAGTCAAGAGGACGGCATCAGCCCCTATCCTCTCAGCCATTTGAATCTGCCTCATGAGAGCTCTAGTCGATGGGTTGCTCACACCAGCTATCACCGGTATCTGTCCCCCTACTTTATCTATGACGACCCTCAGGACTTCACCCCTCTCCTCCTCATCCAGGAGGGGCCCCTCTCCGTTGCTCGCGCACGTAGCTAATCCATGCACTTTAGCTTCGAGCCAGAAATCGAGGAGCTTGTCGAGAGATCTTAAATCTAGATCCCCCTCTTGAGTGAAGGGGGTGACATGAGGCGGTATTATACCGTGGAACCTCATAAAGAAACTCCTCCCCTGAAAAATAAAAAGTTGAGCTTCAGAGTGAGGACTTAATATGCTCTATGATACTCTTGATCTCTCGAGGCGTGTAGAACCTCCATAGAAACCTGCAAGCTAATCTCTTGAGAAAGGAGAGCTTAATTCTTCCTCCGCATGCGTATGGATGGCCTCCTCCACCGTAACTCTCGCATATGACCCTGAGATCGACTTCCTTCATTCTCCCAGCGTAAAGGGAGAACCTCTTACAATTGAAAACGAAGCAGAAATCCGCTCCTAGATCCTCGCTAGCTTTCCTAGCTATGAGGGAGCCCGGGCCTCCAGCTCTAATATCTATAACGCAGAACTTCCTGCCCTTGCGAGTTCCCTCTATCCTGACTCTCTTCAATGCCTCCCTGACTTGAGACTCTATAGAGAGGAGCTTCCTCCTACCGAATTCCTCTAACTCATCATCTATTAATGATCCTTCCACTAACCTCTTGATAAGCTTAACTTTCATTTTCTTATTCATCGAGATCGCGTTATATATCCTAGATATCTCCAGCGTGTATTTGCCCGTATCAGCATCATCAGCTATCTCGACGAGCTCCCTCTCGAAATCATCACCACCTAACCACTCTAGAACGAGCCTCGCATTGCTCTGAGATGGCTTGAGCCTCAGCTCTATGAGCTCAGATAACCTCGAGGAGCTCTCATCATCCCATCTGTGGTGATCGCACCAAGAGACCTCGCACCCAGATCCCGTTAGCCTCCTGAGCTCAGCTTCAACTCTCTCTAGCTTCGATTTATTCAGCCCTATATCGAGTATTAAGAGCCTATCGACTCCCTTTACCTTTGAGAGAGTTTTATCTATAGAACTAGGCCCGGAAAATTTCAATTCGGATCCTCCAAGTCTCCTGATCGCTATAACTGCGCTCAGGATCCCATCTACGTCTCCATGCGTTATTATCAAACGCTTCATCTTATCCCTCTATCCAGCTCACTTCAACTGAGCCCTCTAGCTCACTTATTAAGCTCTCATCTATCTTGCTAGGCCCTTCATAAAGCGTTGAAGCTGTAGCTGATGCTACGGAGAATCTAGCTATATCCTCAAGCTCTAGACCCCTGAATAGAGCTATGCTCAGGGCTGCGGAGAATACATCCCCAGCCCCTACATCATCCTTGACCTCAACTTCCGGGGCTTTAGCATATAAGATACCCTCTGAGAAGCTGAATAGAGCTCCATCCTTCCCTAATGTTATCGCTACTATCGGGAAATGCCTGGATAACTCCTTCAAAGCTTCTCTCACACTTTTCCCAGTCGCAGCAATAGCTTCGAGATCGTTCAAATGAACTACAACTTCTAAATCGAGGAATTCATCTAAAGATCCTCTGGAAAGCCTTATTCCGTCATCAAAAGACCTCAATATCCCCTGGAGATCTAATAAAACTATTTTAGAGATCTCAATAGATTCAAGAACTACCTCTCTGTTTATCTCATTAGCCACAGGGCCTAAATGTATGATATCAGCATCTAAAGAGCTTAGATCATCGACTGAAATGCTATCGCAACGAGAGGATAGGGAAAGGGGGTATGAGCCCTTGCTTATCGAGAACCTAGTGGTCCTCTCGCAAGATCTCCTGACTCTCGAAGTATCTATACCTTCCTCCTCTAACCTCTCGAGGAACTCCTCGGGCATGTCCTCCCCAACTCTAGATACTATAGAAGCCCTCATCCCGAGTCCAGTAGCGAATAGGGAGCCATAGACTACGCTACCACCGATCCTAACTCTATCCATCTCATCTATCGTTATATGGCCTATAGCGACGTAACTCATTCTACTCCCCTCTTCTCTATCAGTTCTGAGTACCACTTAGGGAATGAGGGGTTCCTGACGATCCTAGATAGTGTATAAGGCTTTATATCTAGGACTGGAGTCCCATCGTATGCATCCATATTAGAGATGTATATCCTCCCCTCGGAGATGCCCTTAACTCTCACTAAATGGAGCCCTATGGGGTTAGGCCTGTGAGGAGAGTCCGTCGCGAAGACACCGACTTCAGGGGCCTCGAGCCCCAGCCTCAAGAACCTCTTGGGCCTGACGATGAGAGTAGCTCTGCTCTCTTCAGGGACTTCGTGTAAGTACGATATGACGAAGATGTGTGAGAAACCGCTCAAACCGATTAGACCATCCCTATATTCCTCTAAAATCTCTATGTACCCTTCGACACCATCGAAGCTCTCCTTGACTTCCTCTCTCGATGCCTCGGTCTTGAAGAAGCCTATGGGTTTGAAGCATATCATAATCGGGGAGAGTATGTAGAAGCTAAAAGCATTCAGACTCACGCATTGATGTCGGAATGTAAATAATTAAAGAACATAATTTCTAATAAAGTACTTTTATATGAGGAGCATTTAAAAAGAATTTATTGTCCAATCGGGTTCCAAAAAATGAAATTTAGGATGGGAGCCGAGCTTGAGTTTTATTTATTGACCGATAGGCTGGAGGGGATCTCATGAAAAAGGGAGGGA
>CAZFIJ010000088.1:0-3646 GCA_964519515.1 uncultured Nitrososphaerota archaeon
CCTCCTCTATCGTCAGGGGAGGATGGAGCCTTATCACGTTCAAATATACTCCCGCTCTCAAGAGGAGCAAGCCCTTCTCCCTAGCTTTATTTATCACTCTCATCGTCTCATCAGCTGCTGGCTCCTTGCTCTTCCTATCCTTGACTAACTCCACAGCTTGCATAGCGCCTAGCCCTCTGACATCCCCTATCAACTCGTACTTCTCACGCATCTCCTCCAACCTCTTCCTCATCATAGTGCCGAGTTTCTCAGCTCTCTCAGGTATCTTATCCCTCTGCATTATCTCTATCACTTTAATAGCGACTGAGCAAGCTACAGGATTACCGCCGTAAGTACCTCCGAAGCTCCCGGGGCTCGTCCTCTCCATAACTTCTCTCTTCCCTATCACAGCTGAGAGAGGGAGGCCGTTAGCTATCGCTTTAGCTGTAGCTAGTATATCGGGCTCTATACCGAAGTGCTCTACTGCCCACATCTTCCCAGTCCTCCCCCATCCGGCTTGGACTTCATCATCTATCATCAGGATGGAGTTAGCCTCTAAGAAAGATTTGAGCTCCTTGACATAATCCCTCGGAGCTACTACGAACCCGCCCTCTCCCTGCACAATCTCTATCACGAAAGCAGCTATCCTCTCCGGAGGCACCCTAGTATGAGAGAACCAGTTCTTCACATAATCTAAACATGCTAGCCCGCAATCAGGGTACTCCTGCTTGAAGGGGCATCTGTAACAGTAAGGATACGGTATGAGCTCTACTCCAGGGACCAGTGGATCGAAACCCGTCTTATAGGGCTTGTACTTCCCAGTCGATGCTAGAGCGTAACCGTAAGTGCCTCTACCGTGGAAGGAGTTCTCGTAAGCCACTACGTAAGGCCTCCCAGTTACCTGCTTCGCTACCTTTATGGCGTTCTCTATAGCTTCAGATCCACTGTTCTGAAGTAAGACCATCTTCTCAGAGCTTCCTGGAGCTATCTCAGCTAGTCTCTCAGCTAACTCGACGTAAGGCTTGTAATTGACGACCATGAAGCACATATGCCATAGTTTGCGGAGCTGCTCCTCAGCCGCTCTTATCAGCTCTGAGTTCGCGTGCCCTAAGTTAGCTACGCCTATCCCACTCGTGAAATCTATGTACTCCTTCCCGTTAGTATCGTAGAGTTTCGCATTGACTCCCCTCTCTATAGTGACGGGATGGTAGAGGGCAACCCCCTTCATAACATACTTGCTCCTCGCTTCCAAGGGGTCCATAGAACCACCTGACTTATTGATGAGGTTCCCACATAAATATAATTTTTTCGGATAAACGACAATATCGATGGAGAGGGATGGAAAGATGTTTGGGTATGAGCGGAGGGGTTATATAACGGGAGCCGGTACCGATGAGAGAGGTTTCAGAGTGAATGCATCAATAGGACTTTGGAACTATCTCATATAGATACTAGATCATCGGATCTGCAAGCGTTAACTGAAAAGCGAGGCTTAATTCTTTTAGAACGGCAGGAGGATTATAAAAACTAAAAAAGATTAGGATTTGGGAAGGACCTCTATAGTCCTCCCATCGATGTTGTATCCCATGACGGGGTTTATATCTCTGCCCTCTCCCTGCGGCCACTTAACGTAATCAGCGTGGTATGCGAATTTCATCACCTGCTGGAATAGGTTCAAGCTATACGCTTGATCAACCACTATCCTCTGTATCTCACAGTACTTCCTGAACCTCTCCTTCATATCGACTGTTGATAGAGCATCCTCTATCATCTTATCTATCGTCTCATTGAGTAGCCATTCGTTCTGCTCCCAAGTGGCTGCTGATTTAGAGTGATACCTTGATTCGAGTAAGGATCCAGCTTCAGCATAGTGAGCAGCGACGAAGACGGAGACTATGTGAGGACTGGTCTCTAACTTTGCCATCTCATCCACTACCTTAGTCCACGGGACCTTGACTATCTTCACTTTCAGTCCTAGCTGTTGTACGTTGCTAGCGAATAGCAGAGCGACTTTCTCCTCAGCCGGAACCTCAGCTATCCAATGGAACTCTATCTCATACTTATCCGGATTGTTCACTATATCTGGATAGTACTTCGACTTCTTCAGCTCCTCTTTCGCCTTATCTATGTTCGTCATGTAGCCCTCAGTCTGGCAATATCCTGGGCAGTTCGGAGGTACGGGCCCTGTCACGAGCGGGGAGCCTGGGAATATATCATTGACGACAGTCGCATAGTCGAATGCATAAGCGAGGGCCCTCCTCACATGGACATCATCAAGAGGTGGCTTCTTAGTATTGAGCATCAGGTAGAAAACGCTTATCTCCGGTATCGTCGCTATCCTTATGCCGGGCATCTTTGAAAGCTCCTGGTAAGCCTCTTCGGGCATCCATTGAGAGGATATCTCTAGCTCTTTGTTCGCCATCATCGCCTTAGTTGTGGTCGCCTCCGTCAGCCCGATGAACTTTATCTCGTCTGGAGAGCGGGGCATCATCGGCCCCCAATAATCTGGGAACTTCTCAAGCAGTACGTACTGCTCCAGGACGACTTCCTTAACTTTGTAGGGGCCTGATCCAGCATCATGAGTGAGCAGCCACTCCGTAGCGAAGTCCCCATACTCACCATAGGGGCCTGGCTTCTTTATATGGGCCATCACCTCCTCGCTATCCACTATGTATAGCCTCGCTAGAGCAGTTAGGAACGGACCGAAGGGCTTCTTCAACTTGAATTGGACTGTATAATCATCTAAGACTTTTATATCCTCTACATAGGGTGTGAATAAGTATGCGAATCCCTGGCCTATGGTCATGAGCCTCTGCATGCTGAAAGCAACATCCTTCGCTGTTAACTCTCTCCCAGAGTGGAACTTTATCCCTTTCCTTATCTGGAATGTCCAAGTGAGTCCATCATCCGATACTGTCCAATTGGTTGCGACCCAAGGCCTCGGGCTCCCATCAGTCCCTGGCCATATGAGCGGGTCATAGAGGTTCGTTATCGATGTGGAGCTGACGTAATCCGAACCGACAGCAGGGTCTATATAGCATGGCCAAGCCTGAGCCACCCTAAGTATCGTCTTCTTAGCTTCTGTTACAGTTGGGGTAGTTGTCTCAGGCGTCGTCGCAGGAGTCGTTTCAGGCGTGGTCGCGGGAGCCGTTGGTGTAGTTGTCGCGGGGGGTTGCGTGACCATGTAAAAAGCCGCTCCAACTAGAACCAACAATATCACAACAACTAGGGCTATCAGGGCGTTACGGGACATACACACCCCCCGCCCCCCTGAGGTCGCTTTTATATAAATTTTTCTTCCGCCTGGGGAGTCAGTGCGATCTTCGAATTTTTATGGGTGTTTCTTTAAAAAATAAGAGGCTCCAAATCCTCCCGCCTATTTACATCACCATTTATATATAATATATAATACGAAAAAATTTAGGTTTAAAAAAGTGAATGTCCATCAGAAGGCCCTCATGATTGGCTATCGTACAAGTGACATGCGACATAATGGCCGCTCTCAACTTCCGAGAATTTGGGCTCTACCTCCGAGCATTTCTCATAGGTTAAGGGACATCTCGTCCTGAACCTGCAGCCAGATGGTGGATTCATTGGACTAGGGATCTCCTCTGTGGATCTTATTTCCTTCGGCTTGAGTCTCTCCTCATCCTCAGTCAGCACTGGG
>CAZFIJ010000089.1:0-24195 GCA_964519515.1 uncultured Nitrososphaerota archaeon
AAGTGATAGTCGTGGAGGTGTAGTGAGGGCTTGAGAGCTGGGAGGATCGTCAAGGTGATGATAGAGAGCGTGATATCAGATAGGATAGTCGAAGGGATCCCGTTTGAGGATTGAATTTTCATCATAGAATTGTAAAAAGTATATGATTATAGCGATAAATCCGAATTTTTTATCATAAATTGAGCCCCATCAGATTAAATGATGAGCAATCATTAAATAATGTAAAATTAATTTTCTCTGAGGTAAATTGATGGAAAAGTTTATAAAGTAGTACCCATCTGTTAACTTAGCACATTTACTATCACATGCATTTTTGTGTTGTGCGATGGTCCATGTGCTGAAAACAGGAAGATGAGAAAGATGAGTAGAGAATTTGTATTCATCATGTTGATGATGAGTCTCTCGCTCTTAGTGGTATCTCCGTTGCTAGCCTCCTCCGATTGGAAGATGGTTAAAGTCACGACTACCGTCGGGGGGACTGTGAGATGCGAGGTCACGAAAGGATGGGATTATGACGTCTATTGGATAGGTCAAGATGATACAGAGACCTTCTGGGCTAAGGCAGGGAGTAAGTTAGTCTGTACACCGTACCCGAAGTCAGGCTACGAATTCGATGGATGGACGGGGACGCCTGGAGACCTACAGGGAAATAAATATGTAAAGAACGTGAATGATGGAGTCGATATAGTCGCTCACTTCAAGTTAAGCAGAGTGAAAGTTACCTTCACATACAGTGGGTCGAGCATAGCTCCTAAAGTCACGTATCAAGTCAGCGGTTCTTCGACACAAACAGAGACAGCTCCCTTCTCGATTCAAGTTGATAAGGGAAAGAGCATAACTTTCAGTTATGAGACGCAGATGGATAGCGGAGGCACACGTTACATACTCGATTCAGTATCTCATTCCTCACCAATCACTGCTAATTGTGATATGACTGTCAAGGCGACTTACCATACTGAGTACTACCTGAAGGTAATTTCAGCTCACGATACTCCTACGCCGACATCTGGATGGTTCATGGAGGGTGAAGAGATAACAGCTAAAGTCATCTCCCCAGTGGGTGGAGGGAGCTCGCGTTACACTTGCACGGGTTGGACCGGATCTGGGAGTGTTCCGAGCTCGGGCTCTCAAAAGAGCGTCACTTTCAAGATAAATGAGCCCTCTAGCATAACTTGGAATTGGGAAACGCAATACCTCGTTACCTTCAGGCAGATGGGTCTGGGAAGCGATGCTCATGGATTAGTAGTCACAGTGAATAGTGAAGATAAGGGTGTAACAGCTATGCCTTACGGACTCTGGGTCGATGAAGGGGATTACGTTAAGTACAGCTACCAGACATCTGTTGACGGGGTATCGAAGTACTGGCTCCAGAAGGTCATAGGCCCTAGTTCACAGATAAGGGTGAATAGTCCGACGATAGTGACTGGGATTTACCTGAACATGAGCTCATTCGATGATATTAATGTCATTGGAGAAGGTTTCCGCCTCATTTACACAGAGGATAAGTGGAATCCATTGACATATAAGCTGACTGCGAGTAGATCCGGCCAGTTCCAGTATAACGTGTTCTACTTAGGTACGCCAGGTGAGGATATCGCTATAGACGTGAGCATCCCCTACCCCTTCATTACAGTGGGCGATAACCCAGTGAGGGCTTACGGCTACGTTGAGACGATCGGACCAAGGATTATTGAGCCATCTCAAGAGCTCAAGTACTTCAAGATAACCGGGACTGAGACTAGAACAGGATCCGGATCTCTAGGGATTGCTCTAGCAGACTATGGAGAGAATGTAGCGACTGCAACAAGTAAGCTCGTGATAAGAGCTAGTGGCACTGTCCCTGAGACGGGATTAGTGATGTTAGCTGTGCAGCTAGAATATGGCCTCAAGGGGAGCGTCGGTTATACAGCAGATAGTAGTAGTAATGCTATGATCGGATTCAGTGAGATGATAGCGAATAATGAGGCTTATACCTTCTCATATAAGGTGGGCGAGGAATCGGGTAATACTACGATGCACAATGAGAATATATTCAAGACCAATAATGGGTTCGCGGGGATAGTTACTGATGAGGACGGAAATCCGATAGAAGGAGCTAGGGTCTACCTTTATGGTCAGTATGGGAACTTCATAGGTAGCACGCTCACTGACTCAGATGGATGGTACGGCTTCTCCTACAAGCACAGCGGGGGGCCAGCTTCATATACTCTGAGTTGCAATGGTGTCGTGAAGACTGTCAACATGATCTCAGGTCAGAAGTCCGTGGTGGACTTCTAAAAACTCCTTTTTTATATTTCATCGGGATTTAGAGAAACTCTCTAGAAGAGTTACTATTATAAATTTACTAAGCCCATCATTCCCTCTAATAAAGAATTCGACTAAAACTTCAAGAATTCTCTGAGACTTTGAAACTACATGAAAGTTTGTTAAAACATTTTAAAGAGGGAGGCTCCGGGGGGCAGATTTATTAAGAGATGGGGCCGCCGGGATTTGAACCCGGGACCACCAGCGCCCCAGGCTGGCATCCTACCTAGCTAGACCACGGCCCCTCTAACATAGGCCTCAATTTTAAAAACAATTATTCCAGAGTGACTAGATTATAAATGTTGTATGAGGACGCTACAGTGCTCGCTAGCCTCGTATCGATCTTCATCGTCGGATCGCTGGGCTATATTAAGGGAACTGTCGATAAGAGCGGTCTAGTCGCTGGTATATTAGTTGGCTCACTCTTCGCTCTATCCGGAGGTCTCGCAGCTGTCATCACACTCATAACTTTCTTCCTCATAGGGAGTTTCTTCACTAAGTATGGGTACTCGAGGAAGGAGAGCTTAGGAGCTGCGGAACCGAAGAAAGGAGCTAGGGGGTGGAAGAACGTCCTCTCAAATTTGTTCTTCCCTTCAGTAGCTATAATACTGTACCACTTGAGTTCCAATAGATCTTACGCTCTCGCTTTCGTATCCTCTATCTCTTGCTCCCTCGCAGATACTCTGGGGAGTGAGATAGGGCTCCTAGATAAGAGGGGGCCTTGGATCATCACTAACATGAGGAGAGCGCAACCAGGTACTTCAGGCGCTATCTCGATCCTAGGCACTGTCTCCAGTATCCTCGGATCCTTCATAATACCTATTGAGGCCTTTCAATTCGGGATCTTGAGCTTCAATGAGCTCTTAATATCCTCCATGATAGCTTTCTCCTCCTCTATGCTCGATTCCTTACTCGGAGCCACGATCCAAGCGAAATACTTATGCGATGGTAGAGTAGTCGAGGACCCCTCTGGCTGCAGTGAAGCTGAGCTCCTGAGTGGGTTCCGTTTCATAGATAACCATGCTGTCAACTTGATTTCCACTGGCTTCGCGTTCCTCCTCTCACTCATAGAGGGGGTACTATGAGGGTCTCAGTAGTGATACCGACTTACAATGAGGAGGATTATATCGAGAGGTCCTTGAGAGCTCTGAGGAACGTTGGAGTCCATGAGATAGTGGTCGTAGATGGTGGAAGCCATGATAGGACTTTGGAGATAGCTGAGAAGTACGCCGATATACTTGAGAGCTCTAGCTCCTTAGACTCCCCAGCTAAAGCTAGGAACGCTGGGATAAAGCTGTCCACTGGCGACTTAGTGGCGTTCATAGATGCTGATACAGTCGTATCCAAGAGCTGGCTTAACGCCGTGATGAAGTGCTTCGAGAGTGAGAGAGTAGTCGGAGCATCAGGTCCCGCCTATCCACTTGAGAGCAGTAGTTTCCTCATCATACCTTACATCTTCGTTTACGATATACTCGTTAGATTGACTCTACTCGTGGGGAGACCCCACTTCCTGGGTTTCAACTGCGTCTACAGGAGGGATCTCCTTGAGGCCGTTTCCGGGTTCGATGAGAGAGTTAGAGTATCTGAAGATGCTCTCCTCTCAATGGAAGCGATCAAATATGGAGAGTTGAGGTTTTCGAAGGAAATGTCCGTTTACACATCGGCCAGGAGGCTTAAGACGAGGGGGATCGCTGAAAGTCTCTTCTATTTATTTTATAATGGTCCCTCCGTCGTATTCCTGAATAAGCCCTTCAACTACTACCCTAGATCTTCAGAAAGTCCGAGAGAGAATCGTAAAGATGAACGAGCCTAAGCAAGCTATTAATTATGGCTCTAACTCTGGCAGGCCTACCTTCAATCACTATCGAGATCTCATTTCCGATTATCTCCGGTTTCAGATCTGTGAAGTCCGGGTAGAACGCTTTGAAGAAATCCGAGGCCCTCTCATCACTCTCAAACTCTATCTTGAGGCTAGCTGATACCTTCGCCATACTCCTTGATCCCCGATATCCTCATCCTAGGTCCCAGTTCCTCCAGAGGGGAGACCCTGTAGAAACTAGCCTTGAGGCCTCCTTCAGAAGTGAGGATGAGGGAGATATCGAAACCTTTGAGTTCCTCTAATTTGACGGATCTCACATTGAACGATCTAGCCAATAATTCAGCTTCACTCTCGAGCTCATCTGAGGATGCTACACAAAACCTTTTGGAAGGAGGGGCTCTTTTTTTCGTTATCTCCCTCCTCAGGGAAACTCCGCTCAAGCTAACTGTAGATATCGGCTTCAGATGAGATGGTGTTGGCTCATAAAAAGTTAGGGAGGAGGGATTCCCCCTCTGAGTCCCAATCACTATGATCCTATCGACTCCAGTCCTAATAGCTAACTCATTGAGGTCCTCGAGGGACATCTTCCCCCTGTTCCTCCTGATGGAGTTCGGTAGCACGTGATAGAGATCTCTAGCGAAGGATCTAGTCCTCTTAGATGGCCTCCTAGTCGTAGTTATCAGGATCAAGATGTCTCCCTTGCAAGCTCCGCACCTCTAGCTACAGCAGTGAAAGGCTCCCATGCACCCCCTGTGAAGACCTTCCCGCACTTCTTGCAACTCCAAACCCCTAGCCTCATTCTCCTCACAGCATGAGCTCCGCAATATGGGCATTTGTATGTCCTCTTGCTCTTCTGGAGTATGAACTCGACTCTCTTCCTTATCTTCGAACCATACCTCGTGGTCCTGAGTTTGCTCCTCGGGGGCCTAGTCATATTATATCGCCTCTCTCACTATACTCGCTAGTTCGGGCCACTTGCCCTTAGCTACGTTGACGATATTTAAAATCTCCTCCACACTGAAGGTACCGTGTCTCTTCTGCACTGAGCAGACCTTCCCGTCTTTGTTGATAGCTACAGTAATCGATGCATCTGAAACGCTCTCCTCCTCTACAGTCGGATCCAGTAATATCTTGCTCCCTATCTTGACGAAGCTGAAGTTTATCGGTATATCCTTGAGCTCCAGCTTCCTCTTGCTCTCCTTAACTTCTATCTCACCGTTCTCCTTGAGCTCTACCTCAGGTATCTCAGATCTCCCCAGGGCTATTAAGCTAGCGAGTGTGAGGGAATCCTCTAAGTTCCCATCGTAATCCAGTACGTACATATCTAAGAATATCATGTAGACTAATTTGCCGGGCACTATGACTAAGGACCCGAGATCTATAGCATCAACGCTCCTTATCGCCCTATCGACTACTCTAGCTAGTTCTATCGCTCCTTCATCAGGCGGGCCCGGCTCGAAAGTCGGGGAAGCGACTGGGAGGAGCTCAGCATTGGATACGAAGACCCCTTTATCTGGAGTATCTGGAAATGGCTCCCCTAGATCAGCTTTAACTCCGACTAAAACTTGAGTTTCCCCTAACTTGAGCCAAGCTTCCCCTTCAGCTTTCGTGAAAGTACCGTTGATGACCTCTATAGGCCTGTACTCATAGAGGCCTCTCCCATCTACCCTCTGCCCCTTCTCAACGAGATCCCTTATGTAATCCTTCATTAAATTATGCGTCAAGATCTCCTGATCGAACATCAGACCACCCTCCTCTCCACTAGATAATAAGGCCTCTTCAAAGCCTCCTTCTGAACCTCATAGACGAACCTTATCGCCCTCCTTCCGAGATCTAACGCTTCCTTGAACTCCTCTTCGCTGAGAGTGCCGTCAGCTTGCAATAAGGTTATCTCCTCAGATTCCATCATCATGGCTAGAGGCATATCGGAATCTCCCCACATGTCCTCATCGTGATTCGGATCCACTACGATGAAATTCCCCACTCTCCCTATTGAGCAAGCTGATACGAGGCCCCTCATCGCTACTCCTGCGCTAGCGAGAGCTAGTGAAGCGGCATTTATCCCAGCTACTCTAGTACCAGCATCAGACCTCAGGACTTCTATGAATATATCTATGACTGATCCAGGGTAATTTTCAGCGAATATAGCTGGCTTTAAAGCTTCCCTTATCACTTTAGATAGTTCTATGCTCCTCCTATCCGGTCCGGGCCTCCTCCTCTCTGGAGTGGAGAAGGGGGCCATATTATACCTAGCCCTTATCAGAGCTCTATCCGGGAGGACCATGTGCTTCGGATGGACCTCCCTAGGACCGAAGACAGCGGCTAGAATCCTATTTCCTCCCCATTCAACGAAAGCTGAGCCATCAGCTTTCTCCAAAACTCCCACCATCATTTTTATGGGCCTCATCTCGTGAGGGAGCCTTCCATCCGTCCTCATACCTTCCTCAGTTATCAACCTCTCGGGTTTCCTCTCTACATATAGGGGCATGTTATCACCTCAACTCTTGGGAGAGGAGCGAAGATATCCTATCGCTCAGCCCTGAGACGTGGGACTCTTCCTCTATCTTCTTGAGAGCTTTCTCCAGGGCTATTAGTTCCTTGACTGAGGGTGGTTTCACCCAGATCCTACCGTTATTCGCAACTATTATCTCGCTTCTAGTCGCCTCCTTCAGTATCGATAACATTGATTGCCTCTTCCCTATGACCCTAGGGACTTTAGCTGGATCTACCTCTAGCAAGTAACCGCTTTCCAACTTCCCCAATCCCTCAGCATCTATCGTGAGTATGAGTGAGGAAGCCCCATCGAATGACCTCACTTTAGCGAGGATCACATCCCCTACCCTCAGGTCATATTTCCTCAGATCGACTCTCTCGGCCCTCCTCTGAATAGGCAAAGCTCCTTGATAGGGGCTCCTTATATCGACTAAGATCGTGTTCCCGCTTACCTTCGATACTATACCTATAACTAAATCGTCCTCCTTAGGTATATAAGCCCCGACTAAGGGGACTATCGATATCTCATCCTCCTTCAAGCTCACCAGACCGAGTTTCTTCGACCTTATCGTACCGCTCTCATCTACGTAAACATCCTTCCCCGGCCTTATCTTACCCTTAGCTAGGGGTTGACCGGGTATAACTACTTCCTTATCCCTAACGAGAAGCACCACCTCACTCAACTTTAGCCTGACCTCCCATCTCACCTATCCTCTCGAAGAGCAACATCTGGGAGCCCACGGGTACCTCAGCCACTAAAGTGACTTTCTCCCCATCATCTGACCACTTCTCAGATATTATGTTGCCTTGCCCGAGCAGTAGGGATCTAGCCTTAGCCCAAGCCGATGATGGTACCGTGACTACCATCCTAACTAAGCCCGTCTTCAGAGGGAGTATCTTCCTGAGCTGCTCCACTACATCCTTGATCTGTTGTTCCGGATCCTTCATGGGATCTATCCTGACTTTAGCCTCTTTCATCGCTTTCTCTATCCTAGATATAGGATGCGGGAGATTCGTCTGGGGATCGACGAAGTTCTTGTGAATGTAATTTATTATCCACCTGATCTTCTCCTCCTGTAGTTTCTTCCTGTATTCCGCTGTCAGCTGGACTTCACCCTCCCTCAGGATAGTCTCAGCTATACTGTAGAGATCTGTAGTCCCGAAAGCTTTCTTCAACTCTGAAGATGGAGCTACTTCAGATTTCCTAGCATCTGTGAATATGCTCTCGACAGCTAGTATGCTCCTGACATCCACCTGCTTTCCCTCCTTGAATTGATACGCCTTATCCGGGTAGACGAATATCTCGAACCTCTTCCCGGCCCGCGTCACCCTAGCTATCACGGGCTCAGGCAAAAGGATCACCTTTCGCTTCCTCTCGCTAAGTTGACATATTTGGCTATCTCATCCTTCTGGAGCTCCCTGAATTTCCTCGTGTTTATATCTATAGTCGCTATCTCCAGGTAGTTCTCATTCACTTCCTCCTCTTCGGATTCCATCGCTACCCTAACTGCATATTTTATGCACTCATCTAAGGAGAACTCTTGCTTGAAGCTCTGTCTGAACGTCTCATTCACCTTATCTGAGTTCTTTCCGACAGCAAAAGCTGCGTAATCATAATACGCCCCTCCCGGATGCGTTACGTAGAGCTCGGGACCCTCATCTATCCCTCCTATTATTATCATGACACCGAAGGGCCTCAAACCAGCGTATTGTGTGAACTGCTGTTTGTAAAGAGCGAGCCTCTTAGCCAAATTCTTCACAGTTATCGGTTCTCCATATATCAGCCTATTGTACTGAGCTTCCATTCTCCCTCTCTCTATCAGAACTAAGCCATCACCGACCAATCCCGCAGCTATAGCTCCTATATGCTCATCTATCCTATATATCTTCTCGGGCGGAGTAGCTAAGGGGGATAAGTACTTCCTAACGGCTAGGAGGACGACACCATCTTTGCACTTCATCCCTATAGCTAAGGGTGTCCTCTTAGTAGCTGAAAGCGCGTACTCTACCTGGAGAAGCCTCCCATCCGGACTGAAGACTGTTATAGCTCTATCATATCCCGTGACCTGAGGAAACATATTCGCACCTCACTCCTCACTCAGTAGTATGATGGGATTATAAAATCATTACCCGCTAAAACTCGCCATTCATTGCGGAGATAGTGAGCTAGGGAGTAGAGCGTGAATATTAGCACAATTAAATCAGGGAGTTCTCTGCGGGGGATGTCGACGTCCGCGTGATATGGGAGACTTCAAACGAAGTGGAAGGGAGGCCCCATCCTCAAATAGATCCTCAATGTATTTAGACCCGTGAAGCGATATCTAATCCTCAAACCCAAATCAAGAGGCTTTCTAAGCTAAAAATGCCATAAGAAAGTTTAGGACCTCCTAAATCTGCTTATTATCGTGGATTTTTCGAACAAATCTCCTTTACCTTCCTCAGATTTCCCGAGAGACCGATCACATCTATCTCACTACATTCAGTATATTTGAGGATCAGTAGTGCTGTTAGCACGGCCTTAACTGAGTTCTCACTCGTCCTTATCACGGAGATCGCTCTATCTAAGTTGATAACTGATACCCTGCTATAGGATAAGCATTTGAGTCCACCTATCATCGCAAGAGCCCTCCTAGTCTTATCTAAGAGCGGATATCCTTCCGGATGCTTGACGCATATGTACCTTCTCCTCTCCTTCAGGTCAATCGGTACCTTGAACTTCAACTTCACTCCTTCCCTTCAGCTTAAGCTTCCTCTCCTTACTGACCATATAGATCGGGAAATCCTTGACGAGCCTCTTGGACTCCTCCCTCTTCAGATCGAAGAAGAACTCTGAGAATGATATCATGAGCCTAGGTGGCACTAGCTCCCTCTCCTCTGATGCGAAGCTACATAATATCGGGTAGACCCCTATCCTCATCGCCATCTTGAGTTCTAAGTAAACTGACCTCATTACTTGAGCCCTCTCACTCATCCTCCTGATCAAGTAGCTCAGTGGAATCACTAGAGCCCCTTCATTCCTCTTTAATTGCTTCAAGCTGACGTAATCTATTCTAGGCCTCTCCGAATCGTACGTCGCTATCACTCCATCGACTGAGGGAGAGATCTTCCTCGCATCCTCGAAAGAGGAGGGCTTCGCTAAAATCAGTTCTGCCTCTATCCTGAGCTTCTGCCTCGATCTTGGATCCATTTTATCAGTTAAGGCCACTTTAAAGGTCTTGATTAGGTCCGATTCTACCTTGAAGTCCCCGAGGATCCCTAAAACTCCATATCCCAAAGATCTAGCTCTCTCTATCATCTTTTCACAATCATCAGCACTCCTCGGCGCTATTAGATCTGCGTACAAGATTCCTCGACCTTCCTCATTTCCTCCCTCTCTAAAGCCCTTTTAAATGAGAACTTTATCCTTATATATCCTCCTGGATCCCCTTCATACATCTTAAACCTCCCAAGAGCTAGATCTTGTTTAGAGAGCCTTATGTAAAGGTTCCTCCCCTCAACGTACTTATCTATATTATCTAGAAGTGAGGAGAGCTCGGACTCACTCAAGGAACATAATACCTTCCTCAATAATTCCTCAGCCCTCTCTCCACTCAAGTTACATGTGAGGACCTTGAATGAGTAACCGTAGTGACTCGATACCCTCTCCTCCCTTATCTCACAATCGCACAAGGAGAGGAGTAGGGATCTCACCCTCTCCTCTACCTCAGATGGATAGAGCATCGTCGATATCTCAGCCGAGAGCAACTTCAACTCGATTTCCTCTTCCTCTTGAACCTCTTCACGACATCAGGTATTCCCCTAGATGATCTCAGACCTCTCGCCTTCTTCCCAGCGCTAGTGAGCCCTCTGAATACCCTCCTCTTGTTCGCTGGGTTCAGTATCCAATTCACCCTGGGGTCGGAGGAGATGACTGGGTGATGGGGATCCACCATTATCACCTCATACCAGTAGTACTTCCCGTCCTCAGCTACGTAATATGAGTTCAATACCTCCAAATTGGGGAATTTTCTCGCAGCTCTCTCCTCAGCTATCCACCTTATGCTCTTCTTAGGGGTCAATTTGAGTATACCTAGGCCAGCGGGCTTCCTCCCACTCCTGGGCCTGGCCTTCCTCCTCCCACCCTTCCTCACTCTCACTCTGACTACTACGAACCCCTGCTTAGCTCTGTAGCCTAGGGACCTAGCTCTATCAGGTCTAGTAGGTCTCTCCACTCTAACTACAGCTGGCTCCCTCCTCCAGCTTATCAGCCTCTCCCTCCAGAGCTTGATTAACTCTGGGTCCTCCTTCCTCTTCCTCCACACTAGCTTCTCCATGTACCTACCAGCGATGACCAAGTTTGGCACCCCGGGAGGCAATGCTTATCTCATTTTAAAGCTTGACATACACAATGAGGAGATGCTCATAGGGGTGGTCGGCAAGACTAACGTCGGTAAGACGACTTTCTTCTCAGCAGCGACTCTAGTAGATGCAGCTAGGGAGAACAGACCTTTCGTCACGATCGAGCCGAATGAGGGGATCGGTTACGTCAGAGTGAAATCTGTCTGCACTGAGTTCGGAGTTAGGTGCCAGCCTAAATACGGGTGGTGCAACGGTACCCATAGGTACGTCCCAGTTAAGCTCTTGGATGTAGCTGGTCTAGTCAGGGGGGCTCACAGAGGGAGGGGCTTAGGGAATAAGTTCTTAGATGATTTGAGGAGGGCTAGCGTCAACGTGATCGTGGTAGATGCCTCCGGTTCTACTGATGACGAGGGGAACCCAGTGCCTCCCTTCACTCACGACCCAGTTGAGGATGTGAAGATCGTCAAGGAGGAGTTCTCGAGATGGATGGCATCGATAATAGAGAGAGCCAAGGGGAAGATCAGAGGAAAGCTATTGAGCGGTGCTTCTCACGATGAAGCCATTCATGAAGTTTTAACAGGCCTTGAGATAAGTAGAGATGTAGTTAAGGAAGCTCTCGAATCTATCCCCATCAGGAAGTCACCTCTAGATCTCACTATAGATGAGCTACAGGAACTATCGAATGAGATACTGAAGAGGGGGAAGCCATTCGTTATAGCTGCAAATAAGATCGATATCTCAGGTGCTCATAAGAATTTAGAGAGGTTGAGAAGTGCTTTCGAAGAGCCAGTGATCCCTGTTTCTGCTGAAGCTGAGCTTATATTGAGGAAGGCCTCAAGAGCTGGTTTAATAAGATATGAGCCAGGGGATGGGGATTTCGAGATAGTAGATGAAGCTAAGTTATCTGAGCCTCAGTTGAAAGTCCTGAATATGATAAGGGAGAGGGTTCTCAATGAATTCGGGAGCACTGGAGTTCAGGATACTTTAGAAGTCTCCGTTTTCAATGTATTGAGGATGAAAGTAGTCTTTCCCGTTGAGAATGAGAGTAAGCTCTCTGATAAGGACGGCAATATACTCCCAGATGCTATAATACTCCCTAGGAATGGTACTGTATTAGATCTCGCTGAGAGGATCCACAGCGAGATCGCGAGTAAGGCTCTGCATGGGATAGATGTCAGGAATAAGATGAGGATATCCTTAGATCATGAACTGAAGCATAGGGATGTCATTAAGATAGTGACAGCTAGGTAGGGCAGGACATGCTCTCCCAAATTAGATCACTATCTACTTCGCATCCCTCGATAGATGTCCCTGATGCATTTATAGAGTTCGACAATTTCGAATTGATCACAGAGGAGCCCTTAGAGATTATGGAAGATTCTATCAGGGATCCCCTCACGAAGGAGCCGCTCATCACTATGGAATTCCTTATAGTAGATCCTATCACTTCAGACCGTTGTAAGTAAGCTTTAACTACTCTCGAATCTATCAACTTGCCATCTAGACAGCAGGGCCCATCCAAATTAGATCCGTCTATCTCAGCGTTTCTCCCGATTATCAACGACCCCTCTACTTTGAATCCCTCGGGTACTCTCCTCAACCCCGATACCATATCATTTAAGAGCAGCTCCTGAGCAAGGAGGAAATCTTCCCTCCTCCCAGCATCCACCCAAGGGCTCATTCTGACGATACCCACTCTCTCCCCTCTCTTAACTGCTTCAGTTATCGCTGATGTCAACTCTATCTCCCCCCTGGGGGAGGGACCCAGGCCCCTCAGTATATCGAATATAGATTGGGATAAGAGGAAGACTCCAGCGACCACTAAATTCGATGGCTCCTCCCCTCTCTTAGGTTTCTCAACTATCCTCTTGAGGAGCTTCCCCTCAGCTTCGATGACGCCGAACTCCCAGGGTCTCTCGACAGGGGCAGCTGCGACTAAGTGATCGTACTCATCCCCCTCAGATAGGAAAAATTCGATGAATCCCGGTGGGATGTAGATATCTGAGTATAAGAGGAGGAGATCGTCTCTAACTGAATCCTCGAGCTTGAGGACCGCGTGACCAGTCCCGAGGGGCTCGCCTTGATCCACTAAATTGACTCCATACTTCGATCGGTATTCGAGGAATAGTTCTTTCATATAGCATACGACGACGTAAACTTCTGGCGAGTTGAGGAGAGTTAAATTATGCTCTAAAAGAGTTGAGCAAGCGATCGGTAATAAGGGTTTGGGTATGGAGTCCGTGGCGGGCCTTAACCTGTTCCCCTTACCCGCCGCTAGCAGCGCTACTTTCAATCCTCTCCTCAGCCTCTCTTTCCGAAGGCTTCAGGATCACCATTTTCCTGAGCTCCACATATTTGATAGGCGCTATCTTAGAGGAGATCCTCTGTATCTCAGAGGTGACTGGGAGAGGGTTACCGAATATGAAGGATCTGACTATCTCCTCCACTGTATAGTTCGGGATCATACTCCTGACGTACTCATCGACTTTCTCCCTTATCGCGTGCTTCTGGCTACTCCTTATCCTAGTTAATGTGATTATCAGAGTGAATATCCTGACATAATTGCCGTCCTTAGTTACCCCTTCCGATTGGATGTCCACTCTCGAGCTCCTCCTCTGGATGATCGATCTCATGTAATCTTTGTTCAGCATCTCCTTCACGAACCTAGCGTAAGCTTTGTTACCCTCTACCTTGAATATCTTGAACCAGAGCTTGTACTTCTCATGCATGAAGTCACCAGTTATATCCCTGACTACTACCTCAACGTTCCTCCCGATCAAGCCCTCTGGATCGCTAGCAAGAGTCTCCCCTATCCACTGACCTGGAAATATATCGAAAGCATATGTATTGTACCAGGTCTTAGTTTTGACTTTCCCACGCGCCTTCCTACTCGACATTCCGATCCCTACCATCGGGTGATGAGTTGCTATTATAATCTTTTTTGACAGTTCATGCATGTGAGCATGTTGATAAAATTCGAGGGAGTGTCATTCAAGTACGAGGGAAGCGAATCCTACGCTATCAGAGACGTGAATTTAGATATAAGGAGAGGCGATTTCCTCCTAATAGCTGGGATGAGCGGATCTGGGAAGTCAACGCTACTCAGGATGATGAACGGCTTGATACCCCACTTCGACAGAGGGGAGATGGTGGGGAGAGTGTTAGTGGATGGTATGGATACTAGAGAAGCTAGCGTAGCTCAATTAGCTAGGAAAGTAGGGTTAGTGTTTCAGAATCCAGATAATCAGATAGTCACTCTGAGGGTCGATAGAGAGATAGCTTTCGGCCTCGAGAACTTAGGGATGAGTAGGGAGGAGATGATCTACAGGGTGAATTACGCTCTATCCAAGCTCAAGATAGAGCATCTGGAGAGGAGGCCCACTTATGAGCTGAGCGGTGGGGAGAAGCAGCTCGTTGCGATAGCATCTATAATAGCGATGAAACCTGAGATATTGGTATTAGATGAGCCTACTAGTGAACTCGATCCTTTCGGCGCTGCTAGGATCGTCAGAATACTGAAGGAGCTCAATAGGGAGGGGATCACTATAATCGTAGCTGAACATAGGCTAGATCTCTTCGCTCCCTCATCTAACAGGCTACTAGTAGTGCATGAAGGGAGGATCAAGTTCGACGGGGATCCCAGGGAGGTGCTTTACGATGATCCCCATTCCCTAGGGGTTAAGTCACCTGGGGTCGTTAAATTCGCGAAGGACCACGGGATCAAGGAGAGACCTCTGACCGTAGGGGAGCTCCTAAAAGCTATGACGAGGTGATCTCTTGATAGAATTCAGGAATGTCAGTTTCAGATATGAGAGAAGCAGGGGATTTGCCGTTAAAGACATTTCCTTAGAGTTCAAAGTTAGGAGGATATATGGAGTGATAGGGCCCAACGGATCTGGGAAGTCAACGCTACTCAGGATGATGAACGGCTTGATACCCCACTTCTACAGAGGGGAGATGGTGGGGAGAGTGTTAGTGGATGGTATGGATACTAGAGAAGCTAGCGTAGCTCAATTAGCTAGGAAAGTAGGGTTAGTGTTTCAGAATCCAGAGCATATGTTCTTCTCGGAATCCGTTGAGGAGGAAGTCTCCTTCGGACCTAGATCCGTGGGGATGGATGAGAGTGAGATCGAGGATTCTATCAGATGGAGTCTCGAAGAAGTAGGCCTCTGGGAACTCAGGGGAAGGAGCCCCTGGTCCCTCAGTGGGGGGGAGATGAAAAGGCTCTCTATAGCTTGCGTCCTCTCCATGAGACCGACTTTCGTAGCGTTAGATGAGCCGACCGTGGGGCAAGATGCCCTCTCTAAGGACTCCCTGATAAACTTGTTGAGGAATTTGAGGGATGAAGGGAAGGGAATTATCGTCGTGACTCATGATATAGAGTGGTTAGAGGAGCTAGATCCTGATGAAGTCATAGTATTGAGTAAGGGGTCCGTTTATGAGAGAGGGCCCCCTGAGGATATTTTCTCAGATGTGAGGGGCCTGGTCATGAATCAATTGATGCCTCCAATCTCTTATCTCATTGAGGACCTCTTGAGGAGGTGTCTGAGTGTTCGATCCGCTGGGAATGCTTGAGATATTCAAGACCGGTCAACTCGAGAGTGTATATGCTAGACTGAATCCCTTAGTCAAGTTCATTTTATTTATAATCTTCATAATCCTCCCATTGATATCCACTAGCTTCATCCTCCAACTCTTCTCACTAGTAGCGCAGATTCCCTTGATACTGATGTCGAGATCAGGGAGGAAGGTCATAAGGTCATTAAGAGCTTCAACTTTCTTCATCTTAATACTAATTATCTTAAATTATATTACCACAAATAACATAATTTTCAGTTTATCTATGGTGATTAGGTTACTCGTAATGATAATAGCTTCCGCTATATTCATGAGTGGATCGAACCCTTCGGAGATAGGGGATGTGTTATCTAAGATGAAGGTCCCCACTTCTATCACTTTCTCCTTCATAGTGGCTTTGAGATTCATCCCCGTGCTCGCTGATGATTTCATGAATATAGTCGCTTCTCAAGCTAGTAGGGGGCATGAAGTAGAGAGGAGTGGGTTCATAAGGAGAGCTAAGAGCCTCCTCCCCCTACTGATACCCCTGATAGTCATAGCTATCAGGAGAGCGCAACAATTAGCTGAGGCTCTAGAGAGTAGGTGTTTCGGATCGGGGAAGAGGACTAGTTATATCACTTATGAAGTTAAGTTTACGGATCTCCTAGCTCTAACATACGCTATTACTGTCTTACTCATAGGTCCACTCTTAGCGACACTCCCTCCTGAGTTTCTACTCCTTCCCTTCCGATGATATAGAGTTGAAGATGTGTTATTTCAACTCCGACCCTCATCTCATGGAGTTGATGGAGCTGAAATACGGGGGTCTCTCTCCGAGCTCAGAGATGATGGAACTGAAATATATCACATCTTCATTATCATATGTTTTTCTCATCGATGAATGTGATATAATACTTTCATAATACTTCATTTAAAAAGGCATCAAGTTTAAAGGTGGAGTTGATGCTTATCATATTCAGGTCTGGGCGGAGGGGAAGTTGTGGATGCCGATAAATAATAGTATATTTTATGATACCTCCTATGTAAGCTATTCAATAATTAAAGATAAGAGAGTTCTAAGGGATTCATTCATACCCGATACTCTGCCGGGAAGGGAGGAGCAGATATTCCAATTCACTAGGGCTCTATCAGATCTATTGAGCGACCAACCCCCGAGCGATGTAGCTTTCATAGGTAAGCCTGGAACTGGAAAGACAGCAGTAGTTAAGAACGTGACTGGGAAGTTCAAACAAGAGTACCCTAACCTCAGGGCTAAGTTCGTTTACATAAACTGCAGTCAAGCGACGACATCTTATAGAGTTATGTACCAACTGAATAGAGCTTTAGGTGTTTTAGTCCCGCCTTCTGGCTACCCATTTGATGTCCTCTGGGATAAGTTCATCGAAGCTTACTCATCTTCGAACTCGAGGCTCATAGTGATCTTAGATGAAGTAGATTTATTAGTCAGGAGGGATGGCGGTAGGATACTTTACTCACTCTCGAGGCTCAACTACGAGCTCGGAGGGGACTTGAGCATAAGCATGGTCGTAATAAGCAATACATTGGATTTCTTAGAGAGGTTGGATCCGAGGGAGAGGAGTAGCTTCGAGCCCTTGAGGATCCACTTCCCCCCATACACTCAACCTCAACTCTACAACATACTGAGGCAGAGAGCAGACTTGGGAATAAAGCTCGGGACTTGGGATGATGAAGCACTTCATCTAATCGCAGCTAGAGTTGCTCAAGAATCAGGAGATGCTAGAAGAGCTATAGATGTCCTGAGAATAGCTGCTGAGATTGCTGAGGATGAGAAAGCTGAGAAGCTGACAGTTAAACATGTAGAGAGAGCTCTCAACTCTGTCAATGAGGAGGAGATATCAGTCACCGTGAGGACGCTGCCCCTTCACCATAGGTTGATCTTAGCGGCTATAGCTGAGATATTAGAGAGGCCTCAAGTGAGGCCTGGGACTGGAGTCATATATTCTGTATACGGTAAGAAAGCCCTGAGCTACGGTGTGAAACCGCTCACTATGAGGAGGGTGAGCGGGATCTTGAGGGAGCTCGAATCCCTCGGTTTAGTTGAGATAAAGATGGATTACGGAGGGGCCAGGGGTAATACGAAGGTCGTCGAGAGGATGGCCCTGCCTCCGGAACAGATGAAGTCCCTCCTCTTCCAGATGGGAATAAGGATGTAAATCACCCGACTTTTTTATTGAAAATTCATAATTTCAATCTCCAGATCCTCTAGATTTATCACGGGGACGTTCCCAACAGTGACCTCTATCCCCAAGCTCCTTATGTAAGGGGTCTCGTTCTCAAAAGTGCCTGAGTTGACGAGCTTAACTCCCTTATAATTCCCCACGCCGTAAACGTGGACATGACCCGTATGAAATACGTTAGGGGGATTCTCGATCAAGAGCCAATCCCTCTCCTCAGGCGATATAGGGTGTTCACCATATATAGGCGCTAGATTCCTCAACTTCAAGATCCATGACATCGCTTCTACTACAGTTCGAGGGTTCACGGGCTGTAGGCCTGGTATATGCTTCATCACGGCATTTAAACTCCTTCCATGGTAGAGGAGAAAGCTCAGGCTCCCTATCCTCACTATCGATGGGTTGGGAAGAGCTACTATGTTCTGATTGGCATCCAGTAATATGTCCAGGTAATCCGATTGAAGCTCCGGCTGAGGTTCAGCTTGTCTAATGGGCTCATGATTCCCCGGGATGTAAATCACTTTGATCCAATTCGGTATCCTGGAGAGGAACTTGCCGGCGTATTCGAATTGTTTATAGACATCCGATATCCTGAGTTCCTCCTCTTGATTAGGATAGACACCTATACCATCCACTAGATCTCCGCATATCATGAGGTATCTGACATCCCTAGCATCCTCACTCCTCAACCATCTCACGAATTTCTCGAAAGCCCCTTCGTTGAAGTACCTGCTCCCTATGTGAACATCGCTTATCATGACGACCTTCCCATTATGCTTCCCCTCGGGGACCTCATCGCTCTTGACATCAGGTAGGAAGATACTCTCCCCATATAACTTCCCATTGACGTAAGTTCCCCTTACTCCTATCACGCTATCCAGGGGCGTCTTCTCCGCGAGCTCCCAAGCCCTGCTATCCCTCTTGAATATGATGTTCACTGCGCCACTTTCATCTTCAAGGACCATCTTTATCGACCCATCTTTTGCTGAAATTTTTTCCATTATCATGCCTATTACGAAGAGGCTGTCCCCATTTCTGCTAGTCTTATTCCTCAACTCCGCTATGGGTATGGGCTCGAGATCCACCCATCTCGACACTAAGGGTCTGAGCTTATCGAACCTCGCTCTGATGAATCTGATGAACTCTTCAATATTCCCGAGGATGCCTAAGTTATTCGGCTTCAAGATGACATCGAATTCGAGCTCAACCTCCCTACTCTCAGCTCTTATCAATGGGAGGATATCCTCATAATCTATGACGGGCTTACGCGGCACTAAATCCACTATCCTATCGACGTCATCCCTCTGCATCAAAAAGCTCAATGCTTCAGGCGTCAGATTGAGGCCCTTCCTCAGGAACTTTCTGAGTAACTCGACTTCACTCATCAAGTGATCGGGGGATCGCAAGTTAAAATCGTTAGAGGGACGTATGGAACTCTGCTCCTCAAAAGATGGTATGAGATGAAATCTCTCTCTGCCCTTTCCTAAAAAATAAATCTAACTCATGGTAAATTCATTCTGGATCGGTTACGTCATATCGCCGCACGCACACCAAGCTTCATTCAATGAATCGAAGACCTCCCCGAACCCATGGGAGTACTTAGCTGAGATAGATATCACTCTTATCGGGGACCTGAAGGATGATATAGCTTTCAAGAGGTCTTGTAGAGCATCTACATAGACACCATCCCTCCCCTCCAACACGCTCATCTCCCCCCTCAGGACAGCCTCCCATATATCGCTGAAATCCCTCCCTCCCCAGAGATCGGATTTATTGAGCACGGGAATTACCTTGACCCCCAGCTTGAGCTCTAGTATCTTCGCGAGGAAGGCAGAGGATATCAAATCCTCTAAATCCCTCTTTGGATCGTAATCTCCCAAGTAGATCGAGAGGAGCCTCGTACCCCTAGATAGCCTCTCACACAAGGCCCTCCCAGTCGGCCTGAATGCGAATATCTCCATCTGTCCTGGAGTATCTATTATCAAGGTGTCGCAATCCAGCGACTCGAGGGATCTGACTATATCATCGGATCTATCGACTATTAGGTCTGCAGCTCTCACTATAGCACCATTAGGTCCTAAATTCTCCCTCCTCATCAAATCCTCCACGCTTATCATATCCCTTATATCGTAAGATGGCTCGTACGGTAGTGAAGATGCTCCGGGATCTAAGTTGACTGGGCAACTCTTGATCAGGAAGTTCTCATTCAACCACTTCGAGAAGTTAGCTGTGAACGTAGTCTTGCCTGAGCCAGCCGTACCTAACACGATCACTCCTTTCATCTCATCACCAAAAATTTTTAGGCTGTGATGAAATTAAAGAGTAGTGCCGGGGTACCCTAGCCAGAGGGCCGACTACCGGCTAAGAAAGGGGCCGGACTCGAGATCCGGTGGCCTCCGGGCCTCGTGGGTTCAAATCCCACCCCCGGCGTTAATTAGATATCTTATGGAGCCTCAAGAGATCTGATTTGAAGGGGCTCAACTCCTCAGGTATCTCCACTTTTATCGGTTCCCTCATGCTGAGGTTCCTCTCCTTCCTCATCCTCCAGACGCTGCTGTTGAACTCCATCAAAGCTTCACCTAACTTGAGGTAATCCGTGTAGTACTCATCCCTCGGTTCCGGGAGGCTCTCTAAGTGGACTGAGCCCCCGTAGATCTGTCTCCATATGTAATCAGTTATGTGGGGTATTATCGGTGCTGAGAGCTTCAGGACGGTCCTCAAGACCTGATGGAGGGTCCATCTAGCTGATCTCACCTCTGCCTCATTTCCAGTGCCGTAAGCCCTCTCCTTGACTAATTCGATGTAGTGAGGGGCGAAGACTTCCCAAACGAAGTTCCTGACTTCATTAGCCGGATCGAAGAAATCGAAGTTCCTATAACCATTTAAAGCCCTCTCTATAGATCTATTCAATCTACCCAATATCCATAGATCAGTTGGTTGTAGATCTACTCTATTATCAGGTTCCTCGAACTGGGATATGAATCTAGCGACGTTCCACAGCTTCTGGAGGAACTTATAGGCGCCTTCTATCTTCCTCTCGGATATCCTCAAGTCCGATCCGTGATGAGCTTCAGCGGCTCCGAAGAACCTGACTGCATCAGCTCCATATCTCTCGAACAAGGGCCAGGGATAGATCACATTGCCTAAACTCTTGTGCATCGCTCTCCCCTGAGCATCTAAACCCATGCCCGAGAGCCAGACATGCTTGAAGGCCTGCTTCCCTAATATCTGGTGGACCCTGAGGAATGTGTAGTGGAGCCATGTCCTCACTATATCCTTGCCCTGAGGCCTCAAGTCGCTAGGTCCGAGCTTCTTGAACATCTCATCGTTCCAGAGGTATCCGTTGTAAACGAGAGGGGATATTGAGGAATCGAACCAAGTATCGAATACTCTATTCTCGCCCTCGAAACCATCTGAGGAACCGCAGTGAGGGCACTTATCGAATGGAGGCTCGTCCCTCCATGGTCTGTAATACTTCCCAGGTCTCGGTAGCACTGGCTTACCGCAGTTCTTACAGTACCATATAGGTATCTCTGTAGCGTAATATCTCCTCCTCGATATGGGCCAATCGGAGCTTATGGATCTCAACCACTCCCTCCAGTAGTTAGAGGACCACTCAGGATAGAACCTGACAGTAGTCAGATAATTCTCGAGATCTCGAATGAAATCTATCTGCTTCAGGTAGTATTCCCTCATGGGGATTATCTCGAGCGGGGTCTTACACCTCCAACAAACTGGGGTCCTATGAATTATATCCTCCACTCTCTCGAGGGACCCCTCTCCCTCCAGATCCCCTATTATCCTCTGCCTAGCTTCGCTTATCGTCATCCCTCTGTACCTTCCAGCTGCTTCATTCAGAGAGCCGTCCTCATCCACTACTATCTTAGGATCGAGCCCCAACTCCCTGAAGAGCTGTACGTCCATCTTATCGCCGTAAGAACATACCATCACTAGACCGGTCCCGAACTCAGGGTCAGCGTACGGATGCTCTAATACGGGGACGATATCCCCTAGGGGTGTGACTAACCTCTTCCCCCTTAGCCAATGGTATCTGGAGTCATCGGGGTTGTATATCACCGCTCTACATGCTGGAAGTAGCTCAGGTCTAGTAGTAGCTATAGTGACTCTCTCATCACTCCCCTCAACTCTGAACTTCAAGTAGACCAATTTCGTGGGTATCTCACTATACTCAACTTCAGCATCAGCTAGAGTCGTCCTACACCTCGGACAATAGACGTTAGGTCTGTAATCTTCATAAACGAACCCCTTATTCCATGCATCGATGAAAGTAGCTTGAGTCACCATCCTCCATAACTCGCTATCAGTCTGGAAGTACTGCTCAGTCGTGAAGCTTATCCCCAACCTCTTAGTTATCGAGACTATATCTCGCTCAGCCTCATCTAAGAACTCCCTACAGAGTCTTATGAACTCCTCCCTCGGATATTCGAACATCCTTATCTTGTAACGCTTCTCCGTCTCTACTTCGACTGGGAGCCCGTTCCTATCTATCCCCAGAGGGAAGTAGACTTCATAACCCATCATCCTCATGGTCCTAGCTATCATATCTATTTGGGAGTAGTGAATCGCTGCAGCTATGTGCCATTTCCCGCTAGCGTAAGGAGGAGGGGTATCTATTGAGAATGTGGGCTTCCCCGTATTTGGATCGAACTTATATATCCTCTCCTCATCCCAGATCCTCTGTATCTCGAGCTCCATCTCAGGGGACCAGTGCTTCTCCTTGAGCTTGGGCTCTAGCAAGATTTCCCCTCCAGCCCCGCAGATCTATCGACCCAATAAAAACCTTCAGGGTTCCCCCTGGGAGTAGCGACAACCCGCCAACAGCCTCGATACTATATCCACTATCCTAAGTTGCTCCGGGATCTTGGATTCCACTATATACTTCAGTATCATCCTCTCAGCGTCACCCTCAGTCAATCCGATGGTCGAGTAAAAGCATACCCCCTTGGGAGTCCTCAATGGGTTATACCGGGGGTTCCTCCTGACTATCTCGAGTTTCTCCATCATCCCAGCTGAGATAAGAGCTCTCTCTATCTCATCCGTCGGTGCTTTCGATGTGACAGCTATGAAAGGTATGCCCGTCTCATCGTAGAATCTCCTCACATCTAATACGTTCAAACCAGCGAAAGTAGTGCCGTGGCTCATGACTACTCTGACTTCCTCCTTCAGCTTAGGGCTCCTCACCATCTTTATCAGAGCGTCAGTGGAGTCGTCGCCATCCACAGATACCCTCTCCCTCAGGGATAATTCCATTATGAGATCCCTGAACATGATCCCGACTAAGGATGTCTCAGCGTCCTTCCCCCTCTCGAATGGGGAGTCATCGACAGCTAATATCCTACCCTTGATGCTCAAGCGGCATCAAGGGAACTACTGAGCCCTTTATATTTTTCCATGACCTCAAACCGGGATGAGCCTGGAGGAACGTATGAGGAAGGAATCAGCTGAGAGGACCCTCCTAGCTGTACTACTTGACCCAGCTAAATTGGATGATGAGGGAGCTAGGAAGTTAGCTAGGGCAGCTTCCGATGGAGGAGCTGATCTGATATTCGTCGGAGGGTCTATAGGAGCTGGTTTCAGGATAAACGAGATAATATTGAGCATCAAGAGAGAATCCAACATACCGATAATACTCTTCCCTGGAAACGTCGATGGAGTATCCCCTCACGCTGACGCGATACTTTTCATGTCTCTGCTCAACTCAACTAATCCTTACTGGATAATACAAGCGCAAGCTTTAGCTGCGATCCCGATAAGGAGGATGGGTCTCGAAGCCATACCCACGGCTTATCTCATAGTGGAACCGGGGCAGAGGAGCGCTGCCGGTTGGGTGGGCTCAGTCAACCCCATACCCAGGGATAAACCGGAGATAGCTTTAGCTTACGCTACAGCCGCTGAGATGCTCGGGATGAGGTGGATCTATCTAGAGGCCGGGAGCGGCGCTGAGGCCCCAGTACCATCTGAGATGGTGAAATTAGTCAGGGAGAGGACGAATCTCGGCATAATAGTGGGTGGGGGCCTCAGATCCCCTGAGCTAGTGAGGGAGAGGGCTGAGGCAGGGGCTAACGTAATAGTAGTGGGGACGCATATCGAAGAGGGAAGGGACGCCGTAGCCAGTGTCAAGGAGATGAAGGAGGCCCTGAAGAAGCGTTAATGAAGGTATCTCTGAGGTAAAGCTTTCATAAACTCTCAATAGATGGCTAGCGATCATCACAGGATTTCTCAATATTAAATATTAACTCGAGTCGAGCTAACGTTCAGCGGGAGCTCGAGCGTAAAGCTTAATATTTGGTACTCCAGTGAGTGGTGAAGCCCCGTGGTGTAGCGGCCAAGCACGCCGGGCTCTGGACCCGGAGACCCCGGTTCGAAGCCGGGCGGGGCTACTCAATGATCGCCTCCTACTCAACCATCCACATAGCGGGCCCGGGGGGCCTCGACCCCGCAGCGGAG
>CAZFIJ010000090.1:0-2509 GCA_964519515.1 uncultured Nitrososphaerota archaeon
GCCTCCCGCGGCGCGGTGTCGCAGGTTGCCGACCCACTGAGGGCTGCTCTAGACAGGCTACCGGTCCTCGTCATAGCAATCCTCTTCGGCTCTGTCTTGAGGAGGAAGTTCGTAAGGGACGTGGACATCGCAGTCTATTTCCGCTATGAAGAGAGCTTGAAGGACTTAATAGAGCTAGCAGGGACGCTTGAGGATGAGCTAGGGTTGCCAATAGATGTCGTCCCGCTGCGGGAGGTACCTCCTAAACTCAAGCTCAAGATACTGTTAGAGGGGGTTAAGCTCATCTTGAGGGACAGTCAGCTCTATTGGTCGCTCACTAGTCAAGCTCTGGCAGAAGTATTTGACGTTGAACTGAAGTACAGGAGTCTGAGGGATGAAAAGGCTCTGAAATGATAGGGTGTACGATCAGGCAGCGAGTTGACAGGTTGGATCAATAAGGTGTGTTTCTGCTGAAGCGGATTGATAGTCCGTGAGTTAATAGCTGGTGAAAGTTCTATCTTGATCGTCAGAGGATGAGACTGGAAGAGATAGGGCTCGCGTCTATGGGAGAGTGATAGTAATTTCAGTTCGCTGAGGAGGTAGGGAGAGGTCTCTCTAAAATGAGGACGCAGGTTTAACTAAAGGAGTTTCTCAGGTTACTACAAGAAACTCAACCGTTAGGAGATGACTTATGCGGCCAGCATTTACGGTTCCAGAATATCATATGGCAGCTCTCTTAGATTCATTACGAAATCTAAAGATTGTAATAGCCTTGATCTCAACTGAAGGTTCATGTTGTGCATGGAAATTCCCGAATCGACGTGGCCTCAACCTTAGCTCTCGGTTATCATTCACAGCATTTATAAGCTAAGTTGTAGTGATCGATAAGTGGACACATCGGGTAGGTTATATAACTGTCTCCACGAAGGTGAGGAAGGAGGTCGTCGAGAGCTAAGAGCCTCGGCATCAATTTATCTGAGTTTTTGAGGAAGAAGATTGAGGAGGTCGAGAGAAGAGAGCTTGAGTTAATTATGCAGAAGCTTGACAGCTTAAAAGATGTCCTTGATGCGATCGATGTTGAGAGAATCGTCAGATACGTGAGGGAGGATAGGGAGGGGCCTCGATGCCAAGTTACCTCTTCGATTCCTCATCTTTAGTCAAAGCATTGAAGTTGAGGGAGGGGGAACCTACTAGCTAGAAATTACATACAATGGTTGACGGTATATGAAGTCTTAAACGCCCTCTGGAAGGACGCTCATCTACTAAAGCGATCCTAGAAGACAGGATGGTGGAGCTCGCGAAGGTAGTGAGGCAGATCAATGATTTCATGAACGTCCTAGACATAAAGGGGTTAGAGGAAGAGGTCTTAAGGGTAGCGATGCGATTGGGGATCACAGCATACGACTCCTCTCACATAGTGCTCGCTCGAGAGCATGAATTACCGCTGGTAACAGGGGATAATGAGTTGAGAGCTAAAGCGGAGGGGCTAGTGAGATGTGTAAGCATAGAGGGATTGATACCCTAACTCACGGGATCGCTCAGGCCCGCGTGCATCATGACATGATGTTTCTCAGCAGCGGTGAATCGTCGCATTTATAAGCGGTCGCGATTAGCAGATAGCTGAGTCGCATGGTGCGAAGGTGAGAGAGGAGGTTGTCGGGAAGGCCGGGAAGCCATACCCATCTATCTGAGCTCCCGCGGGAGATCGAGGTAGATCGCGAGTCAATCATTCGGAGGCTCGGAGAATGTGTAAAGGATATTGAGGAGCTCTTAGGGGATGAATTCCTCGGGTTGATTCTCTTCGGCAGTTGGGCCCGCGGCGAGGCTAGAAGGGACAGCGATGTAGATATCTTCATAGTGCTGAGGGGTCTCGGGGGCGTCGAGGTCCGCTCAGCTATATACAGAGTGGTGTCCAGATGCTTAGAGAGAGCTGTGACGCTGATAGATGCGAGAGCAGATGAACTCTTCAAGGGGGAGCTGGAGTTAACGCCCCTCCTCCTCAACATCCTAGTGGACGGTATCGTGATCTACGATAAGACCGGCGAAATAAGGGAACTCACTTCAAGAGTGCGGCAGTTCGTCGATTCCATGGGCCTCATCAAATATAAGACTCCCGATGGTAAGTACGGCTGGAAGAGAGTCGATGAGAGGCCCTTATCTCTTCTAAAATGATCAAGATAAACCCCAAGTCTGAAGTCGACTACAGGATGAAGTTAGCTCAACTATACTTAGGAGATGCAGAAGACTCTCATAAGCGTGAGGATACCAGAGGTACAGTTGCCTCCTCTCAACTAGCTGTTGAAAACGCAGCTAAAGCGGTGATAGCGGTATACAGAATTCCCAGTTGGTCGCACGATCCATCGCACGAACTGAGGGATATCATCGGACAAATTCCCCAGAATTTAAGGCCATTAGCGGAGGAACTGGCGGATATAGCTGAACTCCTCGCTCCAGAGCACGGTAGAGCGACTTATGGTGAGCCAATTAAGGGCCTCACTCCCTGGGAGATATACAGGAGAGAGGATGCTGA
>CAZFIJ010000091.1:0-15704 GCA_964519515.1 uncultured Nitrososphaerota archaeon
AGAGTAGTTAGTGAAGCAAAGCGTTGGGGATCTCATGAAAATTCAGTGTAATATCTGTTCTCTGAGAGCGGAGGGCATAGAAGTTCTACTGAATTCGAAGATTAAGGAGTTCCCGATCTCCTGTATTTAGCTGCTCTATTAGCTATCAAAGATGCCACTATCCCAGCGGGGACGCCTCCATCTATATTGACTACAGCTAGTCCTAATGAGCAAGATTGGAGCATTGACATGAGAGCGCTCAACCCCTCTCCCCCGAGACCGTAGCCAGTGGAAGAGGGCACAGCTATGACCGGGATGTCGACTAACCCCGCGACTACAGAAGCTAGAGCACCTTCCCTCCCAGCTACTACTATCAGGACATCGACGTCCTCTCTTATCATCTCCTTCAAGGGCTTGAAGATCCTGTGAAGGCCAGCTACTCCCACATCGTAAGCTTTCAGGACTTCGCAACCCATCTCCTCAGCTATAACTCTAGCTTCCTCAGCTATCCTAATATCCGAGGTCCCGGCAGTCAATATACCGACTTTACCCCCGGTCCTCTCAACTCTGAACCCCTCCTTCTTCAGCACTACTATCCTAGCTCTCTCATGTATTTCGATGATAGCTCCCTCAATGTCAGTTACTTTCTCCATCAGATCCTCACTGACTCTGCTTATTATAGCTCTCCCTACTTCATCTAGCATCCTCTCAGCTATCTCAAGGACTTCATCTGAGCTCTTCCCCTCAGCTAGTATTACCTCGGGGACCCCCCTCCTGATCTCCCTCCCCAGATCTATCTCAGCTAATCCCTCTATCTCAGCTATCGAGAATATCTTTAGGAGCTTCTCAGCTTCATCTACGGATATCTCTCCCCTAGCTAACTTCTCCAGTATCTCCCTCAAATCGACCCTCCTTTATATAAGTGGATTTATAATTCTAGCGATGATACTCATAGACTGCAGCTCGGGTATAGCTGGTGATATGTTCTTAGCGGCTCTCTTAGATTTAGGAGCTGATGAGAATAAGGTCTTGAGGGCTATAGATAAGATAGGGGAGCTCATAACTGAGGTAGGAGTGAGGATAAGGGAGGTAAAGAGGAGGGGGATAAGGGCTAAGAAAGTGGACTTCTACGCTGAGGGCTGGCCCCCTATGGAGGGGGAGGATCTGGTAAATTACGTAGAGAGGTGCGTAGAGGAGCTGGATATGAGCGATGAAGCTAGGGGTTACGCTATCAAGGTAGCTGAGACTTTAGTCGAGGCTGAGAGTAAAATACATGGGGAAGCTCATCTCCACGAGCTCGGCCGACCGGATACTATAGCTGAGATAGTAGGAGCTTCAGTAGCCCTAGATGACCTCAGAGCGTTCGATACCACTGTTTACTCAACTCCCCTAGCTGTGGGAGGGGGCACTATCGAGACCTCACACGGGAAGCTGCCTGTCCCAGCTCCAGCCACGCTAGAGATACTCAAGGGCTTCCCGATCGTAGGAGGGCCCGTGAAGCAAGAGCTAGCTACACCAACGGGAGCTTCACTACTCGTCAACATAGTGGACTCTGTGACTGAGTTCTACCCCATGATGAAGCCCTCTAGAGTAGGGTACGGAGCTGGGGAGAGGGAGCTCGAGATACCCAATGTGCTGAGAGTAGTGTCGGGGGAGCCCTTGGATGCGATGAGGGAGGACGTCTTGATAATAGAGACGAATTTAGATGACGTCCCCGGGGAGGTAGTAGGTTACGCTATAGATAGGATCCTGAGGGAGGGCGCTAGGGATGCTTGTATCATCCCTATGATAGCTAAGAAAGGTAGGCCCGGTCAGATACTGAAAGTAATAGCTGATAGGGGTAATGCGGAGCATCTAGCTAGGGTCGTGATGGAGGAAACTGGCAGCTTAGGGGTACGCATCTACAGGTGCGAGAGGATCGTCTTGAATAGGGAGGTAGTGCCCGTCAGAGTATCTGTAGATGGGTATGAAGCTGAAGTGAGGGTGAAAGTAGCTGGTAGCTTCAGGGTGAAGCCTGAGTACGAGGACTTGAGGGAGATAGCTGAGAGGACTGGGAAGCCCCTCAGAGTAGTGATGAAGTTAGTGGAGGATAAGTTGAGGGAGCTGTATGATTGAATTCATAATTGAGAGGGGGAAGGATGGAGTGATAGTAGCTCTATCCGGGGGGCTCGATAGCTCGACTCTAGCTGCTCTCTGCAAGAAGCTCCTGGGGGATAAGGCTATAGCTGTGACTGTAGTATCGGAGCTCCAACCGGAGGAGGAGATAGAGGAAGCTAAGAGAGTGGCTGAGGAGATAGGGATAAAGCACATCTTGATAGAGATGAGCTTACTCGAGGAAGAGGGGGTAGCTAAGAATGGGCTGGATAGATGTTATCACTGTAAGAGGGCTATATTCACGAGGATCAGAGAGCTAGCAGAGGAGTTGGGAGTGAGGGAGATATTCGATGGGACTAACGCATCAGACAGCCAGAGGCCCGGGATTAGGGCTCTGAGGGAGTTGGGGATATGCAGTCCTTGGGCTGAACTAGGGATCAGGAAGGAAGAGATAAGGGAGATAGCTAGGGATCTCGGCCTCTCAGTCAGTGAGAAAGCCCCACAATCTTGCTTAGCTACTAGGATACCTTTCGGGGAGAGGATAACTTCTGAGAGGCTCTTGAGGATAGGTAGAGCTGAGAAGTTAGTGAGGGAGCTGACTGGAGTCAAGCTCCTGAGGGTGAGGGATCACGGGAGCATAGCTAGGATAGAGGTAGCTAGGGAAGAGATAGCCAGTTTCTCAGATCCCTCTAAGATCGATATTATAGTGAGGGGATTGAAGGAGTTAGGATTCAAATATGTGACGCTAGATCTAGAGGGATATAAGCCGGCTGATGCCTCCTTCTCATCAAATCTTTAACAATGTTGTGCCGATCCTCTGCGGAAAAATTTTTCTGAGTCCACTCCCGCCTAACTTATGAAGTGGCGTTACCTCCTCATCTTAGCCCTAATGCTCGTAGCAGCTTACTTCCTCATCCCGAGGGAGGGGAGAGGGGAAGTAGTAGTAGGGACGATACAAGGGGGGATAAGCACTCTAGACATAATGGAAGCGAGTTGGATGAAGGTAGTCAGGTTCGATAAGTCCTTAGATCTATCTCAAGCTCTCTCAAGGGGAGAAGTCGATGTAGCTGTGATAACAGCTGAGATGTACGCTAAGTTCGCTGAGAGAGATAAGGATCTCAAGATAATAGCTGCTGATATGCTCCAGAATCAAGCTATAATAGGCGTCGAAGATATAAGAGAACTGAAGGGGAAGAGAGTAGGAGCTACGACAGCTAGCGGGACTTACGCTATGTTCTTAGCTTATCTGAACCTCTCTGGGTTGAGCCAAAAGGACATAGTAGTTGTGGATGCCCCTCCCCTCCAGTTAGTGCAAGCTCTAGAGAGGGGGGACGTAGATGCTATCGTCTGTTGGGAGCCCATAGTATCTAAGCTCATAGCTAAGGGCTATAGACATGTGGACTTCATTCAGTTAGCTGAGAGGTACTTAGGGAGGAAGCCAGTTATGTTAGTCTGGGTAGCTAAAGCTAGCTTCTTGGAGAGGCCTGAAGCGAGGGAATTCGTGAAGATGAGGGAGAGAGCTGCTTCAGAATGGGGGCAGAGGGCTCCTGAAGCTCTCAAGAAGTTGTACAATATGAGCGATAGCGAAATAGAGGTGCTGATGAAGAGAGTAGAGGTAGTGAGAGGGCTCCCGAAGGAAGATATAATAGTGGCGTGGAAGTTAGCTTCAGCTGGCGGCTACATAAGTGAGGGATCGATAGAAGAGCTAATGGAGAGAGCTTTCTGGGAGGGCTGATGTTGAGATTCAGGGTAGGGGCCCTCTCATCTTTCATCTCACTTTTATTGATATGGGAAGTTATATCACTCCCCGGGCTCCTCCCATCCCCTCTAACTACTTTGAGGTATCTCGCGAGCTTAGATCCTGAGTCAATAGCTCTGCACTCTATCATAACTCTCTACAATAGTTTCGCGGGCTTCTCTCTATCTATGCTCCTCTCCCTGGTCTTAGGCTTCCTCTCGCATAGGGAAGAGTTGATCAGGGGTTTCTCAATGGGGATATGCTCCCTATTCAATAGTACATCAGCTCTCATATGGTCTCTGATCTTAGTCTCGACGATAGGTATACTCAGCCCCCTCCCTCCTATACTCGTTGCCTCAGCTGTCTCGCTCCCGCAACTCCTCTCAGCTACTATAACTGCCTTAGATTCAGTCGATAAGAACTTGATAGAGGCCGTGAGGTCCTTAGGGGGCAGTTCAGTTGATGAGTACTTAGATGTGATAATACCGGGATCCCTCCCCATGATAATAGCGGCCTCTAGAGTAGCTCTAGGCCTCTCCTTGAGGATAAGCGTAGTCGCTGAGGCCTTCGGCTCTAGCGGGGGGATAGGATACATGATAATGAGGTCTTATAACTTAGCTGACGCTCCCGGAGTCTTAGCTTGGTCCCTCATATTGATAGCTTTAGTGCTAGCTCTAGATAGGCTCTTACTGATGCCAGTCGAGGAGAGGTCCAGCTCATGGTTGAAGTGATATTAGAAGCTGTGGGGATAAGGAAGAGCTTCAGCGAACTAGTGCTAGACGGCATAAACTTGAGGCTCGAGAGAGGGGAGATATTAGGGATAGTAGGCCCTAATTCATGCGGGAAAACTACTCTATTGAGGATACTAGCTGGATTAGAGAGTTACGAGGGGGAAGTGAGGAGGGAAGGTAGTTTGAGCGTGGTGTTTCAGGAGGATAGGTTGCTGCCTTGGAGGACGCTCATGGAAAATATATGCCTGGGCCTCAAGTACTCAGGGAGGAGGGACATAGAGAAAGCTCTGAATTACGCTAAGAGGCTCGGGATAAGCGAAGAAGACTTGAGGAGCTTCCCGAGGAAGGTGAGCGGCGGGACGAGGAGGAAAGCAGCTATAGCGAGAGCTCTAGCTCTAGAGCCGGAGATAGTGCTCATGGATGAGCCCTTCACGGGCTTGGATTTCAGGACTATGATAACTCTGAGGTCCTCGTTAGCAGACCTACTGAGGGAGAGGCGGATATCAGCGATAATAGTATCGCATCAACTCGAGGACCTGCTAACTGTAGTCGATAGGTGCGTAGTGATGACGCCCAAGCCCTCTAAGGTAGGAGCTGAGCTGAAGTTGAGGGGGATGGGGTTGGAGGATAGGATCAACGCTCTTAAGGACGTACTGATAGGGATGGTGGGCGCCCATGAGCCTTAGGGAGTTCTTGAGGAAGTTAGAGGAGATCGGAGAGCTGAGGAGAGTGAGAGCTAGAGTCAGTGTAGAGCTAGAGATAGCCGAGATACTCAGGAGAGTGGCTAGGGGTGGGCCAGCTCTACTCTTCGAGAACATAGAGGGTTTCGAGGGCTGGAGGCTCGTAGGCAATATATTCTCGAAAGCTGAGAGAGTGAAGCTAGCCTTGAATTGCGATCCCGAGGAAGCTGGGAGCAAGTTACTGAGCTTGCTCAATTCCCCTCCCCTCAGCCTCTCGGATAAAGTGAGGGCGTTGGGCGAGGTCATATCGTTGGGCAGGCACCTACCCAAGTTGAGCGGAGCGGATTGGAAGAAGGGGAAGTGGGATAGAGTGGACCTAGAGAGGATACCAGCAATTAAGACTTGGCCTAAGGACGCTTCTAGGTTCTTCACTTTCCCAATAGTGATAACTAAAGACCCTGAGACTGGAGTGCATCATCTAGGGGTCTACAGGATGCAATTGATGGATAGCTCGACTACTGGGATGCATTGGCACATACACAAGAGGGGAGCTGCTTACATGAGGAAATACGAACGTAGCATGCCTGTAGCAGTCGCAGTAGGCGTCGATCCAGCTCTAGCTTTCACAGCAGTAGCTCCAGTGCCTGAGGGGATAGATAGCTATGTCTTCGCTAGTATGATAGCTGGCAGGCCCTTCGAAGTGAGCAGAGGCGAGCTCACTGATCTACTGATACCAGCTGAAGCTGAGCTAGTGATAGAGGGCGAGGTCCCCTTGGATGAAGTTAGGTTAGAGGGTCCCTTCGGGGATCACATGGGTTACTACACTCCCCCCTCCCCATTCCCGATATTCAGAGCTAGAGCTATTTACACAGTGGAAGACCCCATATTCCACGCTACTGTCGTGGGCTACCCCTGGCTAGAGGACTCAGTCATAGGGAAAGCTGTAGAGAGGCTCTTCCTCCCCTTAGCTAGGATGATAATCCCCGAGTTAGTGGATATGAACATACCGGAGTACGGGCTCTTCCACGGTCTAGCTATAATATCGATAAGGAAACGATACCCAGGTCAAGCTAGGAGCGCGGCTATGGGGCTCTTAGGCATAGGGCAGTTCTCCCTGACTAAGGTAGTCGTAGTAGTAGATGACGATGTGAACGTCCACGACATAAATGAAGTGATATACGCTATAGCCACTACAGTCGACCCGAGGAGGGACGTCCAGATAATAGAGAACGCTGTCACTGATGAGTTAGATCACGCTAGCCCCACCCCCAGATTGGGGAGCAAGATGATAATAGATGCCACTAGGAAGTTGAGGGAAGAGTTGGGGAGGGAGTGGCCGGAGAGAGTGGAGCCGGATCCCGAGGTGGTCAAGAGAGTGGATGAGAGGTGGAGGGAGTTTGGCATATAGGACTTACTTGGGGATGCTAAGGTTACCGCACACTCTCTTCAGCCTCCCCTTCGCTTACGTAGGGGCTTTAGCTGCTGGCCTCAACGATCCCCTAGACGCTGTGATGGTAGGGGTAGCCCTCTTCTCAGCTAGATCCGTAGCTATACTCTCGAACGATTTAGTGGATAGGGATGTGGATGCCCTCAACCCCAGGACAGCGAGCAGGCCCTTAGTCACTGGGGAAGCTGACCCCTCTAAGGTATCCGTAATGATAGCTCTATTCTCAGTTATATTCATCTTATCAGCTCTCTACTTCAACTTCCTCTGCTTCCTCCTCTCCTTCCCGATATTATTAGCTGAGCTCTCATATCCTTTCGCGAAGAGGATACATTGCTTCCCCCACTTCCACTTAGGAGCTATATTAGGAGCTTCTCCCCTAGCTGGATTCATAGCTATTTCAAATAGTCTAGAGGGCTTACCTTGGAGTTACTCTATCTCCTTAGCCCTATGGGTAGCTGGTTTCGATATAATATACGCGATGCAAGACGTAGACTTCGATAGGAAGTTCGGGATAAAGTCGATCCCATCGTGCTTAGGGGAGTCATTCGCGTTGAACTCAGCTTCGATATGCCATCTCTCCTCCTTCTTATCTTTAGTGCCCTCCGTCAGGGGCCCCTATTCCTCAGCCTCCCTAGTGGCTTTCGGGACGCTACTACTGATAGAGAACTTAGAGGCTAGGAGGGGCAAGTATAAAGAAGCTTTCGATCTCAACATAATATCGGGGCTCGTTTTAGGGATTGGATTCATGTTGGATTACCTTATCTAAGGAACCGCTCCTCAATATACTTATCAAGGATTCCTCAGCCCATTTCTCGAGCTTCAGATCCTTTATCTTCCTCACTACATTCTCTACATCGTACTCGATCCTCTCTATCCTCACCTCCTCCCCTAAGAGAGCGAAGGAAGCTCTAGGATCCCCATCCCTCGGTTGCCCTACGGAGCCCGGGTTCAAGATCACACCCCTCAACTTCCTCATCATCGCTCTGTGAGTGTGGCCCAAGAGGATCAAGTCGTGATCTATCCTCCTGGGGAAGGGGCTCATATCACTGATATCGTAGAGCTCTGAGTCGAGCTCCTCATCGCTGATATCTGGCATCACGTAACCGTAGAGGTGATCTCTAGGCGATGCGTGGACAGCGTATACTCTCATCCCACCTATCTCAAACTCGGCTCTCTCCGGGAGTCCAGCTAGGAACTTCAAGTCCTCCTCAGAGAGGGACTTCATCGTGACTCTCTCCCTAGTGTACTCACTCAAGGGCCTCAACTCCTCAGCGCACTTACAACTGATGCCGTGAGCAGCTGCAGCATCATGATTCCCCTTCAGCATTATCGCCCCGACTTCCTTGAGTAAGTCAAGGGTCTCAGCGGGTTGAGGGCCGTAATCGACAGAGTCCCCGAGGAATATAACGCTCTCATATCTCACGCTCTCTAACACTCGTATCAAGGCATCGTAATTAGCGTGAGCGTCTGAGATTATGAGGTGCATACTACTCATAGCAAGTACTTAAAAAAAGCTTCACCTCCGCGTGTTCATTATCATTAAGCCCAGCATTATCAAGCACATCCCCGCGATATGATTGAGCTCTAATCTCTCCCCTAAGAAAGCTACGCACAGTAAAGTAGCTGTGACAGGTATCAAGAGGGTGACTAAATTCGCGTTCGTAGCTCCAGCTCTCTCCAGTATCTTGAAGAATATGAGGTAAGCTAACGCTGTCGAAAATATACTGATACCTATTATCGAGGCCCAAGCTCTCTGCGATGGCATATGTAGAGTCCAAGGCCTCTCCAAAATCGCTAGTGGAATTGAGGTGACTGCAGCAGTTGATAGCTGCCCGAAAGCTATAGCTAGAGGGGAGAGGCCCATAGAATAGAATCTCCTCCCGTAGACAGTAGCGTAAGAGTAACAGATCACTGCAGTTATTATAGCTAACTCCCCGATCAAACTCCCCTTCACTGAGTCCCAAGCCATGACTAAGACGCCTGAGAAACCGAGGGAGATCCCCACCATACTGAATTTATCTATCTTCTCATCATCAGTCAGGAAGTGAGCGAAGATAGATGTGAAGAACGGTGAGGTAGAGTTTATTATAGAGGCCACGCTACTGCTCACGTATATCTGCCCCCAGAGGATTAGAGCGTAAGGTATAGTGTTGTTCAATACCCCTAAGACGAGGAGCTCCCTCCAGGGGAGGTTCTTAGGCCTCCTCGAAGCTAATATTAAGCCTATGAGTAGGGAAGCTATAGTGAGGCGGGAAGCTGATATAGTGAGAGGTGGGAGCTCCTTCACCAATATCCCCATGAAGAGGAAGGAGGCCCCCCAGAGTACGGAGAGGATCATGAGGAGGCCCCATTCCCCCGCTCCCATCCTATTCATGAGACCGCTTCCCCCCTCATAGATAAAAGGGTGATGGGATGGAGCTATCTAAGTTCGCGTACATAACAGCTATAGGGACTCTAGCTGATTCCTTAATAAGTCTGATCAGCTTGATAACTGTCTCCAGGCTCTCTACAGTTGCAATAGCTGCTACTGGCATTGTCTCATACCTCTTCTTCTTGATGAACGCTGCTTCAATGGTATTCGCGGGCGGGTTGATGGTCTTAGTCTCTCAAGCCTTCGGGGAGGGGAGACTGGATTTAGCTGAGGAAGCTTCAGCTGAGACCCTCTCTCTAGCGGTAGCATCCTCTCTAATAGCTCTGATCTCTATGCCCATTTGGTTGAATCCCTATCTCGAATTGATATCGATGGGTAACGTTGAGATACTCTCCGAGTCCTATGTTTACGCTTCAACGAGGCTCCTCTCCCTCCCGGTCTTACTGATCAATGCCTCACTATCAGCTATCTACAGAGCTAGTGATGACGCTTACACTCCGACGATCAGCTCTCTAGTGAACGCATCCTCAGGAGCTATAATGATACCCTCGATGACCCTCGGCCTCTTCGGATTCCCTGAGATGGGGCTTCTGGGAGCTGGACTCGGCTCATCTATCTCTAGTTATTTGAGCGCTCTAGTATATGTCATTAGGCCCCCTCCCCTGAGGATAGGGATCAAGAGGCCTCGATCTCTAGCGTTTAAAGTGATATGGATAGGGCTCCCTACAGCTGCTGAGAGGATCGTGGCTAGCGTCTCCCATAACGTTTACGTGAATGCTGTCGCTAGAGGAGGGACTTCAGCGTTAGCTGCTCACAACATAGGGGTGACTGTGGAGACAGTGATAATACAACCGAGTTTCGCGATAGGTATGACAGCTTTAGTTAAAGCCGGTCAGAGCTTGAGATCTGAAGATGAAGTGAATGAAGTGTTGAGGAAGAGCTTGAGGATAGGAGCGTCTTGGATGGGCTTAGCCTCCCTCTCTCTAATAGCTGCTTCTCCTTTCGTCGGCAGGGCTTTCTCCTCAGATCCAGATGTAATCGAGCTCACTTCGATATACTTGATACTAGCGGCCGCGAGCGAGATAGGATTGGGGATAAGTCAAGCTTTCTTCGGTGCGATAAGGGGTATGGGTAGCGTCTGGATCCCCTTCCTGATAAGCAGTATCTCTTTAGTATTCTTGAGGGCCTTGCCAGCTCAAATCCTCTCCATGAGCTATGGGGCTATAGGAGCTTGGTTCACTCAGAACACAGATATGTACGGGAGGGTCATCATATCTTACGCTATCTGGAGGTCATTGGGGAGGAAGTTGATGAAGAGAGTATTGAGTTGATCTCCACAAGATCTGATGGCTTTATAATATTCAGGTGGAGCGGTAGCGTATGAAGAGGATCCCTATATTGGAGAGAGGCGAGATAAGAGTAGTCAGAGTCGAGTCTGAGGGCGAGGACATAATACCGGAGCACACGCACGAAGCTGATGAAGTGGCTTACGTAGAGAGGGGGAGCGTTGAGATAACGATAGAAGGTGAGAGGTACTGCATCAGAGGGGGGGAAGCATTATTGATACCTAAAGGGGCTAGGCATTGGGCTTCACTCAAAAATTGTACTATAATAGCTTTCTATCACCCTTAAAATATCTTCTGAGGGTTCAGGAAGTGGAAGAACCACTTCACTATCTCCTTATCCTTCAGCCTCTCCAAGACTCTAGCTTCTACTTCACTCACGTACTCATCAGTGAGCTTAGAGCTGAGGCTCACTGAAGAATCTATCAGATCTATGGCCACTGGGAGCCCAGTGGCATCACTGAAGGAATCCTCCCCTATCTCTAAATCTATCGATGGGTGCTCCAATTCGCACACAGGTGTCGAGGCATATGCTTTGACTTGAGCCCTCCTCATCGATTTGAACTCATCTAGATCTAACCCGAGCTTCTTGAACGGCTCGTAAGCTTTCTCTCTAGCTCTCTCCATCAGACCCTCCGACAAGCCCTTACTAGCTAAGTGAGCTGCTTGAGTGTAGACGCTCACGTTCTCATCCCCTATCAGCCTCTCGTACCTGAAGACCGTCTTAGGTGGCATTACAACAGATAATATGAGCTTATCTATCACTTTTATGAGGTCTCTAAGCTCTTCAATTGAGTTCAAGGCTATGAATCCCCCTATAGCTCTAGTGTGGCTCCTCTTTATCACTCCAATGACTTTCTTACTTCTGCTGAGCTTCTTAGTCATCTCATATACCTCCCTGAATATCTCCTCCTCCCTCTCCCCGAAAGACCCCCGCTTCCTCATCCTGAGGACTGGATAGACGAAACTGTAGAAACTACCGTCTATGAAGAGGAGATCCACATCATCTAATATCTCGAGAGCTATCTTCCTCTCAGCGTATACTGATAGGAGATCGAAGAAGTACTTGCTCACCTCTTCGGAGAGGGCTTGCTTCCTCTTGAACTGCCCAGCTACGTATCTCTCATCGATCCTCCTCTTCCCCTCTATTATGAGAGCTCCTGCAGCTATGAGGCCGTACCTAGCTCCCATCCTCTCGCTCAGTTTGGGTGATCTCGATCCATCCACAGCCCCCACTCTCATGACTTTCCCCTCCCCCAGAGGCTCTATCAAGCTTGAGATCAAGCTCTTCGCTGAGTTCACGCTCTCCGCTAGCTTCTCTATCAGGGGAGATATTTGCGAGGCTTCTTCCTCAGCTCTCTCCATCAACTCAATTGAGAGGGGGTGGGGTAAGCTGAGCCACTCCACTTCCATCAGCTCACCTCGAACGTTACCAGCAAGGGGACTGGGGATGGGTTCATAGCCCCTGCGAAGTAAAATCTACCCTCCTCAAGGGTCAAGAGGTAATCTGGAGTTATCCCATAGGGGCCTAACCATTCCTTAGCTCCTCCCTCGCCAGCAGCATCTAGAGGGTGGAGCCTCCCGTAGAAATTAGTGTTCAAGTTCCTCCTTATCGCAGCGTTTATCCCTATCTCCCCAGCTATACCTTGAGCTATCAGCGTCACGTTCAAGCGGTGCTTCCTCCCTAAAGCTACTAAGTTCTTTATCTCCTCAGTCGCCCTCTGCTGAATCCCCTCAGGTCTGTAAGGGCAGTATTGAGGGGCTTCATCTATTATGAGAGCTATATCCATGCTCTGGCCCCTTACCATCCTCCTCTTGAGCTCCTCAGCTAAACTGAGGAATAAGCTGAGCTTAGCGTCGTTAGAGAACCCTGACATATCTATAACAGTCACCTGGCCCGAATCTATTATCTCACTCACGTTCATAGAGCCCATGAAGGGCGAGAGGTCCTCAGGCTTCACCTTCCTGAGGAACCTCTGAAAAGCTCTCTCAGCGGATCTCCTCCAATCATCCCTATTTATCCTCCTCAAGCTCTCCTGAATGAACTTCTTGAGCTCCTCATAGACTTCCAATTCACTCCTCCCCTTAACAAATTCAGCCCATCCTTGTAAGAACTCCTCGAAAGCGCTCCTAACAGCTTCGTTCCTGTAGAAGCCCTCAGTCATCCCGCTGATGTACTCGAGGACTGAGGACTCATCAGAAGCTATCTCCCTCATGCTCACGCTCCTGAAGTGAGGAGCGTAATCCTCACCGCTCCAATCTAAGACTATAGCTCTGTACCCATTTTGGACGTAGAGAGGTATGAGGACGTGCCTAGTGAAGTAAGACTTCCCGCTCCCCGTGGACCCGAAGACCCCCACATGATAAGGTATGTAGAAAGCATCAGCGGGCACGGGCCAATCCTTCCCCTCTATATGAGCTCTCATCCAGCTCAGTTTCTTCGCTGATTTAGCTAAGAATAGTTCAAGGGGATTCTCATCATCGAAGATATAGACTGGAGAGCCAGGAGCTATTATCTTCCTGTTCCCCCTTATCCTCCCATCTACTATTTCCCCTATTATTATGATATCGAAGGAATAGACTTCCTTAGCTGCAGAAGGCTCCCCTCCATGCCTCAAGTACGCTACTTCAGGCCTGTAACTGGACCTACTCAAGAACTCGTTCTTACCCAGCCCTCTCCTCAGTATGCCGAGGACATCGCTCCCCCCGTTCTTTATGAGGACTAAGCTCTCAGCCCTCACCTCTCTCTCTAAGTCCTTCAGTAAGATCACGGAAGCTGAAGTATCGGTGGACCCATCAGCTACTCTCCCTATCAGCCTCATCGTCTCAAATCACAACGTAAGTTTAAAGAGTTTCACATGCGTGATGGAGTATGAATAGGGGCCTCGTATCCTTCTTGATAGTATCCTTCTGCTCAGCCTCCCTCTTAGATGCGCTGTTCTACTTATACTCCCATGGCTTGAATCAACTCCTCCTGAGCCTTTTCTTAACGCTCTGGGGCTTCTTGAGGATGTATACACCGACTTTAGGGGTGATAGTAGCTCTGCTAGTATCTAAGGAGGATTTGAGAGTTATAGCGAATTACATAAACTTCAGTTGGAGGTCTCTCAAGTACTTCTTGTTAGCTCCTCTATTCGCTTACTTCAGTTTAGCGATATTCCTCCTATTGGCATATGCTATGGGCTTGCTCGATATAGATAGCTTCCTAGAGCTGATCTCGAGTAGCTCTGGGATCACGAAGGAGTTGGCGAGCTTGATATTATTGATGCAATTGATCATCGCATATCCTGCTGCCCTCACGATAAATTCTATCGCGGCCTTAGGGGAGGAGATAGGGTGGAGGGGCTATCTATTCAGGCAGCTCGGTGGGAAGTTCGGGTTGAAGAGCGTCTCTTTAGTCGGTATCATCTGGGGCCTCTGGCACTCGACAGCTATAGCTCTTTTAGGCCATAATTACCCGCTCTTAAGGGCCTCGGGGATACCTCTCTTCATCTTATTCTGCATCTCATTGACTATCGTGATGCTGAAGCTCACCGAAGCTAGTGAGAGCATCCTCCCCTCTGTATCTCTGCACGGAGGCTTGAACGCTCTCTGGGGATTAGCAGCTTATTCCACTAAGTTCAGAGGTGTTGAGAACGAGCTATACGGGGGTCTCGGTGTTCTAGGTATAGTATCTCTCTTCATAGCTTCCGTTTTAACGGTAATGATCCTGAAGAGATACGTAACACATATGAGGGCCCCAGAGGAGCTCGAAGCTTAGTGGAAGGCTACTCTCACTCTCTATTTCAGGCGCTTCGGAGCAGCATTCTGCCTGGCGATGAGCTCGCTCTCAAACGGATTCCCCTGAGGAGGCATCCCCAGATCATCTCACTACTACCTTGGACGGGATTCGGAAATGAGTGCCCTCGGATTTCCTATGAAATACAATTGGCCTTATTGTAGGGAGTGCGAAAGTCCCGAAAAAAATTAATATCTGATACTCCATTTAGCGGGGGGTAATCTTGGAGAAGCTCGATGAGATAGATCTAGCTATATTGAGGATCCTCCAGGAGGATTGCAAGAAGAACATAGCTGAGATATCTGAGACTCTGAATATACCGAAATCAACAGTTCATTACAGGATATCTAGGCTCGAGAAGATGGGTTTCATAGAGGGATGTTACGCTAAGCTCAATCCTGAGAAATTGGGGAAGGGGTATGTGGGAGTGACGTTAGTGAGGGCTAAATACAGCCCAGGCTACTATGAGAGAGTCGGTGAGAGGATCTCGAAGATACCCGGAGTCATGGCAGTTTACTTCGTCTTCGGGGATACTGATTTCGTCGTCATATTCAGAGCTGCGAATAGGGATGAGCTCATGGGCGTAGTGGATCAGATGATGAAGATAGAGGAGATAGAGAGGACCTCAACTATGGTAGTCGCGAAAGTGATAAAAGAGGATATGAGGCTTCAAATATAAAAAATCATCTGAGGATGACTTCTACCTCCGGTATCTCATTCCAAGCCTCTCCTTCCTTCCATCTCCCCTTTATCACGACTTTCTTCAAGTATATGTCCATCACTATATCTAGCTCTTGAGAGAAGTTCCCGGGGACCTTTCTGCTCACTCTCTGAATGATCCCCTGAGGTCCAGATACTTCCAACTCGACTAAGAGCTCTCTATCGCAAGAGTTCCTTATCTTAACGGGTATGTGCTCTTGATCAACTGTATCGAACCAAGGGCTGCCCACTGAGAGCTCGATGCACACTCAGAACCACCTCACTATCCCTACCTTCCTATCAGTGAAGAAGTCAACTGCATCCATCTGAGGATGATGGCTCCCTAACCCAGCTAACCTCTTGCCCCCGAATGGGAACCAACCTACTGGAGCAGCTATACCTATGTTTATCCCTACGTTACCCACGTAAACGTTGTGCAAGAACTCCCTAGCGTGCTTCCCGCTCTTAGTGAATATAGAGGCTGAGTGATGGTACTTATTCTTATTTATCCATTCTATGACTTGATCTAAGCTATCAGCTCTCATTAAGTTAGCTACTGGTCCGAATATCTCCTCTTTAGCTATCTTCATATCCGGGGTCACGTCCTCCAACACCGTCGGGCCCAAGTAGAAACCATCGGGGTAATCCTCTACTCTCACTCCCCTCCCATCTAAAACTAACTTAGCTCCTTCCTTCAATCCCTCCTCTATCATCTTCATAACATTATCCCTGTACTTCTTACTGGCCATTGGACCCATCTCGCTCCTCTCATCGAGTCCATACCCTATCCTTATCTCCTTAGCGAGGTTCAAGAAGGGCTCCTTGAACTTATCGTAGATATCTC